>NZ_CP013244.1:2713333-3026666 GCF_001679665.1 Candidatus Viadribacter manganicus
AAGGCCGTCCAAACTCTGCCTCAGCCCAGTTTGCCGCTCTCGATGTAGCTCTTCATACTTGAGAGAATGCGAGGCCAGCCATTGGAGATGCCCGGCAGTACTTTGCTATCCGGCGGGAAGCCCTCGTGGATCACCGTGAACTTTGTGCCAAGTTCGTGCTCTTCCAGTTCGTAGGTCACGCGCGAAGGCGCCTCGTCGATGCCTTCTGGCTTCAGATCGAACGTCATCACCAAGCGGTTCGGCGGATCGATCTCCAGAACTTCGCCATCGTGGCTGAGCTTGGCTTGATCGTCCGGATACATAAACTCAACGCGTGATCCGACCTTCCAATCCGATTTCACGTAGCGCTTCCAAAATGTCTTCGTGTGCTCACCTGTGGTGATCGCGGTCCAGATCTTCTGTTTCGGCGCGCCAATATAGATGACGTACACAAACTCCGGCTTGCTCATTAATCCCACCCTTCAACGTTATGATTTGGCGCCTTGTCGGCGACAGCTTTGAGTTCAATGCCGTGTTCAAGCCACGCCTTGGCGGCGCAGAGCACGATGTTCCAACCGCTGGTGAGATCCATCGCTTCGGCGACGACATCATCGCCGCGCAAGCCGCTATTGGTGACCTCGACAAACGTACCTTTGGCGTGCTGCGACAAGCGCAGTTCGACTAGGTTTGATTTCGGAAATGACCATTCGAACACGATGCGCGTGTCCGGCTCGATGGTCTTCACATCGATATCGTCGCCAACGCTGTACATCTCCCAGTTCCAGCGAATGCGCCTTCCAGCTTCAAGTTTTCCGCTCGATCTTGAAAACCAGAACTTCGTTGTGACCGCTGGATCGACAAATGCATTGAACACGACGGCTACCGGCCGGCGGATCAGCATCTGCGCTTTCACGATGGGAGCGCTCATTTCGGCGGCTCCATCTTCACGACCAACGGCTGACCGGTTTCCAGTAGGCTCTTCAGCGATGAAAGAATAATCGCCCAACCCTGCGCCCCGGCTTGGATGAATTTGCGCGGGATTGGGTAGTCGCTGTGTTGCGTCATCGTGAGTTTCACGGCATCGCCCGCTTGCTCGATCTCATATGTAATGATGGCGGGGCCGGGCTTGTCGGCCTCCTCAATCCAATCGACGCTCCAGGTGACTTGGAGCTTTTTTGGCGGATCACTGACCAACACTTCGCCGAACACATCGAGTGTGCCGTCCGGCATTACCATTTTCCAAGGTGAGCCCTGTTTCCAATCGCTTTCGACCGTGCGGCCAAAGAAGAACTTGGTCGTGAACTCACTCTTCGTGAGCGCGCCCCAGACCTTCTGCGCCGTGCTCCGAATGTAGAACACGTAGACAAGGTCAGGCGGCACAATGCGTTCGTCGCCATCATTCATTGTCACTCTCCAACGCCTTCTTCAGATCGAACAACGCTTCAAGGCGCGTCCGGTCGTATTTGGAGATCCAGCGTTCGCCGATCTCATGGATGGGCGCCGGGTTGAGGTAGTGCAGCTTCTCGCGACCGCGCTTCACGCTCGCCACAAGATTGGCGCTCTCCAGGATCGCCAGGTGCTTTGTCACAGCCTGGCGCGTCATGCCGCGGCCTTCGCAGAGTTCGCCGAGCGTCTGCCCATTGCGCCCATAGAGCGCGTCGAGCAGGGAGCGGCGGCTGCGGTCAGCCAGGGCCCGGAAAATGCTGTCGACGGCCTCACCTTCGGTGTCCACGTCGCCTTATATGCAACCATATGGTTGCATGTCAACATCTGCCTGTCGGAGAAACGGCTAAGCTATGCGGTATTGGATGGGCAGATTGGTGCGGGATTGGGCACAATGGAGCCTGAGGGGGTTAGTGTGACGCCAGGGCAAATCAGCGAAAAGGTCCCCAAGCGATGACGCGTAAGCACGTCGTCGTCATCGGCGCTGGGTTTTCCGGCGTGGCCGCGGCAGCCGCTATTACACGCCGCAAGTCCGCGCGCGTGACGCTCATCGGCCGCGATGGCTTCGGCCCGGGTCTCGCTTACTCGACCAAAGACAAGTCTCATCTGCTGAATGTCCGCGCGTCAAACATGAGCGCGTACGCCGATAAGCCCCACGACTTCGCCGACTGGCTGAAATCTAAAACCGGCGCCGCGCCGACGACTTTCGCGGCGCGCGGCCAATTCGGCGACTATGTTAGGAGCGTCCTGAAACGCGCGCAACGTACGGCGATGTTCGGCGCTGGTATGAAACGCATTCGTGGTGACGCGGTCGCGTGCCGCGCCGGCTCGGGCTGGTGGCGCGTTGAACTTAATTGCGGCAAATCCATCGAAGCCAACGCGATCGTGCTCGCCTTGGGCAATCAGTCGGTTTCGCAACCGGGTGTGTTCGCGGACGCCAATATCGCGATGCTCAATCCGTGGGATGCGGACAAAATCCGCCGCATCGGCAAAGGCGACGTGCTGCTCTTGGGCGCGGGGCTCACCATGATCGATGCCGCGCTTTCGCTTGCGGAGCGCTCGCGCACACGGACTATCTATGCGCTTTCGCGCCGCGGACAGACGCCGCGCATGCATCTCGATCCGCCGCAACCGCCGCCATCGACGCCTCTCGAATTGCCGCCGCGCCTTAGTCAGGCTCTGCACGAGTTTCGTCGTGAAGTGCGCGCCATGGCAGAGCGCGGTGAGCCTTGGCAGTTGGCTGTAGATCGCATGCGCAGCGCAACGCCAACCCTATGGCGCGCTCTCTCAATCCAGGATCAGCGCCGGTTTTTGCGGCATTTGCGCGTTTGGTGGGATGTCCATCGTCACCGCGCCGCACCTGAAATCTTTGCGCGCGCCCAAGAGTTACAGGCCTCCGGAAAGCTTCGCGTTCTCGCTGGCGAAGTGGTGTCCGCCGAAAAATCGGGCAAGCTTTACGAGGTCTTCCATCGCCAGCGGGGTAGCCTTGCGCGCCATCGCCTGGAGGTCGCTGCGGTCATCAACTGCACCGGCTCGAACATGGATTTTACGCGCTCCAACGACCCGCTGATTGAGCAATTGCTCGCCGAGGGCCTCGCCCGCGCACACCCAACCGGTATCGGCTTCGATCTCGACGACAACGCTCGTGTGATCGATGCGCGTGGTCAGGCCCAGGCCAGCGTTTACGCCATCGGTCCCGTAAGCCAGGGCGCCTTTTGGGAATCCACGGCCGTACCAGAGATCCGCGTCCGCGCCGCCGCCATCGCGGCGCTGTTCTAACTTGTCGCGCCTTCGTGTATCGCATGTGCCATGAGTGACGAGCCCAGCAGCGGCCGCTTCGATGGTCGTATCCATCAATTGCCGGTGCGGATCTATTACGAAGACACCGACTTCAGCGGCGTTGTCTATCACGCCAATTATCTGCGCTATTTCGAGCGGGGCAGGAGTGACTTCCTGCGCGCCGCCGGCATTCACCATAATGAACTCGCCGCCGCTGCAGAGCCCACCGCTTTCGCCGTCAACAAGATGGAGCTCGATTTTCTCCGTCCCGCGCGGATCGACGATGCGCTCGTGGTAAAAACCGCGTTCGAAACGATGCGCGGCCCCCGCATCTTCATTTCGCAGGCAATCGAAAAATTCGACGAAACCCTGGTCACCTTGAAGGTCCAGGTCTGTTGCATAAGCCTCACGGGCCGCGCCAAGAAACCGCCCGGAGTGCTTTTGGAACGGCTTAAACCATTTCTAGAGCCCTCGGCGTCCAGCTTTTGACAAACTCATACGGCTCTAGACCGTATGGGGAACGCGGCTGAAACGATGGCCGCGAAAGCGGGAGCGAGCATGGAATCCGGCGCAGAGCAGATCACAGTATTGACCCTCTTTCTCCAGGCCGATCCGGTCGTGAAGGGCGTCATGCTGATTTTGGCTGTGGCCTCGGTGTGGTCATGGGCGATCGCAGTCGAAAAGTGGATGCAGTTCGGCGACCTCGAACAGAATGCGCGCCGCTTCGAGCGTGAGTTCTGGTCAGGCCGTTCACTCGATGAATTGGAAGATCGCAGCGACAAGCCCCGCGATGCTCTCGCGCGCGTCTACGCCGCCGCCTCGCGTGAGTGGCGTGAAGCGCGCCGCACCGGCACGGCGGGGGAGAATGCTCAGCTCATGCTCGATCGCGTTGATCGTCTGATGCAGGCGCAGGTCTCTCGCGAACTGGGCCGCGCCTCGCGCAACATGGGCGTCCTCGCGACCGTTGCGGCCTCGGCGCCGTTTATCGGTCTCTTCGGCACGGTGTGGGGCATCATGAACGCCTTCACCAACATCGCCGCGCAACAGCAAACCAATCTCGCTGTCGTCGCGCCCGGCATCGCCGAAGCTCTGTTCGCCACCGCACTCGGTCTCGTCGCCGCCATCCCGGCAGTTATCTTCTACAACAAGTTCAACGGCGATCTCGAACGCTTCGGCGATCGGCTTGAAACCTTCAGCGATGAAGTCGCTGCGCGTCTGTCGCGCCGCCTCAGCGAGCGCGGCTAATGGCGGGCGGGCTTGCCGCTTCCTCACGCCGCCGCGGACGTGGATCGCGACGTGGACGCCTGAGTGAGATCAACGTCACACCATTTGTGGACGTCATGCTGGTGCTGTTGATCGTGTTCATGGTCACCGCGCCGTTGCTCACGGTCGGTGTTCCAGTCGAGTTGCCACGCACCGACGCCAAGCAGCTCGAAAGCGAAACTGATCCGCTCTCGATCACGATCCGCGAAGACGGCACCATCTATGTGCAGGAAACCGTGGTGACGCCGGACGAGCTGGTTGCGCAAATGCGCGCCATTTCGCGCGAAGGCTACGATCGGCGCGTTTTCATTCGCGCCGACGCTACTGCCGATTACGGCATGGTCGCGGACGTCATGGCCCGCTTGTCCTCATCGGGTTTCCAAAATCTCGGTCTTGTGACGGATACGCGCGATGGCCCCCGCCGGGCTGACACCCAGCGCGAGCAGTGACATGCGCGCCGGTTGGGTCGTTTCCGCAATAGGGCACGTCGGCTTCGTCGTCTTGACGATGCTCGCGTGGGAAACGCGCTCAACAATCTTGCCTTCATCGGGCACCGTCGTGCCGGTCGAGATTGTCGATGTTGCGGCAGAATCGAACGTGCGTGCGCTTGCCCGCGATGTGCCCGATGAAGAAGTTTCGGGATCTGAGGCGCCGCCATCGGAAGAGCAGGAGGCGCCTTCTTTGACGCCTGAACCCGCGCCACGCCGTCCGCGCCAGCCGCAAGAAGAGTTCAACGTCGGCGCAACGCAGGACTTGCTGAACCGCGACGCCGAGCAGCGCCGTCGCCGTGAGCACGGCGAGACCTCCGATCGCGATCAAATCGGCGGCGGCCTTGGCACGGCAGAGCGCGTCGCGTTGGAAGATCGGGTCTCAGCGCTCACACAGCGCGCCATGTTGCGCTGCTGGCGCATGCCGGCGGATTTGCCCGATCCCGAGCGCTTGGTGGTGACCTTGTCGTTCGAACTCGATCGCAACGGCAACCTTCGTGGTCAGCCGCGCGTTGTGTCGCCCACCAATACGACGTTCGATCCGCACATGCGCGCCGCCGTCGAGGCGGCGTTGCGCGCGGTCAGATCATGCAACTTTTCGTTTTTTCCGGAAGATCCCGCTGTCGGCCCTCATTACGACGCGTGGGATGAATTAGACTATACGTTCAGAGTTCAAGCGCCTTAAGGAAATGCCGATGCGTCTCATCAGAATGATCGTGCTGGCGGTGGTATCGTCGATCCTGTGCATGGCGGCGCCCGCCTTCGCACAACAGCCAACGCAGGCCATCGGCCGTGTCCACGTCGACATCACCCAGGGCCACTTGAACCCGACGCCCGTGGCCGTCATCGACTTTCTCGGCGCCAACGCCGCCGCGCAGCAAGTCGGTCGCGATATTTCCGGCGTGATCCGCGCCGACCTCGAGCGCTCAGGTCTCTTCCGCTCCATCGGGACCGACGCCTTCATCGAGCGCATTCAAGCACTCGAAGTGCCGCCGCGTTTCGCCGATTGGAAAATCATCGACGCGCAAGCACTCGCCGTCGGCGAAGTGCAAGCACTGCCGGATGGCCGCATCCGCGTCGTCTTTCGTCTTTGGGACGTGTTTGGCGAAGCGCAGATGACGGCGTTCCAGATCGATCGCACGCCAGACGGCTGGCGCCGCATCGCGCACCGCATTGCCGACCAGATCTATGAACAGCTCACTGGCGAGCGCGGCTATTTCGATACCCAAATCCTCTTCGTGTCGGAGAGCGGCCCGCGCACGCGCCGCATCAAGCGGCTGATGATCATGGATCAGGACGGCGCCAATCCGAGCTTCCTCACCGGCCCTGACGCCATGGTGCTGACGCCGCGCTTTGCGCCAAACACGCGCATTCTCACCTATATGAGCTTCGAAACCGGCGCGCCGCGCGTCTTCCTCTACAATCTGAACACCAACCGCCGCGAAGTCTTGGGTGACTTCCCCGGCATGACCTTTGCGCCACGTTTCCGTCCCGATGGAAACGGCATCGTGTTCACGCTCGATATGAACGGCAATTCCGAGATCTTCTCGATGGATCTCGGTACGCGCGCGCGTCAGCGTCTAACTAATCAGCCCGCGATCGACACATCGCCCAGCTATTCGCCTGACGGTGCGCAGATCGTCTTCAACTCGGATCGCGGCGGCTCTCCCCAGCTCTACGTGATGAACGCCGACGGCTCGGGCCAACGCCGCATCAGCTTCGGAGAAGGCCGTTACTCGACGCCGGTTTGGTCGCCGCGCGGCGATCTCATCGCGTTCACGCGTCAAAGCGGCGGCCGCTTCGCGATCGGCGTCATGCGCCCGGATGGGAGCGGTGAACGGATTTTAACCGAGAGCTATCTCGATGAGTCACCGACCTGGTCACCAAACGGTCGTGTCATTATGTTCTTCCGCGAAGGTCGCGGCGAGGGTCCACAATTGTGGTCTGTTGACCTAACCGGGCGAAATTTACGCCGGATCCCAACGCAAACTGACGCGTCTGATCCGGCGTGGTCGCCCTTACTGCCATGACCGGAACATGATTGTCGGCTAGGAACCGGCTCTGTAAGGTTTGCATTCTTGTACCGGGGGTACGGCGACCGCCGAATGCGCCGCTCACTAGGGGAGAATTGTCCTAATGCGTAATACCGTTCTTGCATTGGCCGCTGTGGCCACACTGGCCGCGTGCGCAAGCCGCCCTGAGCCGACGCCGACTGGTCCTACTGGTCCGACCACACCGCCGGTCACTCAACCATCTGGTCCAACCCCGGGCTCAGTTGAAGATTTCCGCGTCTCCGTCGGCGACCGCGTTTTCTTCGGCTACGATCGTTTCGATCTTTCCGCAGAAGCCCGCTCGGTGCTTGAGCGCCAAGCTGCTTGGCTGCGTCAATATCCGAACGTCCGTATCCTCGTCGCCGGCAACTGCGATGAGCGCGGCACCCGCGAATACAATCTCGCACTCGGCGCCCGCCGCGCTGCTGCCGCCCGCGATTATCTGGTGTCGCTCGGCATCGCACAGAACCGTGTTGAAACCGTCTCGTACGGCAAAGAGCGCCCGCTCGATGCACGCGTGAACGAGGAAGCTTGGAGTGTGAACAGAAACGCACACACCAACATCGTTAGCGGCGCTGTCTCGTAAGCGTCAAAATTTGGCCCGAACGCGGGGACTAGGAACTCTCCCATGACCCAACGTTTGGCCTTCAATCAGGCAACAACCCGGCTCGCGGCGATTTTCGCTGCGGCCGGGCTTCTGTTTTCCGCGCCGGCCCTAGCGCAAACGCGTTTGCCGCCGCCGCAGCAAATCGGCTCCGCCGAAGAGCGTCAGGATCGCATTGAGGAACTGCAACAGCAGCTGACCGAAGCGACCGCCGAGAACGAGCGTCTGCAGTACGAAATCAACCAGCGCGATCGCGAAATTCAGCGTCTGCGCAGCATGGTTGGCGAACTCGCGGGGGTGAACCAATCGCTCACGTCGCCGCCCGCAGAAGCGACTGCGCCCGCAACCGGCGCCGCGCCGCCAACCTCGCCGCGAGCTGATGCCGGCCCGGCGCCGACCGGGCTGAATTCCGCGCAACAAGCCAACACCGGCACGCTCGGCGCCATACCCGCTGGCGCTTCGACACCGCCGCCAGCCCCAACGGCGCCGGCCCCCACCGCCGACGAGCTATACGCGCACGGCCAATCGCTTCTCGCCGCCGGCCGCTATCCCGAGGCTGAAGTCGCGTTTTCCGATTTCCTCGAACGCTTCCCCAACGTGGTGCAGACGCCGAACGCACGCTTCTGGTATGCCTTCACGCTGTTGGCGCGGAATAATTATAGCGATGCCGCTTCGAGCTTTGCTCAATACCTTCAGCGCACCCCCCAAGGTCCGCGTGCGCCCGAAGCGCAGGTGCGCCTTGGCATGGCGCTCGCCGGCATGGCCCATGATGGCTCCAACGACGCCGCCGAGCTTCGCCAGGCCTGCGGCGCATTCTCCTCACTCACCGCGCGCTATCCTCAAGCGCCGCGCAACGTCCGTGACCTCGCCACCCGCGAAGCGCGCGCCGCGAACTGCCCCGCCTAAGCTCGTCTCATGCTCGATCGGCTAACGATCGAGCGCATGATGGCGTGGACCGGCGAAAGGCCGGTGCTTATCGCATTATCAGGCGGGGGTGATTCCGTTGCGCTCATGCGCCTGCTTGTCGCCGAATGCGGTGCGCATCGGCTGCATGCGGCGATCGTCGATCACGCTCTTCGCGATGGCTCTGCAGATGACGCGGCGCGCGCGCGTAGCTTTGCGGATGCGCTTGGTGTTGCGGCATCGGTCCTTACCGTGAGCTGGGAAGAGGGCGCCAATCGGGCCCAGCAAGCGGCGCGTGAAGCGCGGTATCGAGCGCTCTGCGAGCACGCACGTTCTGAAGGCCTCAACACCATCGCCGCAGCGCACACCAGCGACGATCAGGCAGAAACTCTGCTGATGCGCGCCGCCAACGGCTCTGCGTGGCGCGGCCTCGCTGGCATCGCAGCTTTTGCCTTCGCACCGATCTGGCCTGAGGGGCGCGGCATCGCGCTCGCGCGTCCTTTGCTTGGCGCGCGTCGGGATGAACTGCGTTCGTATCTTCGAGAAGAGGGCGCTGCGTGGATCGAGGATCCAGCCAACACCAATCCCAAGTTCGAGCGCGTTCGCGTCCGTGCGCGCCTTAGCCAACTTGAAGCTAATGGTTTTGAGCCTTCGCGGCTGGTGCACATCGCCAAGCGCCTGCGAGCTCGCTCTGATCTCCTTGATCGCGCTGCATTGCAGCTCATCGCCAGCGCCGCGAGCGTTGGACTCTCCATCTCCATCAAAGGTGTTGTCTGGTCGGGCCCGCGCGATGTGCGATGCCGCGCCTTATCCATCTTGATTGCCGCCGCCGCCGGGGCGTCACGCGAACCTTCTTGGGGCGAGGTGGAGCAACTCGAACAACGGATTTTCAGCGCCGGCTATCGCGGCGAAACGCACACTGGCGTTGCGTTCTCACCAGCGAAACATGGCGTCACGCTGGAACGTGAACGCGGCGCTGTGCTCGGTCGCACCGATGGCGTGCCGGCAATCGCCCCACTGTCGCTGATCCAAAATAAGGAAGCAATTTGGGATGGCCGCCTGGCGATCACAGCGTCTGAGCCCGGTTGGCGCGTTGTTCCAGCGCGGAACGACGCGCTCGCAGCGTTCGAAAATGGCTCGCCGCCAGCGCCCTACGCCGAAGTTGAAGGCATACTCAGTCTGCGCCCGCTCACCGCAGAGCGCATTGCACACGCCGTCGCTCCGGACATTAACCACGCGAAACCATGATTTTCGCCCCATTTCCAACCTATGCGTTCACCCGCCCTTGACCCGCTTGATGGCAGTAAGGGGTGTTCAGCAGCGGGCGCGGTCCCTATCTTGCTGAAGAAATTATTGCCGCGAGCCGGGCCGGAGCGCGGACCAGAAGGTCGGACCAATTTATGCCCATCCGTTCATTGCTTGTCTGGGGCGCTATCGCTCTGGTGCTTGTGGTTCTGTTTGCCGCCATGAACGGCGGCAACAGCGCTCTGCGTAACGCGACGGAGCTGCCATACTCGCAGCTGATGGACCGCGTTGACGCCGGCGGCATCGCCAGCGTCACCACGCAAGCCGACACGCTGCTCGCGACGGCCAAAGACGGTAAACAAACGTTCGTCACCTATTTGCCGAGCGGCACGATGGCCAACGTCGTCGAGCGCCTCGATACGGCCGGCGTCATGGTCGACACCAAGCAGCCCAAGCAGGGCCCAGGCATCGGCGACATGCTGCTCGCGATCCTTCCGATGTTGCTGCTGATCGGCGCCTGGTTCTTCTTCATGCGTCAGATGCAAGGTGGTGGTCGTGGCGGCGCCATGGGCTTTGGCCGTTCGAAGGCAAAATTGCTCACCGAAGCCAAAGGCCGCATCACGTTCGAAGATGTCGCCGGCATCGATGAAGCCAAGGAAGAGCTTGGCGAGATCGTCGAGTTCCTGAAGGACCCGGGCAAGTTCCAACGCCTCGGCGGCAAGATTCCGAAGGGCGCGCTGCTCGTCGGCCCGCCAGGTACTGGTAAGACGCTGCTCGCGCGCGCGATCGCGGGCGAAGCCAACGTGCCGTTCTTTACCATCTCGGGTTCGGACTTCGTCGAAATGTTCGTCGGCGTCGGCGCAAGCCGCGTGCGCGACATGTTCGAGCAAGCCAAGAAAAACGCACCTTGCATCATCTTCATCGACGAAATCGACGCTGTCGGTCGTCATCGCGGCGCCGGCCTTGGCGGCGGCAATGACGAGCGCGAACAGACGCTCAACCAATTGCTCGTCGAGATGGACGGCTTTGAAGCCAACGAAGGCATCATCCTCATTGCCGCGACCAACCGCCCCGACGTCTTGGATCCTGCGCTGCTGCGTCCGGGCCGCTTTGACCGTCAGGTTGTCGTGCCCAACCCGGATGTCGCTGGCCGCGAAAAGATTCTCCGGGTTCACACCCGCAATGTGCCGGTGGCGCAAGGCGTCGATCTGAAAACCATCGCGCGCGGCACGCCGGGCTTTTCGGGCGCCGATCTTGCCAATCTCGTCAACGAAGCGGCGCTTCTTGCGGCGCGCCGCGGCAAGCGCGTCGTTACCGGTCGCGAGTTCGAGGACGCCAAAGACAAAGTTATGATGGGCGCCGAGCGCCGCTCGATGGCGATGAGCGAGAAAGAAAAAGAGCTCACCGCCTGGCATGAAGCTGGTCACGCCATCGTCGCGCTCAACGTGCCGGAATCGGACCCGGTGCACAAAGCGACGATCGTTCCGCGCGGCCGTGCTCTTGGCATGGTGATGCAATTGCCGGAAGGCGATCGCTATTCCATGAATTACACCCAGATGACCTCGCGCCTCGCGGTCATGATGGGCGGCCGTGTCGCCGAAGAACTCCACTTCGGCAAAGACAAAGTCACCTCCGGCGCTTCATCGGATATTCAGGCCGCGACCAGCCTTGCGCGCAACATGGTGACGCGTTGGGGATATTCGGATGATCTTGGTCTCGTTGCCTACGGCGACAATCAAGAAGAGATTTTCCTCGGCCACTCAGTCGCGCGCACGAACAACATTTCGGGCACCACCGCGAAGAAGATCGAGGATGAAGTGAAGCGCTTCGTCAACGAAGGCTACGAGAAGGCCAAGCAAGTGCTCACCGAGCGCGCCGAGGATCACAAGCGTCTCGCCGAAGCCCTGCTCGAGTACGAAACTCTCTCGGGTGAAGACATTGCGATCATCCTCCGGGGCGAAAAGCTCGATCGTCCGGATGACACGCCTTCGACGCCGTCCGCGCCAACGCCGGCTTTGCCGGTCACGGACGACGACGGCCAGCCAGCGCCGCATTCCGGCGCCTGGGGCGGCGCTCAGCCACAAGGCGCCTGATCAAAGACACGAGCCGCCGGCAATGGCCGGCGGTTTTGTTTTTGGGTCCTCGCGTCTAGAAGAGCGCGATGGCGACCGACGAACCCGTAGATTTGCGCAAACTCGTTTATCCGGAGACGTATTTCGTCGGTCTGTCGCCCGCGGAGATCCGCCTGGCTTTGCTCAGCCGCGGCGTTAAGTTCGAAGCCAACCGTCCGCTCCGCTATCTTGAACTCGGCTTTGGCTCGGGCTTTTCATTGAATATCCACGCCGCCGCCAATGACGGCGAATTCTGGGGCAACGATTTCGTTCAGGCTCACGTTGATGGCGCCAGCGCCATCGCTTCCGTCTCCGGCGCACGCGCGCGCTTCCTACCGGACTCATTCGCCGAGCTGCTAACCCGCGAGGATCTTCCCGCCTTCGACATCATCGCCGCCCACGGTATCTGGACCTGGGTGCCCGACGAGGACCGCGCCGCCATAGTCGCGCTTCTGCAGCGTAAGCTTGCACCCGGCGGCCTCTTTTACGTCAGCTACAACAACACCGCCGGCTGGTCGTCCGTTGTCTATCTGCGTCAGATGATGAAGCTCTATTTGGCTGAATCCGGTGATGTGAAAAGCGCTGACGTCAGTGATGCTGTCGCGTTCGCTCGTTCGCTCCAAGGGGCGGGGGCCGCCTATTTCAAGGAGAACCCCATCGCCGCAACTGAGCTTGCCGGCATGGACGTGCGCGACGCCGTTTATCTCAAGCAGGAATACTTTCTCGACGACTGGAAACTGATGTCGTTGGCCGAGGTTGAAGCTGCGCTCGCGCCCGCCGGCCTACGCTTTGGCGCCCAGTTTCCGCTGATTACGCATGACGATGAACTGGTGCTTGGCCCGAGCGGGCAGGCGCTCGTCGCAAAGCTGCAAACCCCAATGCTGCGCGAAACCGCGCGCGAAGCGTTCCAAGGCATGGGCTTTCGCCAGGATATTTTCACAAGGCAAGTAGCGACCCTCAACGCTGAGGAGCGGCGCGACCATTTCCGCCGCCAAGCTTTCCTGCTGATCGCGCAACCGCACAGCGTGCGCCTTAAAGGGCCAAGCCCGTGGGGCGAGCTCGATCTCGGCGCCCGCGGCTGCGCGCCGGTGATGAACGCCATGGCGGAGCTGGGCGACGGCCCGCACACACTCGCCGACATCGAAGCGGCTTTGCCTGACATCGCGATCGACGATCTCATCACCCGCATCATTATGTTGGCGGCCGTCAACGTCGTTCGCCCTGCGCTGTCCTCGGCAGAGCAGGAGATTGCCGCGCCGCGTTGCGCCGCGCTCAACGCTTATGTTCTCGGCCTTTCAGGCGACAATGGCGCCGTGCTCGCCTCTCCGGTGCTGGGCGCAGGCGTGCGCGTGACGCCGCTCGAAAAGGTGTTCATCGCCGCCTATGCGAGCGGCAAGCACACCGCCGAGGCAATCGCCCCGGCGCTAGCGGGCCATTCCGAACTCTACGGCCGCAGCGCCCATGAAGTCGCCGCCACCATGTTCGCCACTAGCCTCGCACACTTTTGCGCTATGCGACTTTGCTAGACCGCACGCCACGCTGGGCGTAACGAATGACGTGAAGGAGGGCCGCTCATGCTCGCGACTGCGCAGATCACAGCGCTCGTAGGGACGGTGAAGCCAGAGATCGCGAAAGCGTTCTATGCCGATATACTTGGCCTCAAATTCATTAGCGATGATGGTTTTGCTCTCGTGTTTGAAGGCGCAAACGCGCGGGTCCGCGTTTCGCGCGTGCCCGGCGTGACGCCGGCCGGCTATGCCGTCCTTGCCTTCACCGTGGACAACATCGAACAGGTCGTGGACGGGCTCACCGCCAAGGGCGTCATTTTCGCTCGTTTCGGTTTCTTCGTGCAGGACGCGCGGGGCATCTGGACCGCACCGGACGGCGCCAAAGTCGCCTGGTTCCATGACCCCGACCTGAACCTCCTGTCAGTCGTTCAGCACGTGTGACCGATAGCCCCTTGGCGGGGGCGGGGCGGATCAGCTAGAGCCGAACTTCAGGTTTTCGGATCCGGGGAAATACATGGCTGCGCTCATTGCCATCGGCGTCTTCATCGTGGCGATCTTCGTGCTCAACACGATCGAATTCGGTCGTCCGGACTAAGTCCGCTTCATCAGCGCGCCGACATATTGCGCGCCGCTGACCAGCGCCAATACCGCCGCCGACCAAATCAGCAGCCGCGCGGCCCAATCCAATCCAAGAACGACGCTGATCGGCGCTGAAAGCTGCACCGACGCCTGAAAAGCGAGAAACGCGCCAACGCCGGCCATCTCCGCCGCTGCTTTCCATTTTCCCAATTGGCCGACCGGCAGCGATTTGCCTTGCGCCGATATCCCTTCGCGCAATCCGGCGACACCGACATCGCGCCCTAAGATCAAGATTGTCGCCGCGACCAGCATCATTGGCAGCGCCGCGTAGGCGAGCGCAACCAGCGCGCACGTCACCAGCACCTTATCGGCCGCATGATCCAGCGCTGCGCCGAGTGGCGTCACCGCATTCCATTTGCGCGCGAGATAGCCGTCCAACCAATCCGTCGCCGCAGCGGTAAGGAACACAATGAAGATGATCGCGTAGATGAGCCCCGCGATTTGTGGATCGGCATGCACCAAGGTTGCGGCCCACAGGATCATGCCAGCCACCACCGGTCCCATGACAATGCGGTACACAGTCAGCAGCGTAGGGATTGGGCTCTTGCCCGCCGCGGCGTTAGCGTTTGTTGTCGTGGAAGAAGTCATAGATCCGCTTTGCCAGTTCTGTGTTGACGCCTTCAACCGCTTCCAACTCCGCCAATGCTGCACGCGAGACGCCGCGCGCGGAACCGAAGCGATCAAGCAAAGCGCGTTTGCGCGCCGGACCAATGCCGCCGATTTCGTCGAGCGGATTTTTCACGAGCCCAGCACTGCGTTTGCCGCGGTGAGCGCCGATCGCGAAGCGGTGTGCTTCGTCCCGGAGCCTCTGCAGGTAGTAGAGGACGGGGCTTTTCTCGTCGAGCCGGAATGCCGGCTTGCCCGGAATGAAGAAGCGCTCGCGCCCAGCGTCGCGATCGACGCCCTTGGCGATGCCCGCAATAATGATGCGGTTCTTCAATCCCAATTCATCGAGCGCCTCGAGCGCTGCATTGAGCTGACCATCGCCGCCGTCGATGAGCACGAGATCGGGCCAGGCGCCGAATTTCGTATCGCGCTCGGACTCATCGCGCTCTTTGGAAAAATCGACGCCGCCGTCGCTCACAGCTCCTCCTCTCCCTTGCGGAGATAGGGTCGGCGGGTGAGGGGCGTTTAATTGATCCCTCGCCTGATCGTCGGCTCGCCCTTCATCCACCAGCCCCTTCTCTGCAAGAGAGAAGGCGGATTCCTCGCGCTCCGCCAGCATCCGCGCAAACCTGCGCCGGATCATCGCCTTCATCATCGCAAAGTCGTCGCCCTGAAACTCCTCCGACTTCATGTTGAACTTGCGATACTGGTTCTTTGTGAAGCCTTCGGGTCCGGCGACGATCATCGCGCCAAGCGCGTTCGTGCCTTGGATATGGCTGTTGTCGTAGACTTCAATCCGTTCCGGCCGCTGCGAAAGCCCGAACACTTCCGCGACGCCATCCAGAAGTTTCGCGACGCTGCCGGTTTCCGCCATCCGCCGGCCCAGCGCTTCGCGCGCATTGAGCAGCGCCGCATCCACGATCTCGCGCTTTTCACCACGCTCCGGCTTGCGGATTTCGACCTTGCATTCGGCTCGCACGCACAGCGCTTCTTCCAGCAGCTCGCGGTCCGTTGGTTCGATATTGCTGAGCACAAGCTTTGGCGGTTCGCGGTCGTCGTAGAATTGCGCGATGAACGCCGAAAGGATTTCCTCCGCCGCTTCTTCGGCGCCGTGACGCGGGAAGTAGGCGCGGTTGCCCCAGTTCTGACCGGCGCGGAAGAAAAACACTTGAATGCACGATTGTCCGCCCTCGACGTAGAGCGCGAACACGTCAGCCTCATCGAATGTATGCGGATTGATGCCTTGTGAGGCGCGCACGCTCGCCAGTGCTCGGATGCGGTTGCGCAGTCGCGCCGCGTGCTCGAATTCCAGCTTCTCAGCGGCTTCACGCATCTCAATGGCGAGCCGATCCTGCAGCGCCGCTGAGCGGCCTTCTAGGAAGTCCACAGAATCCTTCACCAAGGCGGCGTACTCGGCCTCGCTCACCAGCTCCGTGCACGGCGCTGAACAGCGTTTGATTTGATAAAGCATGCACGGACGCGTACGCCCGCTGAACGTTGAATCGGAGCAAGAACGCAGCAGAAATGCTTTCTGCAATGTGTTGAGTGTGCGGTTCACTGCGCCGGCGCTGGCGAAGGGTCCATAGAACTTGCCTTTGAAGCTCTTCGCGCCGCGGTGCTTTTGCAGGACCGGCACAGCATGATCGGTGCGAATGGCGATGTACGGGAAGCTCTTGTCGTCCCGCATCAGCACGTTGTAACGCGGCCGCAGCCGCTTGATCATGTTGGTTTCGAGCAGCAGCGCTTCGGTTTCCGTCGCCGTGACGATCACCTCCATCGAGACCGTCTGATGGATCATCCGATGGATTGCGTTGGTGTGGCCGCGTCCTTGCGCATACTGGCCGACGCGGTTCTTCAG
Source organism: Candidatus Viadribacter manganicus (assembly GCF_001679665.1). Classification (GTDB taxonomy): domain Bacteria; phylum Pseudomonadota; class Alphaproteobacteria; order Caulobacterales; family Aquidulcibacteraceae; genus Vitreimonas; species Vitreimonas manganica. The sequence continues at coordinate 2,729,811 of NZ_CP013244.1, forward strand.
GTTTTTGGCCTTGCCCACATAGAGCACTTCGCCATCGGTCCCGAGCATCCGGTAGACGCCGGGTTTGGTCGGCAGCCGCTTCCATGTATCGCGAACAGCTTCGATGCCCTTCATCGCGGGCGTTGGCGCATCTTCGCTGGGCAAATGCTCCAGCGAGGGCAAGGTGGGTTTGTCGGCGCCGCTCATCGAGTCATCAGTGTAGCGTCACAAATGGGGTCGGGCGCGGCCCGATCCCAGGCATGGCGCCTGGAACCTCTGGTCCTGCGGCCCCGCGCCCCCTGGACGCCAGCTGCGACCCCAGCCACGGTAATCCCCATGAAAAATCTCAACCGTATCGAAGCGCCGGTGGAAACCCGCTTTGAGGCTCTAGATCCAGACGATTGCAAGACGATGATCGAGGTCCGTGCAGGCGTCGACGAGATCGATCGTATGCTGGTGGCGCTGATCACCCGCCGCCAGGGCTACATGCACGCCGCTGCCCGGATTAAGCCCAGCCGCGAGGTTGTTCGCGACGAAGCCCGGATCAATCAGGTGCTCGCCAACGTGAAAGCCGAGGCCGAGCGCCATGGCCTTTCTTGGGCCATCGCCGAGCCTGTTTGGCGCGAAATGATGGAACGCTGCATCGCGCACGAGTTTGATGTCTGGGACGCCACACGCGTTTGAGCATCTGCAGCACTGGGCTGACGGCCAGCCTTTCCCTGTGGTAACCAAATTCCCGGCTGGGAGGGCGTCGTCCGGGTGGGGTGATGCCACACAATCTGTTTGCGTACGTTCGCGCTAGGCGCGAGGCGGACCAGCGTCATGCAAGCATGCATGGCGTGTCGTGGCGGCGGTTCCGCGCCAATGATAGAGCCTTACGCTTACGCGCGGGGGCTAGCGCATGAAGTGGTTTCTTGGATTGCTGCTGGTTGTCGCGCTCGTGTTGGGCGCGCTTTTCGCGGTCGGCACGTTTTTGCTGCCCAACTCGCTTGAGGTCACGCGCACCCTAACGGTTGAGCGTCCGCGAGCAGCTGTGTTCGCTATGGTGAACGATCTGAAGATCGCCAAGGAGTGGTCGCCGTACTACGCGCGCGACCCGGACGCGGACTACACATTCTCGGGCGACGCCGGCGAAGGGCAGACCATGCGCTGGGTCTCTGATGTCCGTGAAGTCGGCTCCGGCCGTATGTCGATCGTTGACTCTGTGCCCAACGAGGAAGTGCAGAGCATCCTCGAAATGGGTGAGCGCGCAACGCTCAACGCCGACATGATCCTGCGTGCCGTCGAAGGCGGCACTGCCGTCGCCTGGACCGTCACCGCCGAGTGTGGCGAAGGCTGGATCAACGTCCCGTGCCGCTACATGAACCTCATTCTGCGCGGCATGGTTGAGAAGGAATTGGATAGCGGCCTCGGGCGTTTGAAAACGCTCGCCGAGCAATTGCCGAACGTGAACTTCGAAGCGCTCAACCCGCAATTCGATGAAATCGCCCCGCAGATGTTCGTCTATTCGACGGTTGAGACCTCGCTCGAAAATCTCGCGGAGATGGAGCGGGCCGAAGCCATGGGCATCAACCAGGTCCGTGATTTCATGACCCAGTATCAGCTTACACCAGCCGGTGCGCTGACCCGGGTCGTGACCTCCTATGAGAACAACCGCATCAGTTTTCGCGTCGGTTATCCTTATTCTGGCGCAACCCCGCTCAGCGTTGTTGGCGTGCAAGTTGGCGAAACGCCGTCGGGCCAGGCCATGCACGTCCTGGTCGAGGGCGATCGCGCCAATATCCAAGCCGCCTACGCGCAAATGAACGCGTACATGCAGGCGCACCGCATTGCTGGCCGCGAAGGCGGCCTGCCGTGGGAGGTTCTGCATCAGCAGGGCAGCGCCGATGGCGCGGTGCCAACGCGCATCGAGATATTCATGCCGCTGCAGTGACGCGGCGCTGAAGGCAGAAAAAGTAAAAGGCCCGCGGGATCGCTCCCACGGGCCTCCGTCTGTCTAGGCTCTCAGAGCTTAGTCGTTGATCTTCAGGTTCACGGCCTTTGGACCTTTGCCCTTGGTGTCGGGCAGGGTTTGGAAGTTGACCTTTTGGCCTTCGACCAGCTGCGTGAGGCCAGCGCGCTCAACAGCACTGACGTGGACGAAAACGTCCGCGCCGCCGCCGTCCGGCGTGATGAAGCCGAAGCCACGCGCACCGTTGAAGAACTTCACGACGCCATCTTGTGGGTCACCCAGGGGCTGACGCGGAGGACGATCGCCGCCGCCGAAGCCGCCGCCGCCTTCACGCGGGCCGCGGAAACCACCGCCGCCACCGCCGCCGCCGCGGAATCCACCGCCGCCGCCGCCACCACCGTAGCCGCCGCCACCGCCGCCGCCGCGATAGCCACCGCCGCCGCCACGATCACCGCCGCCGAAGCCGCCACCGCCGCCGCGATATCCGCCGCCGCCGTAACCACCACCGCCGCCACCGCCACGGTCGCCGCCGCCGCGATAGCCCCCGCCACCGCCGCCGCGATCACCGCCGCCACCGTAGCCGCCGCCACCGCCGCGATAGCCACCGCCACCGCCGCCGCCGTAACCGCCGCCGCCGCCGCCGCCGAAGCGGTCGCCGCCGCCGAAGCCGCCGCCTTCGCCGCCGAAGTCCGGCGTGGCGTTGTCACGCTCGCGGCCACGACCGCCGCGCTTGTCTTTCTTTCTGTCGTTGTTGTCGTCGTCACCGCCGCCGAAATCGTCGTCGAAGCTCATTTCCACTTGTCCTGATTTAAAAGGCCGAGGCGCATGCCTTCGGCCGCGCGCACGCTTATGCGTACGCACGTCACCGCGAATTCCAGCTTTGTTGGGGAAAGAAAATTCTGCCGCACTCTGCGGAACTTCGCACCATTGCCGGTCAACACGACCGGCTCTTCACACTGCGCTTATGCGCGCCGGGATTCCGTCGCGCAAGCGCCAACTCCTGGTTTACGTGGGATTCATGTCGTTTTGGAGCCTTCGCTGCTCCTGCGCCGCCACCACCCGAGACACGAAATAGGCGCCAATCAGCTTGGAAATAATCCCGGTTACAATGCTGCCCCAGGCGAAAATCCCCGGCACCACCAGTGACGCCAGATAGATAAAAAGCACCTGGTCGACCGGCGCTGAGATGAGGCTTGAGATCATGATGCGCTGCGAAAGCGGTCGCCTCGAGAAGGTATAGACCGCCCAGTCCGCCGTTTCGCTGACCAGAAATGCGACACCGCTCGCCACCACGATCACCGGCCAGGCGGTAAGCGTCGAAAGCGCGAGCCCGATCAGCATCGCCCCGAAAATCCAGTGCTTGATCTCCCGTTGCGCGAAATCGCGAACGACAAGCACCAAGCCTGTGATCACCGTGAACGGGTGCCAAGAGCCGCCGCCGAAATCTTCCGGGATTGGGATCGTGCTGATGCCCGCGAAGGCCCAGTTGATCACCGGCATCAATCCGACATAAAGCGCCGTCCAACGTCGGCCTGTCAGAAAGATCGCCACAACCGTGACCACCACGATCGGAATCGCGATGTGGGGTTGCTGCAAAAAAGTCAGCGCTGCTTCCATGAGAATCCATTGCCAAGCGCAGCACGCGCCGTCTAGCCACGTGACACGCCGAAACCAGAAACGCTAAATCTAGGTCATGAAGCAGCTACGCATCATCATCATTCACGAGGGCGACGCCGAAGGCTTTGGCGCCGGCTCCCCCGACTTGCTCGATTTCTTTCTGGTGGCGCCGACAGTTGCTGTGCTTGAAGCCGCGCTGCCGGCGGCGCTGCAGGCCTTCTGTAAAGAGCCCGTCGGCTTCACGATCATCACCCGCCCGCCCGGTCACTAACGCGCCCAAAGGTCGCGTGACACCCGTCACAGCGCGCCCGCTCTTCCGCTCATATTTTGGGATCAACGCGATGACGCGATTGACCAAGGCCAAAGCGGAGAGCACCAAATGACTAAGTTTTATTGCCTGATCGCAGCGGCAATGATGTTGGCCCCAATGGCGATGGCGACACTGAACCAAGCCGCGATGATCGTCGCCTAAAGGTCGCGACGCTCGTGGCAAGGGGGAAGGGCGCGGAGTGATCCGCGCCCTTTTAATGCGTCACGCTCTTATGGATGTGAGCCGAAAATGTAGAGCCCAGCGCCAAGCGCCATGGCCACAAACGATAGCGCTGAAAGCGCGACAGCGATCACGATGATTGCCCAGACCCAAACCGAGAGGCGGCGCGTTTGTGTCATGGCTTACCTGTCCGCTTAGATGCGATCCCTAGGTTACGTTAGCCGCCAGCCGCTTTGGCCCTTGGTCAGCGCGTCGGCCAAGAACGGCAAGGCCTCACCAAGCGCATCTTTCAACCCGTACGGCGGATTGACCAGAAACACGCTCGAACCGACCAGCTTGCCCTCGCGCTGCGGCGTCGCCACCCACAGGTCCGCACGCAGTGTTTCGCGATCGCTGAACGTGCGCACTTCGTCGTCGGCCGCATCAAGCGCAGCGCTGCTCTTCAGCGGCCGCCACCACAAGTACATGCCGTGACTAAAGCGCTTCATCGCAGCGCGTATCGCCGCCGCTGACGTTTCCAACTCATCGGGCGCTTCGTACGGCGGGTCGATCAAGACCAGTCCGCGCCGCTGCGCCGGCGGCAATAGCGCGCCCAAAGCTTCCCAGCCATTGCGTTCATGCACGTGCACATTCGGCGCCCGCGGCAGCGCCCGGCGCAGCGCGCCAGCATCTTCCGGGTGCAGTTCGCACGCCATCAGCACGTCCTGCTCGCGAATGCTGGTCGTCACCAAAGCCGGGGATCCTGGATACATCCGTAGCGCGCCATCGGCATTGAAGCCACGCACCGCTTCGAGATAGCGCGCGATCAGCGGCGGCGGCGCCGGCCAATCCCAAAGCCGGGCGATCCCGTCGCGCCATTCCGGGCTGCGCTCTGCTTCCGATCCGGTAAAATCATAAAGCCCGCGCCCGGCATGGGTATCCAGCACCGCGAACGGCGTGTCTTTGCGCTTCAGGGAATCGAGGCAGTAAAGCAGCACCGCGTGCTTTAAGACGTCAGCATGATTGGCGGCGTGGAAGGCGTGGCGATAGTTCACGCGAGCGGCTTAACGGGAGAAGAGCAGATGGCAAAGGTGCTTGGCGTCGGCGGGGTGTTCTTTAAGTCGCGTGACGGTGAGGCACTGCGCGAATGGTACGGCCGCGTGCTGGGCATGGAGTTTCACGATTGGGGTGGGGCGCTGTTCCTACCGCAGACCGCCGCCGCGCATCCCGGCGCCGCGACCGTGTTCAGCTCCTTCAAGCACGACACCGATTATTTCGCGCCGTCCGACAAAGACTACATGTTCAATCTGATGGTCGACGACCTCGCCGCCATCCTCGAGCGGGCTAAAGCCGAGGGCGTCGAGCCGGTGAAGCACTTCCCGGACGAAGCCAACGGCGCCTTCGCTCACATCATGGACCCTGAAGGCCGCAAGATTGAATTGTGGCAACCCAAGCCCATGTCTTGATCATGAGCGACTTTCGCGACAACACCACTCAGCGCCGCTACGAGCTCGATGAGCCCGAGGGCCAATCCTTCGCGGAATATCGAGATCTCGCCGGCGTTCGCGTGATCCTCCATGTCGAAACGCCCGCAGAGGCGCGTGGCAAGGGCTACGCGTCAAAGCTGATGAAGCACGTCGTAGATGAAGCGCGCGGCAGTGAGCGAAAACTCCGCGCCAGCTGCGCCTTCGCTGTCGCCTACTTTCGCCGTCACCCTGACACGGCCGACATTCAGGCCTGAGGCGCGCCACCCTCGATTGGGAAACCTTTTTCACGCCAAGCCTTCATGCCGCCGTCGAGCGCCAGCACACGTGTAAAGCCCATGCGCCGCAGCGTGGCTGCAGCCAGAGTCGAGATCTTGCCGACTTCGCAATAGGTCACGATCCGTACTGTTGGGTCGGGGAACGCTTCATTGACGCGCAGCTCCAATTGCCCGCGCGAGAGATGCTTGGCGTTCGGAATGTGGCCTGACTCGAACTGGTCCTTCTCGCGAACATCGAGCACAATCATGTCGTTTGCGCCCGTTGCGATGCGGTTCTTTACTTCATCCATCGAGACAAACGCCACTTCGGCCGCCGCTTCGCTCAGCAATTGCGCCACGCTGGTGCCGCCGCTCATGTTCACACGCAGCGCCTCGGTAAGATGCTCAGGCATGGACGGTGAATGCGCGCGCATCATCGACACGAACTCATCGTGATTGGTCTTCTGCAGGCGCGGATTTGAACGCTTCTCTTCTTCCAGCGTCGAGCAAGTGTGACCCTTATAATCATGGGCCGGATAGATTCGCAGATTTGGATCGAGCTTCAGCAGCTTGTTGAAGAGGCTGTCATAAAGTTGTTCGGGATCGCCCGTTGGCAGGTCCGTGCGGCCGGTCGCGCCGATCAGCAGCGCATCGCCAGTGAACACCCGGTCGCTCGACACCAGGCACATTGAGTCTCGGGTGTGCCCCGGCGTGTGCAGCACTGAGAGACGGATGTTGCCGACCTTGATGACGTCGCCCTCATCGACGCGCATCGACACATACGGGGAAGGCGAGAGCTGATGCGCCACCACCGGCACGCCGAGCAGCTGGCTCAATTGCTTCGAGCCGCTGAAATGGTCGGCGTGCGTGTGGGTGTCGATCACATAGCGGATGCGCACGCCATGCTGCGCCGCGAGCGCCTGGTAGCGATTGGTCTGGCGTACTTCCGGATCGATCACCGCCGCTGTGCAGGTGTCGCCGCAGCCGATTAGATACGACTGGCAGCCGCCTGTCGCGACTTGCTCAAAGATCATGGACGTCTCCTCATCTCGGAGACTCCTACAGCTCAACCCTTCCCGCAAGGGGAGGCGACCCGCCGCCAGCGTCATCTTGAGCCTGTCGAAGGCGGCCCGATCGGGCGCCGGTGCACGTGTCGTGCTTCAACAAGCTCAGTATGACGCGACTTTGGCCGTCGAGATGTCTAGCCTTCGCGCGGGGGCGCTTTCGGCTGCGGCACGATCCGCAGGTAAGATTTCACCGTCTTCCAACCACCCGGAAAGCGCGTCTTCGCTTCTTCATCCGAGACGGCCGGAACGATGATGACATCCTCACCATTCTTCCAATTCACCGGCGTCGCCACTTTGTGTTGGGCTGTGAGTTGAATGGAATCCACCAAGCGCAACACCTCATCGAAATTGCGCCCCGACGACATCGGGTATTGCAGCGTCGCTTTGATGAGCTTGTCCGGCCCGATGATGAACACAGTACGCACCGTCGCATTCGTCGCCGCCGTTCGTCCCTGGCTTGTGTCGCCCGCATCGCCAGGCAGCATGTCGTAGAGCTTTGCAACATTGAGATCGCTGTCGCCGATCATCGGATATTGCACGTCGCCGCCAGTGACTTCCTTGATGTCGCCGCGCCAGCGCTCGTGATCGGTGACAGGATCGACCGAAAGCCCAATGACCTTCACGTGACGCTTTCTAAACTCTGGCTCAAGTTTCGCTAAATAGCCAAGCTCGGTCGTGCACACCGGCGTGAAGTCTTTTGGGTGCGAGAATAGGATCGCGTAGCTGTCGCCGATCCAGTCGTGAAACTTGATCCGCCCTTGTGTGGTCTCGGCTTCGAAGTCGGGCGCTTTGTCATTGATGCGTAGAGCCATGGGAGGGCCTCCTAGAATTCCGCGATCCGCCGCGTGTGAGCACGCCAGCATAGGCCCCGCCAGGAAAGTGGTCCGGGGCCCTAACGGACATTGGGGCGATCCACCTATTTCGCAAGCGCCGCTTAACCTAAGGCGCGCTTCATATTACGACTCAACGCGCAGGCGGAGGTGGGCGTGAAGCGTATTCTCGACTGGTTCGGCGCAAATCCGATGCGCTCGGCGATCGCATGCATTGTCGCCATCTTGGTGCTGGGTTCCGCCGCCAATATGCTGAGCCCACCGCAAATGGTGCGTAATTGGTACCCCTATCTCTCCCACACGCCGCAGGTGGAAATTTCTGAAACCGGTTTCAGCGTCTCACCCGTCAGTGATTGGAGCTACGATTACGGCGTCGAGACCGACACCACCTACCAGGACTCTGCGTCCTACAATTTCGACCACCTTCGCCGGGTCTGGTTCATGCTCGAACCACAACCTGGCTCTCAACTCGCGGCGCACACGCTGTTGTTGTTCGAGTTCGAGGGCGATCGCCTGCTCGGCCTCACGATCGAAGCACGCCGCGAGGAGGGGGAAGACTATTCAGCCTTTCACGGCCAGTTCAACGCGTTTGAACTGATCTACATCTGGGCGAGCGCGCGTGATCTTCTTGTCCGCCGCGCCGTGATGCTGGATCACGAAGTCTTCGTCTATCCGGTCGATATCACTGACGAGCAGAACCGCATGCTGCTCACGCATCTGCTTGAACGTTCACAATCGCTCTCGCACACGCCGCGCTATTACAACACCATCGTCTCGAACTGCACCAACGAGCTTGCCAAGGCGGCGGGCTTTCATTGGGCGCCAGCCTACGTCCTCACAGGCCGCTCAGACGAATATCTCTACCGGCGCGGCATCCTGCCGGGCGCTTCGTTCGAGCAAGCGCATCGCCGCTCGGACATCACCACTTTCGTGCAAGCCTTAAATGAGGCGCCGCCTGAGGTGTTCGATCGTGCGCTTCTCCAGGAACTGCGCCGCCGCAACCATTTGTGAGGCCGTGGCGTGTGCTCATTGCAGCGGGCGAAGGAAGTCGCCCGATTGCGGTTGGCGCGGTGGGTCCGGAATCACGATATCCAGCTGCTCGAACCTCACCGGAATGCCCGCGCACATCAAAAGCTCCGGCGCGTTGCAGACGTGAAAGTGCAAGTGTGGCTCAGTTGAGTTGCCTGACGAACCGACCGCGCCAATCTGCTGTAAGCGCTCAACGGTGTCGCCAACGTGAACGCGAACGCTGCCTGGCCGCAGGTGCCCATAGAACGAATACTCGCCGTTGCCGTGATCGATGATGATCTGATTGCCGCCGATTCCCGGTGCGCCGCCCGCGAGGCGTGTCATCTGGTCCGCCTGCAGCCGCGCGAAATAAGCCTCGATTGTTTCGTCCGGGCGCTGCATTGCGCTTGCGTCTTCGTGCTGGTCAGACACGACAGCGACGACGCGCCCGGCCGCCGCAGCGAAGACCGGCTCACCATATGCGTAATAGTCGTTGAAGCGCTCGCCTGTGCGTCGGTGGGTTTTTCCATTGGCGCCGAGGCGCACGAAATCGAACGCGAACTCTTCCATCGGCGTCCAGCGATGGTGCGTATGAAATGTCGCGCCGGAGGCGTTGTACCACTGGCCGCGCAGTGGGAATGCAAAGATGGTTTGACTGACGCCGGTGTGGATCGCGATTGCGCCTTCGCCTGCATCGTCATTCACCCGCACTCGCAATCGGTCGCGCGCGCCGCCGAACGCAAATACTTGCGAAGTGATCATGATCGCCTCGCCGGGATCGAGCGTCAGGTCAGGCGAAAGCGTGCGCCCTTCAGGCAAAAGTTGCGCGCCGCCAAACTGAAACGCGAGCGTGTCCAACATCCCCGCCGCCTGCAACGGTGCGTAGCCAGCGGCGAACCGTGTCAGCTCCGGGGCGCCAAACGTCCGGCTATCCAGCACCCGATCGCCATTCATCAGCTCCAGCGTGACATCGCGCAGCTCAACCGGCGCTACCCCGTCATTGATGATCGCGATGTTATGGGCCAGCACGCTGCTCGTATTATGCGCGGCGCTAAGTTCGTATGCATAAATCCGCTCTCCGGGATAAAACCTCACCTCCAGCGCCTGTGCAGACGTGGCAAGTCCGGCAAGAGCAAGTAGCAGCGAAAGCATAAAGCGCATGAAGTCCCCCCATCCGCCGGTTCATTACCGGGCACGCATCGAAGATGCTTCGGTCCTAGTGAATGGATGCACCTAGCGCGCGGCGCGCACCAGGGCTTCGCGCTCTGCGGCCGTTAGCGCCCGCCATTTGCCTTCGGCCAGGTCGCCCAAATGAAGTGGCCCGATGCGGATGCGGACGAGATCAACGACGTCGAGATCGACCAGCTCACACATGCGCCGGATTTGCCGCTTGCGTCCTTCGTTGAGAATGAACCGCAGTCGATAGGGCTCGGTGACGCTCACCTTCGCCGGCTTTAGCTTGTGACCATCCAGCGAAAGCCCGTGCCGGAGGAGGGTGAGTTTCTGGTCGGTAATCTGCCCCGCAACGCCAACCAGATATTCCTTGTCGATCTTCGAGTCTTCTCCGATCACCGCTTTGGCCAGCACGCCGTCTTCGCTAAGCAATAACAGCCCCCGCGAATCCTGATCGAGCCGGCCAAGTGGCGCGAGACTAGTGCGGGATGTCGGCATCGGGTCAGCCCGTCCGATCAAGTTTGCTTTCGTCAGCAAACGCGCCGCCGGCACTTGGTCGTGCTCCGGCTGCGCCGAGACGAACCCCACCGGCTTATTGATGGCGATTGAGATTTTTGCTGGCGCCCGCCCATCCGCCACCTCGATCGTCTGTCCGCGCTCGATCTTGCGTCCCGGCTCGTCCACACGCGCGCCGTCGATGCTCACCAAACCGTTGGCGATCAGCTCTTCTGCCTCGCGCCGCGAGCACACGCCCTCGCTCGCGAGCCATTTGTTGACCCGCTGCGGTTCTGCGCCTTCATAGGTTTTGCGCCAAGCCATCCTGCGCTTGTTAGCTGCAGGAATAGGTTTCCTGCAATGCGCGCAGACGCCCAACTGCGCGTGGCTGAATCTGATGCTCGTCGGTCATGCACGCCAATTGGCGATAAAGCGCGATCGAGCGTTCTCGCTCCTCGGGCGAACCATCGCGCAGCATGTCGGCAAGGTTCGACATTGAGGGCGCGTGGTTCTGCTGCGCGGCGCGGGCATAGAGCGCCTTGGCCTCCGCGGTATTGCGCGGTGCGCCGATCCCATCGCGATAGAGCGTCGCCAACATGTGCAGCGCCTCGGGCTGATTGGCCTCCGCTGCGCGCTGCAGGAACGGGATCGCCGCCACCGGATCGCGCGGCCCCGCCGGACTATCGCGCAGCCAGCGCGCATAGAAAAATTGCGCCCGCGGATCGCCGCGCTCCGCCGCCGCCAACCAAAGCCGTCCAGCCTCTGCTTGCGAGTCCTGGTCGTTCGCCAGCGTCGCTGCGTAATCAATTTGCGCCGCTGTGAAGCCTGCGGCAGCCGCTTGCCTCAACCGCGCCAGCGCAGTCGCCTCGTCGATGCCTGCGTGTGGCGCCGTGCGCTGTAGCTGCCAGGAAAGATAAAGCGCTGCTGCGTTGTTCTGGGCTGACGCCGCATCGCATTGTTCGCGCGCCGCTGTTGGGCTGGGCAGGAAGCCGGAAATGCCTGCCATATGCCCCAGGCAGGAAAGTGCCTGCGCGTCCGCATCGCCTGCCGCGGCCCGTGTCACCAGCTGCGCCGCCAGCGCTTCATCGATCTGCGCTGCAACCTCGCGCCAAGGCGCGCGCTCCAGAGCCGCTGAGGTCAGCACCGGCGGCGGGGTCGAGGTTGGGGTCGCCGCCGCTTGCGCCCGTACCGTCGCGAACGAAAGCTCACCCGATCGCACCAGATTGATCACGCGCCCCGCGCCAAAGCCCACAACGAACAGCGCCGCAACCGCCGCTGCGAACACGCCCAGCGTCTTCAACTGCTTTTCGCCGCCGCTCTCGCGCCGCTTCATCAGCGCCGATCGCGTCACCGCCAGCACGCTCGGCAGCGCCGCCACGTTTGCCTTGGTGGGCGAGAGCTTGTCGATCTCGGCGATCAGCGCCTCGAAGCGCACCTTGAACGCGGTCCGGTCACGCAACGCCAGGTCCACACGGCCCGCCGCACGGAAGGGCGCAGGCGTCGCGTCCGTCACCAGTTCGGCGCTGACCAGCTTTTTGCGCTCGTGCGCCAGCGCCGCCAGCATTGCGAGTTCCGCCGTCGGCGCGCCCCGCGACCAGAGGCCGATGACGCATTTTGCGTCATCCACAATCTGCGCGATCTCAGCCTCGGCCGGCGCACCTGCTGCCGCATCGAAGCCCAAAGTCTTCAAAGCTTGCGCAAGTCCGCCCGCCTGTGCGTCGGCGTCTGGCGCTGCAGCAATGAACACTTCCGCCATTCGTCCCACCTTTGAATATGTTGAACCGAAGCAGATGCATCAGCGTCAAGCGAAGAGGTGGAACATTGCAGTCTCTTAAGTCGAGGCATGGCTCTGCGGGGCCTCGCCCCCGGCTGAAGAAAGTCTCGACGGCCTGTCGGCAAGGGGGGTAGGCCGTTCGTCCTTCAATTATGAGGCTCTATCCGATGCTTTACGCCATCCTTTGCTACAATGACGAAGCCTCCGTCTTCGCCTGGACCAAGGAGGAGGACGCCGCCGTCATGGGGCGCCTCAACGTCGTCCACGAAAAATGGGAGGCCAAGGGCAAGCTGAAGCCGTCCCTGCGCCTGCTGCCCACCTCAGCGGCAACCACACTGCGCAAGAAGGACAACGAAGTTCTCGATGGCCCTTATGCCGAGACCAAGGAACAACTCCTCGGCTTCTACATCATCGAGGTCGATAACCTCGAAGAAGGGCTCGAGTTTGCTCGCGAACTCACCGCCGCCAATCCAGGCGGCGCCTACGAGCTTCGCCCGATCATGCTCTACAATCCGGGCTCCCCGGTTGAGGCGCGGTAAGTGACGGATCTCGGCTGGATCGACGCGGCGCTCGTCTCCGCCCGGCCCCAGGCCGTCGCTGCTCTGCTGCGCTATTTCCGAGATCTCGATCTGGCCGAAGAGGCCTACCAGGACGCTTGTCTTCGGGCGCTCAAAAACTGGCCCAAGAACGGCCCGCCGCGAGACCCCGCCGCTTGGCTGATCATGGTTGGCCGTAACGCCGCCATCGACGTCACCCGCCGGCGCGCCAAGCAAACCGAACTCCCAGAGGAAGATCAAATCTCCGATCTCAGCGACGTAGAGAGCGCAGCCGCACAGCGCCTCGACGAGGCCGATTACCGCGACGATGTCCTCCGGCTGCTCTTCATCTGCTGCCCCCCGGATTTACCCGCCACCCAGCAAGTCGCGCTCGCGCTCCGGATCGTCTCCGGCCTCGCCGTGTCGCAAATCGCGCGCGCGTTTCTCGTCGGCGAAAGCGCGATGGAGCAACGCATCACGCGCGCCAAAGCTAAGGTCTCTGGCGCCGGCGTACCATTCGAGGCGCCGAACGCCGTAGAGCGGGCCGCGCGTTTGGCCTCTGTCGCAGCGATGATCTATCTCGTCTTCAACGAGGGCTATTCCGCCGCCGATCCCGCCAGCGATCGCGCTTCGCTCTGCGATGAAGCCATTCGCCTCGCGCGCCTGCTGTTGCGCATGTATCCGTCGGAACCTGAAATCATGGGGCTGTTGGCGCTGATGCTGTTGCAGCACTCACGCATCGCTGCGCGCTTCGATGAGGCGGGCAACGCCATCCTTCTCGAAGACCAGGATCGCAGACTTTGGAAGCGCACGATTATTCATGAAGGTCTTGCGCTGATCGACAAAGCCATGCGCCTGCGCAATCCCGGCGGCTACCAAATCCAAGCCGCCATCGCGGGCCTGCACGCGCGCGCGGAAACCGCTGCGGACACGGACTGGGCTGAGATCGATGCGCTGTACGCGGCCTTGGAACGGCGAACGCCATCGCCCGTTATCACGCTCAATCGTGCGGTGGCTGTCGCCAAGCTGCGCGGCCCCCAAGCCGCGCTTGATCTTATTGCGCCACTCTCGGATCGACTTGGCGCCTACTTCTATTTTCATGGGGCGCGTGGTGCGTTTTTGAAGGAACTCGGTCGCAACGCCGAAGCGCGTAAGGCGTTCAATCAAGCTATCGCGCTAGCTAACACGCCAGCCGAAGCGGCTCACATTCGTCAGCACTTGGATAACCTTGCGAAGTGAAGCGGCGCGTCGTCGCCAATTTCGCGTCCACGTGAACCTGTCGAAGCGCGAAAGCATTTCGACAAGCTGTAGGTTCACCTCAGCCCCGTTCGTCCTCGGACCAGACACAACGCAGAGCGCCATAATGTCCCAACACGAACTCGTCCTCGAGCTTGAACTTGACGCGCCCGCCGACAAACTCTTTCGCTGCTACGCCGATCCGAAGCTGATCCAACAATGGTTCGCGCCGAAGCCCTGGACCATCAAAAGCACCGACATTGAACTTCGTCCCGGCGGCAAGTTTAATTTTGTGATGGCCTCACCCGAGGGCCAGGAATACCCGAACGGCGGCATCGTCCTCGCGGTCGAACCGAACAAGCGCATCGTCACCACCGATGCGATCAACGCCACCACTTTCGAACCAGCTGGTCCGTTCATGGTCGCGGAGGTGACCTTTGAAGACCTTGGCAACGGCAAAACCAGATACCGCGCCATCGCCCGCCATTGGACCGAAGAAATCAAAGAACAGCATAAGCAAATGGGTTTCCACGAAGGCTGGGGTCAAACCGCGCGCCAACTCGAAGCGCTCGCCAAAACGCTCTAACGCACGCCAAGTCCGCCGCCGTTGCGCCTCGTGCGGGCGGCGGCCGTGACCGCACGCGGCTCAACAGGCTTTTGTCCTTGCCGCCCCCTCTGGCCGGGCGATAAACGAGCCCTCGAACCCACGGGGAGCCCCGAGCCGGACGCATCGATGAGACTGCAGGCCAGATTTATCCAGTTGCCGCTTCAGTACGATGCTGAGCTCCTCGCTAGGGAAGTCCTCGCCTTCGGCGAAGAATGTTGGCTGCCGCACCCGCAGCGTTTCGAGGGCAACGATTTTCTGCCTTTGATCTCGATCAATGGTGAGCCTGAAAACGAGTCTTTCGCGGGCCAGATGGCGGCGACGAAATATCTCAAGCAATGCCCCTACCTCGTTGAGGTGCTCGCAAGCTTTGGCGCTTCGCTTGGCCGTACGCGTCTGATGCGTCTCTCCGGCGGCGCTGAAGTCACACCACACGTCGACATCCACTATTACTGGCGCGATCGCATGCGCATCCACGTGCCGATCGTGACGCAGCCGACTGTCAGCTTCCATTGCGGTGGTCTCACCGTGAATATGGCAGAAGGCGAGTGCTGGATCTTCGATACCTTCTCGCGTCATCGCGTGCTCAACGACGCCGAGCGCAAGCGCATCCATCTCGTCGCCGATACAGTGGGAGGCGAGGGCTTCTGGAATCTCGCCGCCGCCGGCCGTTTGCCCGAACGCGAAGCGCCCAATTGGGTCGCCCGCAACTTTGAGCGCAACGGCGCCACCATCGATCAGCTCGAGTATGAGAGTCAGAATATGCCCGTGGTGATGACCCCATGGGAAATCCAAAACCACGTCGACTTTTTGTTTCGCGAAGCCACCCAAAACCACCCGCAGTTCCAGTACGTCGCTCACGCCGCCTCGCACTTCACTCATGTGTGGCGTGCGCTCTGGTCCACGTACGGAGAGTGCAAAACGGGTTGGCCTCGCTATCGCCGGGCGTTGGAAGATTTTAGTGGTCAAATCCGCTCGGCGCGCGCGCATGAAGTGAAGCTTCGCAACGGCTCGGATCTCTACGCAACCTTGACTGCGCTCGTCATCGCGCCGGCGCTCAGCGACAAGGGCGAGGACCTCGTGGGTGAAACCCGCCACGACGCCGCAGCGGCGATGGCGACGCCAGTTGCGGCCTCCGCGCCAGCGCCCGCCGCGCCGAGCATCAACACAGGCGCCGGCGATCGGCGCTTCGATCGGCCGATCTTCATCGTCAATCCGCCGCGTTCTGGCTCTTCGCTTTTGTTCGAGACACTCGCGAACGCGCCGAATGTTTATACGGTGGGCGGCGAAAGCCACGGCATCATCGAAGGCGTGCGCGGCCTTGGCATTCCGGCCGCCAATTTCGATTCGAACTGCCTCGACGAAAGCCACGCACGTCCCGAGATCATCACGATGCTGCGCGAGCGCTTCGAGCAAACTTTGCGCGATCGCGACGGCGCTCCGCCGCCCGCGGGTCGCATCCGCATGTTGGAAAAGACACCAAAGAATGCACTTCGCATTCCATTCTTGGCTAAGGTCTTTCCGGAAGCGCGCTTTATCTATCTCCACCGCGATCCGCATCAAGTGTTGTCGTCGATGATGGAGGGCTGGGAGTCCGGCCGCTTCACCATGTATCGCAATCTGCCTGGTTGGACCGGCGAGCGTGAATGGTCGTTCCTTTTGACGCCCGGTTGGCGCGATCTCATCGGTCAGCCGCTTGAGCGTGTCGTCGCCGGCCAATGGGCGTCCGCAACGACAGTCATGCTCGATGCCTTGGACCGCTTGGCCCCCGATCGCTGGGTCACGGCAAACTATGATGCTTTGCTGGCTGATCCGAACGCCGAAGTAACGCGTCTTTGTGAGGCGGTCGGCTTTGAGTGGGATCGGCGGATTGAGGGTGCGCTGCCGATCGCGCGACACACAGTGTCTGCGCCGGACGCCAACAAGTGGCGCGGCCGCGCCAGCGAGATCGAAGCGGTCTGGCCGTCCATCGCCGCCGTTGTCGAACGCGCCGAGCGCGCAGCGGCGCGCTGAATATGACCGCAACTCCGGCTCTACTAAAAGAGGCGATGCAATCCATGCGCGCCGATCCGGCGCGCGCTGCTGCGCTGTGCCGGACTGTGCTGCAAGCCGAGCCGAGCAACAATGATGCGCTGATGTTGCTCAGCGAGGCTCTGCGTCTCGGTGGCGATCTTGCCGGTGCGCGCGCGATTGTTGCGCCGCTCGCAGCCGCTAATCCGACTTGGTTTGGGGCTCAAAGACAACTTGGTGTCATTTACGCAGCCATGCGTGAGCCGTTGGCGGCTTCAATCGCGTTTCGCGCCGCCGCTGCGAGCACGCCCGTGCACCCAACGATCTGGCGCGACCTTGCTCTGCAATTGTCCCTCGCGGGTGATGAGGCAGCCGCACGCGAAGCACGCACACGTCATGCGGATTTGCCCATAGCCGAGCTCACGCTTGTGAAGGTGGCGACGTTGCTGCGCGCCGATGATCTATCAAGCGCTGAGGCGGCAGTGCGCGCCTATCTCGCTGAGCACGCTGATGATGTCGCGGCGCTCAATTTGCTGGCCGAAGCCCAAGCCCGCGCAGATCGGCCGGACGAGGCTGAAGCAACGCTAAGACGTTGTATCGCTTTGGCGCCGACGTATCGCCGCGCCCGCCATGCATTGACGCAACTTCTACTTGGCATGTCGCAATTGGAAGAAGCTTTGAGCCAAGTGCAGCAACTCGTACTGCTGGATCCCAACAATGCCGGCACAAAGCGTCTTCACGCTGCCGTGTTCATGGCGATGGGCGCCTACGACCGCGCGATAGAAATTTACGAGCCCTTGGTCAAATCCGAGCCCAATCGTGCGGGGTCATGGCTGAGCTACGCGCACGCGCTGAAGACGCTCAATCGCACAGAGGAGGGGATCGGCGCCTATCGGCGCGCCAGCGACCTCTCACCGCAATTGGGTGAAGTCTATTGGAGCCTCGCGAACCTCAAGACCTTCACGTTCAGCGATGCGGATGTCGCGCACATGCAGGCGCAAGCGAAACGAAGCGATATCGGCGCCGAGGATAAGGTTGGCTTCCTCTTTGCGTTGGGCAAGGCAGCGGAAGATAACCGCAAGCCCACGGAGGCGTTTGCACATTATAGTGAAGGCGCGGCGCTTCACCTGAAGGCATCGAACTACGAACCAGGTCGGTTCACGCCCATCGTTAATCGCAGCCGTGAAGTATTCACTGAAAAGTTCTTCGCGGATCGCGCGGGTGTAGGCTCACAAGCCAATGATCCGATCTTTATCGTCGGTCTGCCGCGCGCGGGTTCAACGTTGCTTGAACAAATTCTGGCGTCACACTCGATGGTCGAGGGCACATCGGAATTGTCCGACATGCACCTCGTGTCACAAAGCTTGCTGACGCCGGCGGAAGCGCGGGCCGGCCGCATCTTCGTCGATGCCGTTGCCGATCTCGATCACAGTCGTTTCAAGCAATTAGGCGAGACCTATCTGCGCACGACCCAACTCCACCGCACACTCGGCCGCCCGATCTTCATCAACAAGATGCCCAACGACTTCATGCACGTCGGGCTCATTCATTTGGCTCTGCCAAATGCCAAAATCATTGATGCGCGCCGTCATCCTATGGCGTGCGGTTGGTCTTGCTTCAAACAGCACTTCGCGCGCGGCCAGTTGTTCACTTACGACCTGAGTGAGATCGGCCGTTACTATGCCGACTATGTGCGCCTGATGGCGCATTATGATGAAGTCCTTCCGGGGCGCGTCCATCGGGTGATCCATGAGCATCTCGTGACCGACCCTGAAGCGCACATTCGCGCTTTGCTCGAGTATTGCGATCTCCCGTTTGAGGACCAGTGTCTGCGCCCGCACGAGAATGAGCGCGCCGTGAAAACCGCGAGCTCCGAGCAGGTGCGCCAACCCATCAGCGCAAAAGGCTTCGATAGTTGGAAGCCCTACGAGCCGTATCTCGGGGCTTTGAAGGAAGCGCTAGGGCCGGTGCTCGATGCGTATCCGGAAACACCGAAATGAGCGTGCAGGCTGCGCAAGCGTTTTTGGCGCGCCGTGACTTTGCAAGCGCGAAACAAGCCGCAGAGGCGGTTCTGCGCGAAAGGCCGAGCGACGCGCAGGCTAACCAGATTGCCGGCATAGCCGCGCTTGAGATGGGCGAGGTGGAGACGGCAAAGCAGCACTTGCGCCGCGCCGATGCCGCCGCACCTGGTCAACCCCACATCTTGAACGCGCTGGGCGTTGCTTGCCGCCGCTTAGGCGAACTCACTGAGGCGCGCCGCTTGTTCGCGCGGTCCGGCCAGCGCGGTTTGATTGATGGCTGGCGCAATCTCGGCAATCTCGAAGCCAATGCAGGCGAGGCCATTGCGACCTCTCGCGCATACGAAAAGGCGCTGAAGTTGAGATATGACGACGCGGTCTCGCACGCTGGCTTGGCGCAAGCGCTGGAATTACTCCACAAGGCCGATCTCGCGCGCGACCATGCCGCGAAGGCGCTCGCGCTCGATCCTTCGAACGAGATTGCCGAACTCACGCTCGCCAATCTCGCTATGCGTGACGGGAATGTTGACGAAGCCGAGCGCTTTGCCGGATCGGTGGCTAAACGCACGCGATCCCCGGTCAATCAAGCCCTCGCATGGGGCATCGTAGGCGATGCGCGCGACCGAGGCGGGGACGCTGCCGAGGCGTTCGCGGCATTCGCTGAGGCCAATCGCATTTTACTCAGTTTGAACCAGGCGCACCTCGGCGCCGCGCACTTGCCGTATCATCCTGAAGGCGTTGCTCGCATGCGGGCGTTCGTAGAGCGCGAAAACTTTTCGCCATGGCCCCAGTCTGAGGCGCCGGCGCCAGTTTTTCTGGTGGGCTTTCCACGCTCCGGCACGACACTGCTTGAGCAAATCCTTTCCGCTCACTCGCAGCTCGTGTGCATCGAAGAACGAGAGCATCTTGCGCAATCTGCTTTGGACGTCGCAGCCCATCCTGAAAGGCTCGCGACCCTTGACGATGCAGCGATCGAGGCGATCCGCGGCGAATATTGGCGCCGCGTTCGCGCTGAGGTGAAGGTCGGCAAATGGCAGGTGGTGGACAAGCTGCCGCTGAACATCATTTTCCTGCCGCTCATCCGGCGTGTGTTTCCCGGCGCCAAAATCCTTCTGGCGCTCCGCGATCCGCGCGACGTTGTGCTTTCGTGCTTTCAGCAGCGCTTCGGCATCAATGCCGCCATGGTTCAGTTTCTCGATCTAGGTTTAGCCGCCGCCTACTACGACAATGTGATGTCGCTGGGATTGCTGTGCCGCGAACGGCTTGGACTGCCGGTGCATGAAGTGCGCTACGAGAGCGTCGTGGGCGATCTTGAAGGCGTCGCGCGAGGCGTCACCCAATTTCTCGGCTTAGATTTCGAACCGGGGATGCTGGCGTTCCGCGAGGCAGCGCTTAAGCGCAACATCAATACACCTTCTGCCCGCCAAGTCGTGCAGCCGGTCTATTCAAGATCGCTCGGGCGGTGGAGGCGATATGAAACCCAGCTGCAGCCGGTTCTGCCGCTCTTGAATCAGTGGGCCGCGCGACTGGGCTATTAAGCCAGGACCGGCGGCTTGAACGATGCCGAGCGCCATGGGAATTGTTTCTCTCGCGTGGCGATTTCGGCAAAGCGCACATAGCCGAAGAATGTCGCGATACGCCGTTCGCTGATGTCGGTGATCGGGCGTCTGCCATGCATGAAGCGCGTGTTGTCCAGGATGACGACATCGCCACTGCGCCACGGCACGGGGGTCTCGAGCCGGTCCGCGACGGCTTTGATCTGATCGAGCAGATCGTCCGGAACGAGATCGCCGTTTTCGAACGTCGGAAAAATCCGCAGCCGATTGAAGTAGCGCGCGAAGAACAGGAAATTTCCGAACGCCAGCTCATCGGAAAACATTGGCTTGTGCAGCGCCGGCATGACGAAGAAGCGATGGATCTTGCCGTTCGCGCGCTCGAACGAATAGGGGCAGGGGGCTGGCGGATTGGCCAGCGCCGCGTCGTCGGGTTCGGCGGCGCCTAGCCAGAACAAGCACTCGGCCGGTGTCGCCATTTGGCGATAGCGCAGTTGGCGCCCGGCGAGCGCGTCTTTGACGGATGCCGGTAGTTGGCGGACGATTTCGACGCCGTCGCACACCGTGGTTTGGCCGCCGTTTGTCGGCGCCTGCATACACCAGAAAAAGCAGATGTCCGGCTTCCAAGGTTCGCGCGAAAGCTCGGGGTGCAGAGGAAACGCTTGGTCGCCCAAATTCACGGTTTGGATGTTCTGCTCGGGATCGAGCACTTCGCGGCCCGGGCTTTCGTTAAAGACCGAGCTGGTGCAGAGCCGCTTGGTGAGATCACGGAAGCGGTCGAGATCGACATCGAAGCCGCGCAGCAGGATCGCGCCGAAACGTTTGTAGGCGCCGATCAATTCGCTTTCTGGGAGCGCGCTGAGCCGGCCGCCTTCAGCGGCGAAGGTGGCGTAAGGCGTTGCCGGATTTGGTGGGATAAGAGCGGCCATGCGAAATTCGTTACTACTACAACTACCACAAATCGTCGCTGGTGACCTAAAATAGCAGCATGAACCTGAAGTCCATCCTCACCAGCCCCGATCTTTATGTCCAATCCTTCGACCGGGATGAGGCGATTTGTTTTGAGATGGATCAAAGCGCGTATCAGCGTTCGATTTTTCTCGATCGTCGCATTGCCGCAAAGAACATGGCGCATGAGCGGGTTCGGCGCTCGGATGTTCTGGCGGCAGTGAAAGGCGCGCCGGCGCAAGGGCCGATCAATTACATCTTTCACATCGCTCATTGCGGTTCGACGCTGTTGGCGCGGGCGTTGGATTTGCCGGGGCAAAACCTGGTGCTGCGCGAGCCTTTCACGTTGCGCCAGCTGGGCGTCGAGGCGGCGAACGGCGCAGAGGATGCAGCGAGCATCGAGATGATGCGGGTGCTGCTGGCGCGGCGCTACAATGAAAATGGCCCGGTTATCGTGAAGGCCAACGTGCCGGTGAACTTCATGATCCCGGCTCTTATGCGTCCGCAAGCCGATCAGCCGGCGATCGTTTTGCACTATGCGTTGGAGGATTATCTCTTGGCGATCCTGCGCTCGGAGATGCACCGCGGCTGGGTGGCGCATGTTTCCAACGAATTAAAGCCGGGGATCGAAAAGCTCACCGGGCGGTGCGCGGCTGATGAGAGTGTCGCGGTTTCGGCGGCGCGTTTGTGGCTGGCTCAACTCCTGCAGTTCGATGCGGCCCTTGGCGCATATCCCAACACCAGGAGTCTCAGTGCTGAGGATTTATTCGAGCAGCCGAACGCCGTGCTCGGCGCGGCGTTCACGTTGTTCGGGCAACCGCAGAATGAAGCGGCCCTGGATGCGATCGTTTCGAGCGAGCTTTTCACCCGCTATTCCAAGGACCCGCGCCACAAGTTCGACAATGCCCAGCGCGTGGTGCGGCGGGCGAAGCTGAAAGAGGATCTTGCTGATGAATTGGAAGCAGGGCGGGCTTGGGCTTTGGCGCATGCTGGGCAATTGCCGAAGCGTTTATCCAAGCCGCTCGTTGGCGACGGCTGCGATCTTCTTTAGCCGCGCGCGTCCAAGTCCGGATCGAGCTTTTGGCCTTCATCGAGCTGAACGCCGAATGTGTTCAGCATCATCGAGACTTGCGTGTACTGACCGACAGTAAAGACGACGTCCATGCACTGGCGTTCGCTGAAATGCGCCTTGAGCGCCGCCCACACAGGCTCTGAGACGAATTGGCGTTCGTGAAGATCATCGCAAGCGCGGATGAGAGCGGCGTCGGCGGCGCTCCAGCCTGGAGCCTCGGCGCCGGTCTTGATCGCGGCGATCTCAGCATCGCCCATGCCGCCGCGGCGGACGATCTCGACGTGCTGGGTCCATTCATAGCCCGAGCGGCAAAGATAACCGGTGCGCAAGATGACGATTTCGCGCTCGCGCGGCGCCAGTGAATTGCCGCGCAAGATGTAGTTTCCCCACGAGAGAAAACGCGTCAGCGCTTCGGGCGCGTGCGCGAAGGTGCGGAAGATATTGAGCACCGGCCGGTTCGGCGCGGTGACAGGCGCGAGCGCTTGGCGCTGTTCGGGGGTCAAAGCAGCGTCGGTGAGGGCGGTGATGCGAGGCGTGTTGAGGTGCATGCTGTATTTGTAGACACGCGAGCTGGAATTGAACACTGCCGCCGACGCTACCGCCCGCGTCAGTGTGTTCGGCATAGAGATCGATGCAGTTCTTTGCTTTGGTCGGTAAGGTGGCTTTTGGGGAGCTTGGGGATCGATCTCACTCTATCTTCGGGTGGCTGTGGCCCTATTTGCTTGCTTTGAGACCCTGAAAACTCCATTTGAAAGCTAGACGCGATGGCGCTTTGCCCCCGCGCCGATTTCCAGTGAAAGAAAACCTTCATGGCGCCGACCAAGTTTAGCGCAGGCGAACGCGTATTCGTTGCGCGCGGCGGCAATTTCGGCGTGCAGCCTGGCGCTGTCGAAGTGCTTCGGGCGCTGCCGCGAGATTCAGGTCCGCAGCGTTACCGCGTGCGTGCAGTGGGCGAGACCTTTGAACGTGTGGTCGATGAGGCGCGCCTTGAAGCGGCGCATGAGTAGCGACCATGGCGTCTCGCGCTCGCCTAAGGCGATGGCGCTGACGCTCAAGTATCAAGATTCCGATGAGCACTTGTTGCGTCGTCTGGGGCAGGCCGTGGTGCTGCAATGGGATGAATTACCGGACGCACTGCAGGATGTGCTGATTGATCAAGCCGCCGGCGTCGCGGATCGAGAGGATGCGCCGCACGAAGCCGCGGATTTCGAGCGCTTTATTCGTGGCGTGAAGGCGAAGGCCGTCTAGGCTCTGCTTGTTTTGCCTTCGTGTGTGGGGTGGCGCAATTTTGCGCGCTTTCCACAGTTGGCGCTTTCGCCTCAGATTTGAAGCTCGCACCGGTCTTCTGCTTGGCTGGAGCGCTCAAGGCGCCTTCCTTCTCCGCCCACGATAAGGCGGCTTCTTCCCGCGCACTTTGGCGCCCGTCGCGGTCGCACGGTCGCCTTCACGGCTGGCGCGGACGGCGTCGTTAGCGGCGGCGGCAAGGGCGCTTTGGCGGGCGAGGGGATCATCCGCGATCAGCAATTCGGTTTCTTGCAGACGTTTGATTTCGTCGCGAAGTCTGGCTGCGGTTTCGAACTCGAGATCGGCGGCGGCGTCCTTCATCTGCTTTTCGAGATCGGCGATGTAGGACTTGATGTTGTGGCCGATGAAGGCTGAGCCGTCTTCGCCAACGCCGCGTGCGCGCTTGTCGCCGCCGGCGCCCCGCTTGAACGCCATCGGATCGCGCGGATCGATGGTGAGGCTGTCCTTCTCGTAGACGCTATCGAGAATGTCTTTGATGTTGGACTTGATCGATTGCGGCGTGATGCCGTGTTCGAGATTGTAGGCGGCTTGCTTCTCGCGGCGGCGCGCGGTTTCGGCCATGGCGCGCTGGATCGAGCCGGTTTCTTTGTCGGCATAAAGAATGACTTTGCCGTCCACGTTTCTTGCGGCGCGGCCGATGGTTTGCACCAGGCTGGTTTCGCTGCGCAGGAAGCCTTCCTTATCGGCGTCCAAGATGGCGACGAGGCCGCATTCGGGAATGTCTAAGCCTTCGCGGAGCAGGTTGATGCCGATCAGCGCGTCGAAGGCGCCGAGGCGGAGGTCGCGGATGATTTCGATGCGTTCGACGGTGTCGATGTCGGAGTGCATGTAGCGCACGCGCACGCCTTGCTCGTGCATGTATTCGGTGAGGTCTTCGGCCATGCGCTTGGTGAGCACGGTGACGAGGCTGCGCAGGTTCTTCCTCGCGGCTTCTTTCACTTCGGCGATGCAGTCGTCGACCTGGCTTGTGCCGTGCGCTTGCACCGGGCGAATCTCGACCGGCGGATCGATGAGGCCGGTGGGGCGGATGACTTGCTCGGCGAAGACGCCGCCGGTGCGTTCAAGCTCCCAGACGCCTGGTGTGGCCGAGACGTGAATGGTCTCGGGCCGCATGCGGTCCCATTCTTCGAATTTGAGCGGGCGGTTGTCCATGCATGAGGGCAGGCGGAAGCCGTACTCGCTAAGCGTCGACTTCCGATTGAAGTCGCCTTTGTACATCGCGCCGATTTGCGGAACGGTGACGTGACTTTCGTCAGTAAAGACGAGGGCGTTGTCGGGGAGATATTCGAACATGGTCGGCGGCGGCTCGCCGGCTTTGCGGCCGGTGAGGTAGCGGCTGTAATTCTCGATGCCGGCGCACGAGCCGGTGGCGAGCATCATCTCCATGTCGAAGTTGACGCGCTGCTCGAGGCGCTGGGCTTCAAGCAGTTTGCCGTTCTCGCGAAAGTAAGCGAGGCGGTGCGCGAGTTCGTCTTTGATGGAGGCGACGGCCTGTTCGAGCGTCATTTTCGGCGTGACGTAGTGCGAATTGGCGTAGACTTTGACGGCGCTCATGGTCGCGGCTTTGCGGCCGGTGAGGGGATCGAACTCGTCGATGCTCTCGACCTCATCGCCGAAGAAGGAAAAGCGCCAGGCGCGGTCTTCCAAGTGCGCCGGCCAAAGCTCGATGGTGTCGCCGCGGACGCGGAACATGCCGCGCGCAAAGCCTGCTTCGTTACGCTTGTAGTGGGTGGCGACGAGCTGGCGGATGAGTTCTTGGGACCCGAATTCGTCGCCGGTTTTCACGGTGAAGGTCATCGAGGTGTAGGTCTCGACCGAGCCGATGCCGTAAATGCAGCTGACGGAGGCGACGATGATTACGTCGTCGCGTTCGAGGATCGCGCGCGTTGCGGCGTGGCGCATGCGGTCGATCTGCTCGTTAATGTTGGATTCTTTTTCGATGTAGGTGTCGGTGCGCGGCACGTACGCTTCGGGCTGGTAGTAGTCGTAGTACGAGACAAAATACTCGACCGCGTTCTCCGGGAAGAATTGCTTGAACTCGCCATAGAGCTGGGCGGCGAGTGTCTTGTTCGGCGCGAGGATGAGCGCGGGGCGCTGCACCTGCTCGATGACTTGCGCCATGGTGAAGGTCTTGCCCGAGCCGGTGACGCCGAGGAGGACTTGGTCCTGTTCGTGCTTCTTGATGCCCCCGACGAGCTCGTTGATCGCGGTCGGCTGGTCGCCGGCGGGTTTGTAGTCCGACACCAGCTTGAAGCGCTGGCCGCCCTCGAGCTTCTCCCACTCACGCTTCGGCCGATGCGGCATCCACATGGCTTGGTTCGCGTCGAACGTGATGGGCGCCTCGGCGAGGCCTGGAGATTTCGGGGAACGGGCCATGAACGAGAAAGATAGGGCGCGGACGTTGCATGCGCCACCGGGGCTGCGGAGGGCGCTTACGAAAGTGGCAATCAATGTGGCGGGGAGGCAGTTTTTTGGGGGGGTGTCGCGGAGGCGGTCCGTTGCCACAATTGTGTGATGCCACTTAGCCGGTTTGGGCGCTCTGGTGTGTCTGAAGTGCTGTGGAGTTGCATTTACAGGAGTGTGATCGGCAGCATGGATGTTGAGCCCATGTAAATCCATGATTTTTATAAATAAATGGCGATTTGTAACGACTTGCTCGCTGAGTAGGCAGAGTGGAAAATACACCGCACGAAGCAAGGTTCCCGAGGCAAGATCGGTTACTGAAGCCGAATAGTCACACAACGCCTGCGCCTTCATGTTCGTGGCTGAAATCGGGCGTTCTGAAATTGACGTTGGTTAAAATGTGTCGTTAGCGTTTCCGCAGCATGGCGGGAGTCGACTGCCGGACGGTGTCCGGACGTCCCTGGGGGGACGTGAATCGATATTCGCCGACGCAACAGTTCGGGCGATTGTCGCTCGAAGGAGATCTTGGGTTCGCCAGTTGGTTGGCCCGGCGCTCTAGGGGGTTCGAAAACATGTCAAAGAAGACGCAGAATGGACGTAAGTCCCTGCTGACGGGCGCTTCGGTGCTCGCGGCGGCGGCTGCGGCGATCACGGCTACGCCGGCGATGGCCCAGGACGCTGAAGAAGAAGAAGCTATCGTTGTTACCGGCACGCGTCTCGTGCGCCAGGACTTCGAAGCCATCAGCCCGATCACGACGGTCGGCGCCGAGCAGCTCGAACTGACGGCCACGCTGACGACGGAATCGCTCTTGAACGAGCTCCCGCAGATCATCCCGGGCAACACCCGTACGTCGAACAACGCCGGCGGCGAAGACTTCGCCACGGTCGACCTGCGCGGCCTCGGCATCAGCCGCACGCTGATCCTCGTGAACGGCGAACGCGTCCCGGGTTCTTCGACCTCGGGCACGGTCGACATCAACACGATCCCGGCTTCGCTGATTTCGCGTATCGAAGTTGTGACCGGCGGCGCCTCGGCCGTGTACGGTTCTGACGCTCTCGCGGGCGTTGTGAACTTCGTGCTGAAGGACGATTACGAGGGCGGCGAAATCAACGTCACCTACGGCTCAGAGCTCGAAACCGGCAACGTCGCCGAATTCGAAATCAACGGCCTCGTCGGCGGTAACTTCGCCAACGGCCGCGGTAACATGACGGCGTACGCGTCGTACTATAACCGCGAAGGCATCCTGCAGTCAGAGTACGACTACTCACGTACGTCGGCCGCTCTCTGCTATGACTCAGCCCAAGGCGGTTACTTCATCTGCGATACCGGCGCTGAAGCTTACAATTCTTCGTTCCCGGGCACCGCGTTCCCGGGCGGTTCGGGCACCCCGCCATGGGGTTGGATCACGAACAACGGCGCCAACCCGTTCACGGGCTTGTCTGGCTTGCTTCCTGGCCAGTTCGGCGCTGCCAACACTGACTGTAACCCCAACACGCCTGGCGTTGCCGTCAACTCTGGCAACCTGTCGTTCAACGACGCCGGCGCTCTGACGCCACGCTTCACCAGCGGCGCGTGCGGCGTTCCGGATCGTGCGAACGGTTCATCGCGCTACAATTTCGCTCCGGACAACTTCCTGGTCATCCCGGGCGAGCGCATCGCTCTGTCGGCGAACGGTCACTACGACATCACCGACACCACGACGCTCAACATCTTGATGAACTACACCAACTCGCAGTCGGAAGTGCAGCTTGCACCGACGCCGGCGACCGGCCTGACCATCACGCTGACCCCGGCGATGCAAACGCTGATCCAAGCGAACGCTCCAGACCTCTGGACGGCTCTCCAAAGCCGCCCGAACAAGCTGGCGCCGTTCACGATGGATCGTCGTATGACGGAAGTTGGCACGCGTAATGGCTACTTCGAGAACAATTCCTTCATGTTCCTCGCGACCCTCGAAGGTTCGCTGGGCGACAATTGGGATTGGGCTTTGACCGCTTCGTACGGCCAAAGCGCGTTCAACACCCGCGCGGTCAACTCGGTCAACGCCACGGCGTTGCGCCAAGGTCTCGCTGGCTGCCAAGACGCGGCAGGCAACCCGCTGGGCGTCAACGCTCTGCCGGGCTGCGTTGCGCTCGACATCTTCGGCCCGAACACGCTGACCCCGACGATGCAATCGTTCATTCGCGTCAACACGTTCACCGACGTGAAGACCGAAGAAAATCGCATCGCTGGTTACGTCCGCGGCGACCTGTTCGAACTGCCGGCTGGCCCGATCGCAACGGTGTTCGGCTTCGAATACCGCGACTCGTTCGCTGCTCAGTACAACGACAACGAACAGCGCACGGGCAACATCTTCGGCTTCAACGCCATCCAAGATCAAGAAGGCCAAGTCGACGTGTACGAACTGTACACGGAAGTCGCGGTCCCGTTGATCTCGGAAGCGCCGTTCGCTCACTACTTGGGCCTCGAAGCCGGCTTCCGCCGTTCGAACTATTCCTCGATCGGCAACGTCGACACCTACAAGATCGGCGGCGAATGGGCTCCGGTTGAATGGCTGCGTTTCCGCGCTGTCTTCAACGAAGCCACCCGCGCTCCGAACGTGTTCGAACTGTTCCAAGCTGGTGACCAAGGCTTCCCGTCCTACACCGATCCGTGCCGTGACACCGCCGCTGGCGGCAACGGCGTTCCGGACGTCGCTGGCGTCACGCAAGCGTTCTGCGTTGGCCAAGGCGTTCCGATCGGCAACTATCCGGGCTTCTCGGCCAACAACTCGCAGGTGGAAGCCTTCGCGTTCGGCAACCCGAACCTCGGACCGGAACAAGCTGAATCACTCACCTACGGCTTCGTGCTGCAGCCTGATTGGTTCCCGATCGGCGACTTCCGCATGACGGTTGACTATTACGACATCGAGATCACCGACGTGATCGCGGCGTTCGGCGCGCAGTTCTTCATCAACGACTGCTACGTCAACGCCAACCTCACGAGCTGCGCTCGCGTCGTTCGCGACACGGTCACAGGTCAAATCGACTTCGTGAACACCAGCCGCGGCAACCAGGGCACCTTCCAAACGAGCGGCTACGACATTCAGTTCGAATGGTCGCTGCCGATCGGACCGGGCCAGCTCACGATCAACGAGCTGTACTCGATCGCGGAAGAGTTCGCGTTCAACGGCAACGATTTCGTCGGCACGTCAACCGGCGCTATCGGTGGTGCGATCCCGGACTACAAGTCGGTTCTTTCGGTCTCGTACAATGTCGGCGATTGGACCCTCTTCGGTCGCTGGAGCTACGTGCCGGAACTCGACGAGACGGCCGTGTTCGGTGTCCCGAGCATGACCCCGGAAGCCAGCTACGTCGACGTGTCGACCCGCTGGAACGTCACCGACAACTTCACGCTCACGGCGGTCATCGACAACTTGTTCGACGAGTACCCGCCGCAGACCTTCGGTGGCTTGTTCAGCCAAGCGAACACCGACCCGCAGGTCTACCGCGTGCTCGGCCGCTCCTTCACGATCTCGGGCCGTTATCGGTTCTAATCGGAAGGGCGAAAGTCCTAACACTAGAGGTGGCGGGTCCTTCGGGACCCGCCACTTTCTTTTTGGGCTCATGGATGCGCGCACACGCTGATGCAGGTATGCGCAGTGTTCAGTGCTGAATTAGCGCTGGCGCGTTAGATATCGAAATCGATCTTGCTTGCGCTGGCGCTGGCCGGAGCGGCCATGACGTCAAAGGCGTGCGCCGCATGCGGGCCATTGCGATCGACCCAATGCAAGAACATGTGCGCCGGCCAGCGATTTGGATTGAGCGATACGCGGCCGGCGTCGCCGGGCTGCATGGCGTGCAAACCCGAACGCTCTAGCAGGTGGGGGCTAATGGCGGGGCTTAGGGGGAAATCGGCGCCGTGACGCCTCGCTCGCGCCTCGCGGCGGGCTTGCGGTAAGGCTAGTGTCGCCGCATGGGCGAACTCAGAGACGGCTACATAACAGGCACCGGCGCGTTTTTGCCGGGCGCGCCGATCGGCAACGATGTGATGGAAGATCACCTCGGGCGAATTGCAGGCCGTGATAGTTTGTTCGGCAAGAAGGCGTTGCGCTGGAACGGTGTTGAGAGACGCCACTACGCGCTCTCGCCTGATGGCGCGGTGTCTCACTCGAATGCGCAGATGTGCGCGGAGGCGATCCGCAATGCGCTGGAAGCAGCGCGTCTTGAGCCGCGCGATCTTGCGATGCTGGCGGCGGCAACGACGCAAGGCGATTTGCTGGCGCCGGGTCATGCTGCGCAGGTGCATGCCGAAATTGGCGCCCGCGCCATGGAGATTGCGAGCTTTCAATCGGTGTGCGGCTCATCCTTGATGGCGGCCAAAGCGGCGTGGCTTTCGGTGCGCGCGAACGAGCACGATGTAGCGGCCGCTTGCGCGGGTGAATTTTCGTCGCGCTGGTTCAGACCAAGCTTTTACGAGGGCACAGCGCTTGTCGATGCGAAGGGGCGCTTGCGCGCGGAAGCGGACTTCTTGCGCTTCACGCTTTCTGATGGCGCAGGCGCGGTGGTGATGGAGCCTAAGCCGCGACCGGGCGCGTTGAAGGTGGAGTTCATCGACATCGTCTCGCTCGCCGATCGCTATGATCCATGCATGTGGGCAGGCGCGAGCGTGGACGACCGCACTGATCCGCACGCGTTTTGGGCGCGCAGCGGGCCACGCGTAGCGCATGAAGCGGGCGCTATCGCCTTGCTGCAGGACTTCGAGCTTTTGAAACGCGTGATCCGCGCCTGGGTCGGCGTCTATCTGGAAAAGGTTGAGGCCGGACGCATCGTGCCCGCCGAGGTCGATCATTGCCTGGTGCACTATTCGGCGAAATCATTGCGCGCCGAGATCGTTTCGTTGTTGGAAGATACCGCTGGCATGATCCCGCAGGAGAAGTGGTTCTCGGTGCTGCGTGAGCAGGGCAATGTCGGGTCGGCGTCGATTTGGCTTATGTTAGATGGGTTGATGAAGAGCGGACGCGTTCTGCGCGGCCAGAAGATATTGTGCGTCGTGCCCGAAAGCGGACGCGCGCTGGTCGGCTTCATGATGCTGGAGGCCGTGTGAGTCTGCAGGTCGCCGAATGCGCGTTTCGAGGCTACCGGTCGCTGCGGCGCATACGCTTTCCTTTGCGCCGTCTGAACGTGTTCGTCGGCGACAACGGCGTCGGCAAGACCAATCTTTATCACGGCCTCCAGATGCTACAGGCCGCAGCCGCAGGCACTTTGGGACGGAGTTTGGCGGCTGAAGGCGGACTTGAGAGCGCGTCGTGGGCGGGTGAACACAAGCGCGGAGAAAAGGCGCAGCTCGTTTTTGAAGCCAAGCTCGGTGACCAAGGCGAATACGCTTACGAGGTAACGGTCGGCTTTCGTGCGCCGGTCGAGGCAGCGTTCGCGCTTGAGCCAATTATCCGTAGCGAGACGCTGACGTTTCATGGCGCAAGGCGCCCTGAGGTTCTGCTCGAACGGAAAAATCAGCGTGCGTGGGCGCGCGATGAGGCGGGCGTCAAACAGGACATTGAGGCTGAGTTACTGCCATCGGAAACGGCGTTGGCGGAGCTTAAGGATTCGGCGCGCTTTCCCGACATCGATGTTGTCCGCCGCTGTTTGCTGCAATGGCGCTTTTATCACGGCTTTCGTACGGATGCTGACTCGCCACTGCGCCGGCCGTGTCTTGCGGTCACGACGCCGACGCTCGCCTCAGATGGCGCGGATCTTGCGGCCATGTTTGCAACCTTGGCGCATATTCGTCAGGACACTGCCGATCTCGCTGTCGCCATCGAAGATGCGTTTCCTGGCGCACGGCTGATCGTTCCCGAGGTGGGGCGGACAGCAACTTTCGCGGTGTCGTTCGCTGATTTCCCGAAACGTGAATTTAGCGCCGCGGAATTGTCCGATGGGACGTTGCGGTTCTTGGCTTTGGCGGGAGCGCTGCTTGGCTATCGCTTGCCGCCGTTCTTGGCGCTGAACGAACCCGAGACAAGCCTGCACCCTGATCTCGTGCCGGCGCTGGCGCGTTTGATCGCGCGTGCAGCGATGCGCTCGCAGGTGTGGGTGGTGACGCACTCGGCTAAATTGGCGTCAGCACTTGAGGATGCAGCCGGATCACGATCCATTCGGGTGATCAAACGCGACGGCGAAACCTGGCTTGAAGGCCTGACGAACTTCGGAGAGTTCGATGACGATGACCGCGACGACTGAAACGCTGGGCGATGTGCCTGAGACGCTGCGGCGGTTGGCGATTGTGTTTACCCAGTTCGAAGGGCGGCTGGAAGCGACGCCGCTTATTCGCAAGCTGACGCGTGGACGTTTCGAGTTGGCGGATTACCAGTCGTTTTTGGTGCAGCTGCGCCAGCAGGTGAAAGAAGGCGCGCTTTGGATGTCGCGCGCGGCGTCGCACATTGATGATCAGCATTTGGAGCTGCGGTCGCTGCTGATGCGCCATGCGGTGACGGAGCATCGCGACTTCCGCCTGCTGGAAGCTGACTACGTCGCGAGCGGCGGCGATATCGCTGTGATCCAAGGCGGCGAAAAGAATATCGGATCGGAGGCGCTTTCGGCTTGGATGTATCACCAAGCGTCGCAACCCAATCCGTTTGGGCTCTTAGGCGCAATGTGGATCATTGAAGGGCTGGGCTCGATCAAGGCGCAGGAATGGGGGCGGCGCGTGAAAGAGACGTTGTCGCTGCCCGATGAGGCGGTGCGGTTCTTGTTGTATCACGGTGAAAATGACGCCGGGCACATCGAAGAGTTCAAGGCGATGCTGGCGATGGTGTTGCCCAATGAAGCGGCGTCGCGTCGCATTGTGCGCACTGCGGAAGTCACGGCGCGGCTCTACGCGTTGCAGATCGAGGAAATCCTGGCGTGAGCTTAGCTGATCTGCAGGCGACAAATTACGATCCGCGTGATCCTGATCCGTGGCTGGCGTTGGCGCTCGATCAGAGTTTGCCGATCGATCCAGAAGCGAAGGCGGCGCTGTTGCGTGGCTCGGCGTCATGGTCCCGGCGTTGGATGTTCAACGCGATCCGGCCGTTCGTGTTTGCGTTCTTTCTTGTGGTGAAGCTGTTGCGGGCGCTCTCGCCGCACCATCCCAATCTCAATGGGCTACTGCACAAGACCATCCATTGGGGGCTGCGCAGCTTCGGTTCGCCGGACGCGAACCTCCTGATCATGCGCCACTTCCACGTGGGCACCGAACTTCTGGCGTTCATCAAGGCGAACGCCGGCGAGGTTTCGGTTAACACCGTGCCGCTGCGGCCGCGGACGCTGAAGGATCTGGAGGACAACGTCTTCCTCCAGCACGACCTCAACGTTTTCAACTTCATCATCCAGCTTAATCAGAGCCTGCGGGCGCAGGGGCGGGACCTGACGCCGGTCGAGCGGCCGGACTTTTCGATGATCTCGGACGCCCCGTTCGATATTGAGCCGACCAAGAAGGGCTGGCTGAACTTCGCCGACGTCCAGACGGCGGTGGAGGTCTACACACCGCTTTATGCGTTGCTCCTGCCTCGGGCGGACTTCATCCGGGCCTCCAATTCGTTGCAGCTGGACGAGCCGGTCGCCATCTATATTGGGAAGATCCTGGGCACCGATTACCACCTGTCCTTCATCAAGAACGGCCACCCGCTGGTGGCGCTTTCGACTATGCAGGCGGGGTTTCGGCTGATGATGCATGGCCTTGATTGTGAGGCGCTGCATGGGTGGCTAAGGCTTTTGAAACGCCGCCAGGCACAAGGTTTGCCGCTGGATCCCCGAAATCCGACGGCGGAGGCTGCGAGGGCCTAAAAACGGGCGCCCCGCCGCACCTGCGACGGCTTGACCTTCTGGTCCCTCGCTCGTATTTGTCCGCCCTCATTCGGAACGGCTGTGGCGCACAAGTCCGCGCTGCCCCGCCGATTGGCACTAATTTTGGCGCGCCACCTGGTGGACCCGAAAGGTCCGCTTGGCGCGCTGCTTGAGTTTGAAAGAACGGAACGGAAGAGGCGAATGCCGACGATCAACCAGCTGATCCGCAAGCCGCGGCACCCGAAGCCGACGCGGAATAAGTCACCGGCGCTGAAGGCGTCGCCACAGCGTCGCGGTGTCTGCACCCGCGTTTATACGACGACGCCGAAGAAGCCGAACTCGGCGCTTCGTAAGGTTGCGAAGGTCCGTCTCACGACCGGCATCGAAGCCGTTTGCTACATCCCGGGCGAAGGCCACAACCTGCAAGAGCACTCTGTTGTGCTCATTCGCGGCGGCCGCGTGAAGGATTTGCCGGGCGTTCGCTATCACATCCTGCGCGGCGTGCTCGACACGCAAGGCGTGAAGGACCGCAAGAAGCGCCGCTCGCTTTATGGCGCGAAACGACCGAAGTAAGGAAAAGAACGAATGTCCCGCCGTCACCGCGCCGAGCCGCGCCAAGTTCTGCCCGATCCCGTCCATGGCGATCTCGTTCTGACGAAGTTCATGAACTACGTCATGTACGAGGGCAAAAAGTCCGCAGCCGAGCAAATCGTGTACGGCGCGCTCGACACCGTCGAGAAGAAGATGAAGCGCCCGTCGATCGAAGCGTTCCACGACGCTCTCGCCAATGTCGCTCCTTCGATCGAAGTGCGTTCGCGCCGCGTCGGCGGGGCCACGTATCAGGTGCCGGTTGAAGTTCGTCCTGAGCGCCGTCAGGCGCTGGCGATCCGTTGGCTCGTGGGCGCAGCCCGCGCGCGCAACGAAAACACGATGCAAGAGCGCCTCGCCGGCGAGCTCATCGATGCATCGAACAACCGCGGCAACGCGGTGAAGAAGCGCGAAGACACGCACCGGATGGCGGAAGCCAACCGCGCATTCTCACACTACCGCTGGTAATCCAAACGGACCGCCGGCGCTTCTGAAGCCGGCTTTAATACCGGCTTCGCGAGAGGCCGGTAGGGTCCAAGCACACGGACAGAATTGTCATGCCTCGTCAGTATAAAATCGAAGACTATCGCAATTTCGGCATCATGGCTCACATCGATGCCGGCAAGACCACGACGACCGAGCGGATTCTGTTCTACAGCGGCAAGTCGCACAAGATCGGCGAAGTCCACGATGGCGCAGCCACCATGGACTGGATGGAACAAGAGCAAGAGCGCGGCATCACCATTACGTCGGCTGCAACGACGACGTTCTGGAACGATAAGCGCCTGAACATCATCGACACCCCCGGCCACGTCGACTTCACGATTGAAGTTGAACGTTCGCTGCGCGTGCTCGACGGCGCTGTCGTTGTGCTCGACGGCAACCAAGGGGTTGAGCCGCAGACCGAAACCGTTTGGCGCCAAGGCGACAAGTACAAGGTTCCGCGCATCATCTTCGCCAACAAGATGGATAAGACCGGCGCCGACTTTTACATGTGCGTCGAGGACATCAAGAAGCGCCTTGGCGCGCGTCCGGTGCCATTGCAACTGCCGATCGGCATCGAGTCAGGCTTCAAGGGTCTTGTCGACCTCGTCGAGATGAAGGCGATCATCTGGAAAGATGAAAGCCTCGGCGCGAAGTTCGATATCGTCGAAATTCCCGACGACCTGAAGGACAAGGCCGCCGAGTATCGCTCGGGCCTGGTTGAGGCCGCCGTCGAACTCGATGACGCAGCGATGGAAAAGTACCTCGAAGGCGAAGAGCCCTCGAAGGAAGAGCTAAAGCGCCTGATCCGTCTCGCGGTGCTGAAGGCTGCTTGGTATCCGATGCTCTTGGGCTCGGCGTTCAAGAACAAGGGCGTGCAGCCGCTGCTCGACGCCGTCGTCGATTATCTGCCGAGCCCGATCGATCGCCCGGCGATCAAGGGCGTCGACATGGACGATCCGGAAAAGGAATTGATCCGCCAGTCGTCGGACACCGATCCGCTCTCGATCCTCGCGTTCAAGATCATGGATGACCCGTTCGTCGGCACGATAACTTTTTGCCGCATCTATTCGGGCATCCTGAATGCGGGCGATGGATTGCTGAACTCGACGCGCGACAAGAAAGAACGCGCCGGCCGTATGTTGCTGATGCACGCAAACAACCGCGAAGACATCAAGGAAGCCTACGCTGGCGACATCGTCGCGCTGGCGGGTTTGAAGGAAGTGCGCACCGGCGACACGCTCTGCGATCCGAACAAGCCGGTCATCCTTGAGCGTATGGAATTCCCGGAGCCGGTTATCGAAGTGGCCGTTGAGCCGAAGTCGAAGGCTGACCAGGAAAAGCTCGGCGTCGCGCTGGCGAAGCTCGCTGCGGAAGATCCCTCTTTCCGCGTGTCGACTGATCAAGAGTCGGGTCAAACCATCCTGAAGGGGATGGGCGAACTCCACCTCGACATCAAAATCGACATCCTGCGCCGCACCTACAAAGTCGAAGCCAACGTGGGCGCGCCGCAAGTCGCCTATCGCGAGAAGCTCGGCCGCGCCGCGACCATTCTCTACACCCACAAGAAGCAAACCGGCGGTTCAGGCCAGTTCGCTGAAGTGAAGATCGAGTTCGAGCCGGGCGAACCGGGTTCGGGCTTCAAGTTCGAGAACAAGATCATCGGCGGCAACGTGCCGAAGGAATACGTTCCGGGCGTTGAAAAGGGCCTCAACATGGCCAAGGAAAACGGTCTGCTGGCCGGCTTCCCGGTGATCGACGTGACCGCGCGCCTGATCGACGGCAAGTACCACGACGTCGACTCGAACGTCTTGACGTTCCAGATCGCGGCGCAAGCCGCCTTCCGCGAACTGAAGGAAAAGGGCGATGCGCGTCTGCTTGAGCCGATCATGAAGGTCGAAGTGACCAGCCCGGAAGAATACGTCGGCTCGGTTATCGGCGATCTGAACTCACGTCGTGGCATGATCCAAGGCCAAGACATGCGCGGCAACGCGACGATCATCAATGCGATGGTCCCGCTCGCCAACATGTTCGGCTACGTGAACACGCTGCGTTCGTTCAGCCAAGGTCGCGCTTCGTACGTGATGGAATTCTCGCATTACGAAGAAGTGCCGAAGGCCGTCAGCGCCGAAGTGTTGGCGAAGCTCCGCGCTTAAGGCTCGCTGCAAAGCAAATACGAAGGGCCGCTCGAAAGGGCGGCCCTTTTCCGTTGAGCGTAGTTGGCTGGACGCGCAAACGCGGCGACACTCAGCGCAAAGGGGAGATGTCATGCGAGCGATTGCACTGGTGCTGGCCATGTTCTGTGCAATGGGCGCGCCGGCTTTTGCGCAAGACGTGCGCGACCTAGCCGAAGCACGGGCGGCGTTTGAGCGCTTCGATTATTCGGAGGCTTACGCACGCTACACTTCATTGGTGTCGTCCCCAGCAGGACCAGAGGCGCTCTATCATCTCAGCATCATCTATGAGGGCGGTTATGGCGTTGTGCCAACCGACGAAGCGATGGCGCTGGAAATGTTGCAGAGCGCGGCCGACGCCGAATATCCAGCAGCGCTTACACGGCTGGGTATGCGTCACTACGAGGGCAATGGTTTTCCGCAAAGCCATCAGGAAGGGCTGCGCTTGTGGCGGCGCGCGTCTGAACTGGGCGAGGTGGGCGCGACCTACAGCATCGGCATGTACTATCTCTATATCCACGGCGCGGAGCGTGACGTTGCAGAGGGCGCGCGCTGGATGCGCCGCGCAGCGGATGCCGGTCACGCGGATGCGCAATTTGATTTGGCGGGTCTTTATGAGCGGGGCGAAGGCGTTGACGCAAACGCAGGTGAAGCATTCGCGCTGATGCGCCTCGCTGCCCTGCAAGGACACCGATCGGCGCGTGTCAGCATGGTTCAGTACTATTTTGATGGAACAGGCGTGGCGCGAGATTTTGTGCGCGCTGAAATGTGGGCCTTGCTGGTTGAGCGTGATGGAGAGCCGGTCGCCCCACGTGGCCGCGCCGTTTTGCACGCGCAGATGACCGCGGCGCAGCAGAGCGAAGCCGCGCGCCTGGCTGATCAGTGCGCGGCCTCGTCAGAGCGGTGTTAGCGTCAGGCGGCTTGCTTGAAGTCGCCAATTTGCGCGTCATACGCGCGCTTGAACGCGGGGCGCGCCGTGCAGCGTTCGACGTAAGCTTTTAGGTTGGCGTGCGCGTTGGTGAGTTCGGGCATAATGCGCAAGACGCTCGCCATCATGAGATCGCCGGCGGTGAAGCGATCGCCGTCGAGATAGGGCTTGTCGCCGAGCGCCTTTGAAAGTCCAGCGAGGCGCTTTTGCGCGAATTCGGCAGCGCCAGGGCGGCGAAGCTTTGCCCATTCTTCGTCTTTGTAAAAGAGATCGATGAGCGCTACTTGCATAATAAAGGGCTCGATTGAGTTCAGCGCGGCGACGAGCCATTGGGTTGCGCGGGCGCGTGCTGCGGGGTCTTTCGGCAGCAATGCTTCGCTGCGTTCCCCGATGAAAAGAACAATCGCGCCGGTTTCGAAGAGCGTGAGATCGTCTTCCTCGAAGATCGGCACTTGGCCGAACGGCTGCAATGCGCGGTATTCAGGTTTGTCTTGATCGCCTTGCGCCAGCAGACGCGCGCGATAGGGAAGGCCAGCTTCTTCAAGCGCCCAACGCGCGCGCAGGTCGCGCACTTGGCCCTTGGCGAAATCAGGCGCCCATTCAAAAGCGGAAATCGTGATCATTGGATGTCCTCCAAGCGAGGGATCGGATTGCATGGCATGATCTCGACGGCATCGCCGGGAAATATCGCAAAGTGCGGATGGTTCAAGAAGAGCTGCGCGGCCGCATCGTGTGAGTCAGCTTCGACGATCATATAGCCGGCAACGTTGTTGGAGATGTCGCTCACGCCCTTGCTGTCTACGCGCTTGGTTTTGCCAAGTGGGCCGCCCTCGTCGGCAGCCTTGCTCTTGTTTTGCTCGTGCCAATCACCCCAGGCCTTCATGCCTTGGATCTCGCGTTCTTTGCGCGCGCCGTCGTCGAGCTTGTCCCAGCCTGAGAGCGCAAACGCCTCCGGCGAGCCGACAAAAAGCGCCATATAACGTGGCATCGTTTTCTCCTTGGATTTATCGAACTTGTTGTTGGGCGGCGTAGGCCGCCAGCTTGTTGAACAGCGAACTCCAGCCGCCAATGTGCGAGTTCCGGCGCTCGACATTGATGAAGGGCGATTGGTGGAAGGTCATAGTGGTGAGGCCGCTGTCGTTTTCGCGGAACGTGATGGTGATCAGCGTTTCCACTTCACCGGAGGGCCCGGTGTCCCACGTCCAAGTGAAGACGAGACGGTTCGGTGGATCGATCTCGCGATACTTTCCGCCGAACCAGCTATCGCCATGATCCTTTGAGCGGATCATGCCGCGATATTTGCCGCCAATGCGAAAATCGATTTCCGCTTCGGGGCACTCAAACCCTTCAGGTCCCATCCATTTGGAAAAATGCTCAACCTCGCTCCAAAGCGAAAACAGCAAGGATGCGGGCGCGTCGAAGTCGCGTGTGATGAGGAGCTCGTCATCAGCAAGTTGTGCGCTCATTGCTTATCCTTGTTTTTGAGCGTGGCGATGTAAGCGTCCATTTTGTCGAAGCTGCCGGTCCAGAAGCGGCGGTAGTACGCGAGCCAGTCATCAACGTGCTTCAGCGCCTGCGGCGCCAATTGGCACGGGCGCCATTGCGCCTCTCGGCCACGCGTGATGAGGCCGGCGTTCTCTAAAACTTTGAGGTGGCGCGAGACGGCGGGCAGCGAGATATCGAACGGCTCGGCAAGCTCGTTCACCGTGGCCTCGCCGCGCGAAAGACGTTCAAGGATGGCCCGACGTGTCGGATCGGC
Organism: Candidatus Viadribacter manganicus; assembly: GCF_001679665.1. Lineage (GTDB taxonomy): Bacteria > Pseudomonadota > Alphaproteobacteria > Caulobacterales > Aquidulcibacteraceae > Vitreimonas > Vitreimonas manganica. The sequence continues at coordinate 2,769,335 of NZ_CP013244.1, forward strand.
GAGGGCCGCGAGCGTTTTGGAAAGGGGGTCGGGACTCTGCATCGCGTATTTAACTAGTACGTTAAATAAGCGAACGAGTCAATCTGCAGATTGCGGCGAGCCGAAAAAGGGTCCCTCATCGCAACTCCAATGGAGTGACCTCATGACCTGCTTTCCACCGCAACGCGACGGGGTCTTCTATTTGACGGAGGGCGGGCAAGAGACGGAGATCATGTACCGCCACGGCCATGACCTGCCCGAGTTCGCAATGTTCCCTTTGCTTGATAACGCGGCCGCGATGGCGGACTTGCGCGCGATGTATGGGCGCGTGCTCGATGTCGCGGCGGAGCAGGGCTTTGCGGCGATGCTGGCGGGGCTAGATTATCGCGCCAGTCCCGATTGGAGCGAGAAGCTTGGCTATTCGCATGAGGCGCTTGGCGATGCGCTGATGCAATGCATCGCGTTCCTTCGCGAGGTTTCAGCGCCTTATGAAGGGCAGGTGTCGCGCATTTTGATTGGCGGCATGATTGGTCCGCGCGGCGATGCGTATGAACTCAATAAGACGATCACTGCGGCGGAGGCGGAAGACTATCACAGCGTTCAGCTGGGCGTTCTGAAGCGTGCCGGCGTCGACTACGCGACCGCCATGACCTTCAACAACGTGCCGGAAGCCGTGGGTGTTGCCCGCGCTGCCAAGTGCATTGGCGTGCCGCTCCATGTGTCGTTCACGCTGACCAGCGATCACCAGTTGAAGTCGGGAGCGACGTTGAAGCAGGCGATCGAAGCAACGGATGCCGAGGCGGGTTTGGCGCGGCCGGACTTTTACGGCATCAATTGCTCGCATCCGCTCGAGTTCGAGCCGGCGTTGGAGGCGAGCAATTGGATGTCGCGCGTGCGCATGTTGAGGCCGAACGCGAGTTCCAAGGATAAGATCGACCTCTGCCAGATCGGCCACTTGGAAGAAGGCGATCCGCTTGATCTGGGCGCCCGCATGGGCGATCTCGCGCGCCGATATCCACACGTGGATATTTGGGGCGGGTGCTGCGGCACGTGGGACAAGCACTTGCGCGAAATTGCTCGCACGGTGCGCGCGGCGCATTGAGCGAATGCATTCGTTTCCTACATTGCCTCGATGAGCGATCTCTCACAATTCCCGATCACGAAACGGTGGCCGGCGCAGCATCCCGATCGTATTCAGTTCTATTCGCTGACGACGCCGAATGGCGTGAAGGTTTCAATCGCGCTTGAAGAGTTGGAGCTGGCGTACGAGCCGCATTACGTCGATTTCGGCGCGAAAGATCAGAAGACGCCGGAATTTCTCTCACTCAATCCCTACGGCAAGATTCCTGCGATCATCGATCCCGATGGTCCAGGTGGAAAACCGCTGGCCTTGTTCGAGTCTGGCGCGATCTTGCTCTATCTTGCAGAGAAAGCGGGGCGCTTGCTGCCGCTTCATCCGGCGCTGCGTTACGAGGCGATCCAATGGCTGGCGTTTCAGATTGCGGGCGTTGGTCCGATCTTCGGTCAGGTCGGGTACTTCAACAAATTCGATGGCCGCGAAATCGAGGATAAGAGGCCGCTGGAGCGCTACGTGGCCGAGACCAAGCGCCTGCTCGATGTCGTCGATGCGCGGCTTGAGGGGCGCGCCTGGATCATGGGGGATGCGTTTACGATCGCCGACATCGCCATGATCGGGCCGGTGCGTAATTTGATCGGCTATTACGGCGCACGTGACCTGGTCGGGTTCGATGAACTCAAGAACGTGCCAAGCTGGCTGGAACGCGCGCTGGCGCGGCCGGCGGTAGAGCGCGGGGTCGCCATCCCTGCGCGTCCGGCAGCGGACTAACCTGGTTCGTCCAATCCGTGTGCGTGTTCGCCTACGGAAAGAGGCGCGTGCATCGCGCTGGCGCGTCCGCTAAGCTCCTCTGATCAGGAGTTTGACGATGCCGCTGCCCGAGAAGGGAAAAAAGTATCTCATCGTGTTCTGCAAGAGCTGCGATAAGGGATTCCGCGTGATGGATCGCCCGGTCGAGGAAGGCGAGAAGCTGGACATTCAAGGGCCGAAGAGCCTGAAGTGCCGTGGCTGCGGGCACGTTGCGACATACGATCCGCGCGAAATGCGCAGAGCAGCGGTTGGCCCAAAGCCCGCGAGCAAGCGCAGCTAAGCACGAACGCAGATACCTCTGATGCCGAATGAGGCAGAGATCCAAAAGCTGATCCGCCGTTTCGGTGCGATGCGAGAGATTGCGGGCCGCGCTGTGCGCGAGAACCCGAACGACGAGCGCGCGCTCTATGGCGCGGCTATGGCGTATCGCATCGGCGGCGATTACGCCTCGGCGCTGACGCAGCTGCAGAACCTGCTGCGCGTGAACCCGACGCACACGCACTACCTCTTCGAGCTCGGGCAGACGCTCGAATATATGGGCCGCTTCGAAGGTGCGATCGCGAACTATGAGGCGGCGCTGAAAGAAGAGCCGTTAAACTACAAAGCTCGCCAGGCGCTGGTGCAGCTGCAAAAGCAGACGATCGCCTCTAACCACATCGCTGAACTCGAACGTCAGATCGCGATGCCCGATAGCGATGGCTGGCGTTGGCTGCACCTTGGGCACGCGCTAGCCAAGACCTACGAAGATTTCGGCGATATGCAAAAATCGTTTCAGTGGCTGACGCGGGCAAAGCAGACGCGGCGCCAACGTGCGCCTTATGTTCAGGCGAACGACGAACATCTGGCGCGCGCTGCGCAAGCGATGCAATTGCCCTCAGGCGGCGGGCACGCGGCGAACGATCCGATCTTCATCACCGGCCTGCCGCGCTCCGGCACCACGCTGGCCGATCGCATTCTTTCCAGCCATCCAGATGTGATGTCGGCCGGGGAGATTGGAAATTTCGTGCAGCTTTCGAAGCTGTTCTCTGGATCGACGACACCGGCGACCTTGGACGCCGACATGCTCTCGCGCATCGGCGCCGCGGATTTGGGGCGCCTTGGCGCCAGCTATATCGAAAGCACGCGGCCGCTAACGGGCGCGACGCTGCGCTTTGTCGATAAAGCCCCGAGCAATTTCTATCTGGCGCCGTTGATTTTGCGTGCGCTGCCGAATGCGCGCATTATTTGCATGCGCCGCCATCCGCTTGATTCTGTGCTCAGCAACTACAAGCAGATATTCCCGTTCGACGATCGCTATTTCGACTACGTCTATGATCTGACTTGGGCGTCGCAGAAGTTCGTTGTCTTCGATCGGCTGATCGCGCACTGGCGCGAGGTGCTGGCGCCGGATCGTTTCATGGTGTTGCAGTACGAAGACCTGGTCGCCAACCAGGAAGCGCGCACGCGCGAGCTGTTGAGCTTCTGCGGCCTCAACTGGGACGACCGCACGTTATCATTTCACGAGAACGCGGCCGGTGTTTCAACGCCGAGTGCACGTCAAGTGCGTCAGGCGATGAACAATCAGGCGGTGGGGCGTTTTGCGAAATATGGCGCAGCGCTCGATCCGGCGCGGCGCGTGCTGGAGCAGGCGGGCATTTCGCTGGATTAGGCCCAACAAAAAGAGCCCCAGCCGAAGCCGGGGCTCTTCCTATTTGCACAAGGCCGATCGCTTAGAGGATCGCGCCCAGGCGGCCGAAGCCGGCATTGCGCGTCAGGCTGGCGCCCGAGCGATCACGCTCAAGCAGCGAGCCGCCGAAATTCCAGCGTACGCCGGCTGAGAGCGTGTCGGTTTCGAAACCGTCATAGTCGTTCTTCGTGTAGCCAGCGTAGAGGCTGATCGGCGTTGATGAGAATTGATACTCGGCGCCGACGCCGTACGTGGTGAAGTCGTTGTCGGCGAGTTCGCCGAAGCCGACCGTGCCGCCGAACGAGAAGTTGTCGGTGACGAAGTGCGTGACGCCAAGGTCGAGCGCGGTTGCGTCGGCGTTGAGGTCGCTGGCATCCGAGTAGCTGAGGGCGCCGTTGAAGGTCGTGCGCTCGAGGTAGTATGCGCCTTCAACACCCACGGTGTAATAGTCGTAGTCGAACCCGCCGCCGAAGTCGGTGTTACCGAGGCTGACGAAGCCGCCGAGCAGGTAACTGTCATTGCGCGTGAAAAGGTGAGCGCCGAGGTTATAGGTGTCAGCGTCGCCGCCGGTGTCGTATTCGTGGTTGCCGATGACGCCATCGAGTTGGAAGCCGAGCGAACCGTTGCCGCCCCAAGCGTACGCGCCGCCAAGCTGCCAGGTGTCGATATCGTTCGAGCCGGCATCCGTCGTGGAGTAGCCTAGATCGGCATAGCCTGACTGAGCTGATGCAACGCCAGGTGCAGCAATTGCTAGCGCCGCAGCAGCGCCGAGCAGATACTTCTTCATGTGTCGTGGTCCCCTTTTGGGTTAGCCGAATCCGGCATGGCGCGAAGGTAGGTGCGCTAAACCTCGCGCCCAAGCGTCGAGCGCTGTGAATGCAGCGCGCGGTTCGCGCCCTGTGGCGAGTATGTCACGACAAGTGAAGAGGCAGCAATCAATATGGCAAGATCGCGGCGCCGATGTTGCGTCACTCAAATGAAAAAGGCCGCTCCCGAAGGAGCGGCCTTTGCCGTTTGATGCGGCTTGTCGCTTACGCGCTCAATCCCAACGTGTGAAAGCGTCGGAGATAGCGCGAACGCCACCCCAGCTTGCGCCGTCGTTTGCGTAGTCTTGCAGCGTGCCGCCGTTGAAGTGGAAGCGTAGGCCGAGATTGAACGTATCAGTCTCGTCGTTGCCGCCGCCGCTGTAGTCCATCTCCGACTTGACGTAGCCGCCGTACACTTCGAAGCCGCCGCCGAAGCCGTAGGCTGCGCCAATGCCGTAATCGGTCATGTCGGTGTCGCCGAACGTGTAGTCGATCTCAGTGATCGTGACGTTGCCGTTGACCGAGAAGTTCGGCGTGAAGAAGTAGGCGCCCTGAACGTTGTAGTTCATCGCGTCGTAATCGAAGAATTGGTCGAACTGGGCGAGGCCGATCGAGCCTTGGGCCGAGAAGTTGCCGAAGTTCGTGCGGGTCTCGAGGCCGATCGTCGTGCCGCCGTCACCGTAATAGTTCAGCAAGCCAACCCAGCCGCCGAAATCCCAGGCGCCGGCGTTCGTGTCGGCGTGAACCGCAGCGTAGCCGTGGCTCGAGTCACCCGAGCTGCCGTCCCATTGCTGAAGCACCGTGCGGCCTTCGAGCGAAACAGCCCAGCCGTCCATGGCGTCGAACTGCACCGCGCCGCCAAGCGTCGTGGTGTCGAACTCGCTGCCGTTATCCCAATCGGTGTTGCCGATGCTGACGTCGATGTTGCCCGACGTTTCAGCCGAGGCCATGCCCGGAGCGGCCACAGCCAGAGCGGCGGCGGCGCCGAGAAGAAGCTTCTTCATCAATGTTTTCCTTCGTTGGTGCAGTGGGCTCGACCCCCGCAGGCCGCCACCGTCTGCCGCGACGTGCCGCCGTCGTGGTTAAGACTTAGTTGCAGCCGCCTTACCGCCTGGTGGAGGTGCAAACCTGTGACTTCAGCGCAACGCTGAGCGCCGGCTTCGGCATAGAAAAACGCCCCGGCATTGCTGCCGGGGCGCTGAGTTTTGCGTTGCCTACGAAGGAAGTAGGTTGCTTAGAACACCGAGCCGACGCCGGTGAGGCTGGCTTGGCTTGCGCCGCTGCGATCGCGATCGCGGAGCGTGCCGCCCCAGTTGTAACGAACGCCGATCGAGAGCGTGTCGACGTCGCCGCCGTCGAAGTCGGTCGTGCTGTAGCCAGCAACGATCGAGATCGGCATAGCCGCGAATTGGTATTCGCCGCCAACCCCATAGATCATGGCGTCGTCGTCGCCCGCGCCAGCGTCAACGTTGGCGTAGCCAATGTTGGCGTTCAGGCGGAAGTTATCGCTGACAAACGCGCGAGCTTCGACGTTGAGGCCGTAGCCGTCGACGTCTGCATCATCGTTGTTGCCGTAGAAGACGGCGCCAGCGAGCGTCCAGTTGGTGTAGTACTTGGCAGCTTCCAGACCGCCGACCCAGGTCGTGCTGTCGTTGGAATCTGCAACGCCGATGAAGCCGCCGAAGAGGTGGCTGTCGTTGCGGCTGTAGACGTGGCCGGTGAGGCCGTAGCCGGTGTCAGTGTCATCGCTATCGACGACTGCAGCGTCCACTTCGAAAACGATCGAGCCTGAGCCAGCGAAGGCCACAGCGCCATCGAGACCGTAGAAGTCTTCGTCAACACCGCCGCCGGCGTCGACATTGCCGTAGTTGACGCCGACGTAGCCCGTTTGGGCCGCGGCGACGCTCGGCGCTGCAACGGCCAGGAGGGCCGCAGCACCGATGATCCAGTTACGCATAGGTATAAACCCCTTGTAATGACCCGTTCTGGGTGCGGGACAAATGCGCCTTGGGGTTGGGGCCCGCAATTCCTCACGCCCGCTCTATTCACTATTAACCGCCGCCGATGCGGGAAAGTCACAGCTTAGTATCTGATTTGATGGAGGGTTTCGCCTATTTGGCGAAAACCAGCACCTCCGCATCTAAACGCTTTTCTGGGCGCATCTTGGTAGGCAGAGGGATCATGGGTCCGAGGAGGGCCTGACGACATGCGCCTTGTGAATTTCTGCTGCGCCGCCGCCCTGGCCACGATCATTTCAGCCGTTCCGGCGTGGGCGCAGACGTCATCGGCGCCGGCCGCACCTGCGCCAGAGCGCGCGCGGACGCTGACGCGTTTTCGCAATGCGACCGAGGTGCAGTTGCGCGACGTGGCGGCGTTCGTGCGGGTCATCCCTGAAAACCGAACGGATGTCGCAATTGGCTGGGTGAACACCGGCGCGACACCAGCGCCTGGTTATCGCATGTCGCGCCATCGGCTGATTGTCGACGGCAATCTGCGGCGGCAAATTCGAAGCTGCCGTGTCAACGGCAGCGACGGCTTTGAAGTTGAGACAACGCGCCTCGGCCGTCTAACTGGCGCCGCTCTGCCGGTGATCGAATTGCGCGTTCCGCAGAATGCCGTGGTTGCGGCGAGCGGGGCGCTGCGTGTCCATGTGGCGCCGGCGCAGGCTCTCGATATTCGTTTAGATGGTTGCGGCGATGCCGATATTGTGCGTGTCGAGGATGAGGCTGAAATTGCGATTTCCGGGTCGCAAGACGTTCGTATGTACGAGGCGGGGCAGGTGAGTGTTGCGATCGCCGGCAGCGGCGATGTGGTTCTGGGCGCGGTGCATAACGGGTTGACGCTTTCGGTCGCCGGATCAGGCGACGTTACCGCCGCGAATGTGGACGGACCGACATCAATCGCGATCCAGGGCTCTGGCGATGTGAACATTCGTGATGGTCACGCGACTTCGCTGAGCGTTGTCATCGCGGGCGGCGGCGATGTCACCCACGGCGGCGCCGCGGAAACTCTCGACGCGGTAATTTTGGGTGGCGGCGACGTGCGCGTTCGTCGTGTCGATGGCGAAATTACCCGCCGTGTGCTTGGCGGTGGAGAGGTTGTCATCGGGCGCTGATCCGCCTTGTAACAGCTGGCAAATCGATTCATTTCTGAGCTCCGAAGACGCGCTTTCGCGTCACATTTTGGAGGGTAGGATGCCTGCAGCGATTTCATGCGTGACGATTCCAGTCGAGGATCTGCAGAAGTCGATTGCGTTCTACCGCGACGGCTTGGGCCTCACGATCGAAGAACAGGACGAAGAGCACGCGGCGCTTGATCTCGATGGCGTCTTCCTTGTGCTGCTCGAGCGCGGTGAGTTTGGTACGTACGTCGAGCGTGTTGGTCATCGCCCGGCGGCGCGCGGCGCGGCCGAGACGATCATCAGTTATTTCACCGACAGCAAAGGTGAGGTCGATGCAGTGATGGCTCAGGCTCAGAAGGCCGGCGCGCAGATCGTCGCCGCGTCTGACGAAGACGGCGTCTATTCAGGCTACTTCACCGATCCGGACGGTCACACCTGGGAAGTGCTCTTCGACGGCGATTGAGCTCATTAGATACGGCAACGCATACGGCGGCGAGCAATCGCCGCCGTTTTTTTATGGCGGGCAGAGCGCCCATGGGCCTTTCAATCGTTCGTTTCCTAATGTCGGCGGGATTGGGCTTAATGGTCGGCGCCCCCTGCGCCCCCCCCCCAAAAAAAACTTGGGCTGCGGCATCTAAGGCGGTTCCGGCTGGGAAATTCGGTGCAGGCTCCATTGCGTCGCGTCAGCGCCCGGAATAGAAGAGCGCCTTCCCTAAATCCAAACTCCGAGCGGGGCTTCCCGCAACGAGGGCGGCTAACTGGGAGCTGGCCTTAGGAGTTTAGCTCAGCTGGTAGAGCATCGGTCTCCAAAACCGAGGGTCGTGGGTTCGAGTCCCTCAACTCCTGCCATCCCCGCCTTGCGGCGGGGGCAGTCCGGTCCGATTTGAAGTGCGTCATTGGAAGATAGAAACAGCAAATGTCGATGGACCAAACCGATCAGGAAGTTGAACCGCGGCGCAAGGGCGGCGGTCCGTTCAAGTTCTTTGGCGAGGTGCGCTCGGAGGCGCGCAAGGTCACCTGGGCGACGCGTCAGGAAGTGACCGTCTCGACCATTATGGTGGTCATCTTCGGCATCACTGCCGCGATTTTCTTTTTCCTCGTCGACACGCTGCTGCGCTTGTTCATGCAGTTTGTCTTGAGTTTCAGTTTGGGTGGTTGAGCCGATGATCGAAGAACAACAGCAGCAAGAATCGGCAGCGCAGCCGCGCCACGCCGGTAAGGCGCGCTGGTACATCGTGCACGCTTACTCGAACTTCGAGCAGAAGGTCGCTGAAGCCATTCGCGACCAAGCGGGCCGTCAAGGCCTCGAAGAGCAATTCGAAGACATCCAGGTCCCGACCGAGGAAGTCACCGAAGTTGTGCGCGGCTCGAAGAAGGTGCGTCAGCACCGCCACTTCCCGGGCTATGTGCTCGTGAAGATGGAAATGACCGACCAAGCGTATCACCTCGTGAAGAACACGCCGAAGGTGACCGGCTTTCTTGGTACGCAAAACAAGCCGCAACCGGTTTCCGATCGTGAAGTCGAGCGCATCCTTGGCCGCGTTGCCGAAGTCGGCGCGCAGAAGCCGCGTCAGCTCATCCACTTCGAGGTGGGCGAGAAGGTGAAGGTCTCGGACGGTCCGTTCCAGAGCTTTGAAGGCATGGTGTCGGAGGTGGACGAAGAGCGCGGCCGCCTGAAGGTTGCGGTTATGATCTTCGGCCGCGAAACACCGGTCGACCTTGAATACGCCCAGGTCGAGAAGCTCCGCTAAGCGCTAGTCGCTGAGCAGCATCTTTTCGAGTTCGTCGCTCACGTCGGTTTCGCCGTCCGTGAAGATGAAAGCTTGCGCCATCAACGCCGCGTAAAACATGAAAGCCTGGCGGCGCGCAGCGGCCGGCGCGAGCTCCATATCGCCATAGAGCTTGGCGTAATAGTCGAGGCGCACCCGATCGATGTGCTTGACGGCTTTCGCTGCTTCGGGGTCGCGGCGCGCCCAAAGACGGATCGCAAGTTCGATAGCGGCGGCGCGTTTGGCGCGCGGACTGGAGTTGGGCAGGGCGAGGGTTCGCTTCAGCCGCTCATCGGGCGCTGAGGTCTTGCCCTCGATGCGCGAGCCGATCTGATAGCTCTGACGCTTGCGCCATTCCTTGAGCATTCCTGTGTGCAGCGCAGCACGATCGGCGAAGTGCCAGTAGAAACTGCCGCGCGTGACGCCGAGCCGTTTTGCCAGCGGATCGACGCGCACAGCTTCAATTCCACCCGCTGCAAGCGCATCGAACGCAGCTTCGATCCACGCTTCGGCGTCTAACGGGGATGATGCGTTCTTGGCTGCAGTGCGGGGCGCCATAGTCGCTTCTCCCAGTGTGTTGCGGCAACGCCATGTAGCGATTTCTACGCCGCAATCTCGCCGTTTTTTCTCGACGGTAGCCGCAGGCGGCGCTACCCATACACTTGTGTATGGCGAGGCGAAAGACCTTGGACGACACGCGGGAGGAAATGTCATGTCTAAGAAAAAGGACCTGTTTGGGGCAGGTGCACGCGCAGCATTGACGATAGCGCTCGGCGCGAGCGCGCTCGCGGCGACGCCGGCAATGGCGCAAGAGGAAGACGATACGATCGTCGTTACGGCGACGCGCCGTGATCAAGCGCTGCAAGACGTGCCGATCGCGGTGACGCCGGTGACCTCGGAAATGATCCAGAACTCCGGTATCCGTGACGTTCAGGATCTGACGTCGGTTGCGCCTTCGCTTCAATTCAACGTTTCGGAGTCTGAAAGCTCGGCGACCGCGCGCCTGCGCGGTGTTGGCACGCAAGGCTCAAACCCTGGCCTTGAGTCCGCAGTCGGCATCTTCGTCGACGGCGTCTATCGCGCGCGTAACGGCGTTGCGCTCACCGATCTCGGCGAAGTGCAACAGATCGAAGTTCTGCGCGGACCGCAGGGCACGCTGTTCGGCCGCAACACCTCGGCCGGCTTGATCACCATCACCACGGTGCAGCCCGACCTCAACGAGTTCGAAGCAGGCGGCGAAGCCACGTACGGTGATTTCGGCGAAACGCGCTTGTCGGCGGATCTCAACATTCCGCTCTCTGAAGATGTTCTGGGCCTCCGCGTCTTTGCCGCAATGGCAGAGCGCGATGGCTTCATGTCGATGAACAATGATGGCGCCAATCCGCTGTTGGCCTCATCGAACCTGACGCAGCACGATTCCAACACGCGTGACATGTACACGCTGCGCGGCCAGTTGCTGGCGCAGTTTTCGCCGAATGTCGAAGGCCGCTTCATCCTCGACTATTCGGAGCGCGATGAATTCTGCTGCGCAGCGCAGGTCTATAACCCGATGCTGCTCAACGGAAACCCGGTGACGATCCTCAGCGCCGCGGGCGTTGAAGGTGCGCCGATCCCGTTCGGCGCCGGCCGTCAGCAATTGATCGCCAACTTGGGCGGCTATGGCCCGAACGTCAGCGCGCTGACGCCATTGGGCGCGCTCGGCGCCGGCAACATCGATGACCGCAACGGCTTTGCTAACCGCGACTATGCGCAGAGCATCGAAGATTACGGCGCCTCGGCTGAGTTCAACTGGGAGATGAATTCCGGCACAACGCTGACTTCGATCACGGCCTATCGCAATTGGACGCAGAATGGCCGCAGCGATTCCGACTATTCGCAGGCGGATCTTGTGTACGTGCCCGGCGGCGGCGGCACGGAATTCCAAACGTTCACGCAGGAACTCCGGCTCGCAGGCGAGTGGGGCAATCTCGATTGGTTGGTCGGTGCGTTCTATTCAGATGAGCAAATTAATCGTCAATTCTCGTTCTTCACCGGCTCGCAATATGGGGACTATTTCCGCATGTTGGACAACGTGCTGGTCGGCGGCGCGCAAACACCGGGCATCGGCAACGTGCCCGGCGCGGGCGCTTCGGGCGTCGTGAACAACCTCTATGATGAGATCGATGTCTTCTTGCCGGCCGGCGCTGGCACTGGCGGTTACACCGATCGCTATCATCAAAATGGCGAGTCGATCGCGCTCTTCACCCACAACATCTTCTCGTTGGGCGAGCGCACCGATCTCACGGTCGGCGCGCGGTTCACGCATGAACGCAAACGTCTAACCGCAAGCTTCCACACGATCTTCGACGGCGAAGCAATGCTCGACGCGGCGATCTCCGACGCTGAACTCGATGCAGGGCAGGCGCCGGGAACGCTCGCGGCGTTCTCAAACTGCAACACGGCCGTCAATCCGAGCGGTGCGCTTGCAGGCTTTGCGACCGTCATCGCGGTTGCGCGCTCAGGCTATTGCGTGCCGTGGTTCCGCGACGATCTCGACGCGGTTGGCTACAACCAAGAGCGCAGCGAAGATGAATGGTCAGGCTTGGTGGCGCTGCGCCACGAGTTCACGGACAGCATCTCCGCCTACGCTTCGGCGTCGCGGGGCTATAAGGGCGGCGGCTTCAACCTCGATCGCAACTTTGCAAGCGTCTTCACGGGCGGCGCACCGGACACCTCGTTCGCTGCCGAACTGGTTGATGCGTACGAAGTCGGCATCAAGACCGGTTGGTTCAATAACGCACTGCTCTTGAACCTTGCGGTCTATCAGAACCAGTACGAGAACTTCCAACTCAACACCTTCAACGGCATTCAGTTCGTTGTGACGTCGGTGCCGGAAGTGGAAGTGACCGGTGCGGAGATGGACTTCATCTGGCGCACGCCGATCGATGGTCTGGCGCTCCAGGGTGGTCTTGCCTACAACGACGCCACGTACGGCGCCGATTGCACGCCGGCTGCGACATGCGGTGGCTGGGTCTCGCAAAATCGTAACCCGATCACGGGCGAGCCGACTTTGGCCCGCTTGCCGAACTCACAGCTGACCAACTCTCCGGAGATCACCGCAACGACCGCGTTCACTTACGAACGTCCGTTGTTCAACGGCGCGCTGAACGGCCTCTTCTATCTCGACGCTCGCTATGTCGACGATCAGAACACCGGTTCGGACTTGCGCCCGTCGAAGGTGCAGCCGTCCTACACACTGTTCAACGGCCGGATCGGCATCTCGTCGGCTGATGACAACTGGTCACTCGAACTGTGGGGTCGCAACCTCACCGACGAGGGCTACGGCCAGATCATGTTCGACGTGCCGCTGCAACTGGGCTCAGCGGGCCCGACGCAAGGTGCGTTCCTCGGCGATCCGCGTACGTACGGCATCACGCTGCGCGTACGTCACTAGACGACTAAGGCGGCTGGCTTCGTCCTCGCCAGCCGCCATCCCTCCAAAGCAATCTCGGCCGCGGGGCTCTCCGCGGCCGTTTTGTGCTGAGCTGCGATGCGAACTAAGCTTCGCGGATGAGTGATGCAGCCCGACTTGAAAGTGGCGAACCGGCCTGGCGCGCGCGCTTGTTCGAGGCGGCGCCGCACATCGCTGCGGGATTGGCGTTCGCGGCGGGTGCGTTCACGCTCATTGCGGTGGCGACACCGGCATTGCCGCCTTTGCGCGGGCTGGGCGCGCTGGAGCGCGTCGTCAACGAATTGCCGGAGCTCAGCGCTAGCATCGCCGGCGTTGCGCTCATGGGGCTGGCGACGGGACTAAGGCGCCGTATCGACGCGGCTTGGGCCGCGACCACAGCGTTGATGCTCGCCGTTTGTCTCTACGCGGCGATCCGTCATGGCCACACCGCCGCGGCCGCCACGGCTGGCATTGCGACAATGGGATTGGTGATCTCGCGTCGCGCCTTCTATCGGCACTCGCGGCTCATCGATCTTGTGCCCGATCCGCGCGTGGCGCTCGGCATCGCGGCAGCGTTTGGCATTGCGTTGCTCGGCGCCTTGTTGTGGGCCGGAGAGCGGCCTGACTTCGCCGCCGCGCCATGGTGGGCGCTGCTGACGGGCGAGCATCTTGGCCGCCCGGGGCGCGCGCTTGCCGTCGCCGCGGCGGCGATCAGCGTTGTTGGCGTGCAATGGTGCTTGCTGAGCCGTGCACGCGGCGCGCCCCTGCCAGCGGCGACGGAAGATATCGCACGCGCTGAGACGATCATTGCGGGCGCTGACGACGCGTTACCGGATGCGCAGCTCGCCTTCACCGGCGATAAAAGCTTTGTGTTCGCCGATGAAGCCATGGCGATGACGGCGCGCGGCGGCGGCAGCTTGATCGCGATGGGTCCGCCGGTTGGCAAGCGGCGGTGCTGGCGCGGCGTGCTGACTGCGCTGCGCACCGAAGCTGAGCGGCTTTCGCTGCGGCCTGTTGTGTACGCGGCGCCGCCGGAGTTGCTGCCAGATCTTTTGGATCTCAACTTCCGCGTCGAAAAGATCGGTGAGAATGCGATTGTCGATGTAAAGGATTTCACATTGGCGGGCTCTGCGCGCCAGAAGCTGCGCTCATCTCGGCGCAGGTTTGTTGAGCGGGAAGGGGCGGTGTTCGAAGTGCTGGAGTCGCCGCATGCGCCCGGGCTTTGGGACGCGCTGCGCCCCGTTTCAGATGCATGGCTCGCGGCGCATGGCGGGCGCGAGAAGATGTTTTCGCTTGGCGCGTTCGATCCTGACTATTTGTCGCGACACCCGATTGCGGTTGCGCGGTTGCACGGACAGATCGTTGCGTTCGCCAACATTTGGCTAACCGCGGATCGCAAGCGCGGCGCAGTCGATCTTATGCGTCACGTGTCCGATACGCCAAGCGGCATAATGGATTTTCTCTTCACGGAGATTCTGCTTTGGGCGCAGGCACACGGGCTGGAGAGCATCGATCTCGGCATGGCGCCATTGGCGGGTTTGGCCGAAGAGACGAAGTACGCCTCGTTGTTCGCGCGTGTTGGTAAGTTGGTGCATGAGCGCGGCGAGCAGTTTTACGGCTTCCAGGGATTGCGTGCGTTCAAGGACAAGTTCGATCCACGTTGGGAGCCCCGCTATATCGCGGCTGTTGGTGGCTGGACGCTGCCGATCGTGCTGGCGGACGTCGCGGTGCTGACCAACGGGCCACGCGCGCCCGCGGGCGCGCCATGAAGATCGAGCGCGTTAGCCTTGTGCAAGCCGTTGTCGCCGTCGCCATCGTGCTGGCCGCCGCCGCACTGCTCGTGCCCGGGCTCGCGACCATCGTTGGACGGATGATCGCGAACCTTTGGGTCACGGTGATGGGCGCGGTGGCCGCCATCCTCGGCGGCCTTATGGGAATGTAGGCCGCGGAATTGAGCTGAGGCGTCGCCAAACCTGCGTCTGGCAGAACGGACCGGCGCACCCGCGCAAGTGTAACACCTCGCCATCCGGGCGGATCGAGCCGGAATAGGTGCGCCCGTCTTCCAGATTGTAGACCTCGCCGCCGACCCACGCGTTGTCTCGCCACATGAAGTCACGCAGCATCTCGACGCCAATGGCGCTGCGCGGGACGCGCGAAGTATCCCACGCCCAAATCAAGCGCCCGCACAAACGCTCGCGCGCATCCGTACAAGACGAGAGTCGCACAACGGCGCCTAGACCGGGCGTCGCCCAATCGCCGACCAGATCGTTGACGGTTGCGGCGCGCGCCGGTTGCGCCAGCGTCCACGAGAAGGCGAGCACGATTGGTGCGAGCGTGACGACTGAGAGCACAAGCGACGCGAGTTTTCCGATGAGCCTGCTCATGCTGGGCGCTCCGCCGTTTGCATGTTGCTGGATTTGAGTTGCTTGCGCGTCGCGGCGGCGAAGCGCGCGTAGTATTCGGGATGCTCGGTGCCCATCAGGCGATCCCACCACGTAAAGTAGAGGCCGTAATTCGCGCCGGCGCTGGAATGATGCAGATCGTGGTGCGTGGTGGTGGTGAGAAAATCGAACATGGGGCGGCCATCACGGCGCGCGGGGAAGAGTTCGTAGCCGGAGTGACCCAGCGTGTTGCGGACGATTTGGTGCAGCATGAAAACGCCAACCACCCACCATTGCGTCGGCACGACGATCATCCACAGCGGCACGAACAAGCCGTTGATCGCCGCTTCGCCGATGTCGAAGCTGTAGGCGGTGAAGGGAGAGGGGTTGTTGGACTTGTGGTGACGGCGGTGGAAGACGCGGAAAAGGCGCGGGTCGTGGATGAGCCGGTGTGTCCAATAAAAGTATGCGTCGTGCGCAAGGATCATCAGCGCCAGAGTTGCCCAGGCCCAGCCAGCGCCCCAAGCGATGGCGATCTGCGGGCCCGGTAATAGTCCCGCGTGTTCGAGCGCGAAGGTAAGGAGCCCGATTGTGGAGAAGATCGCGATCGAGCGCAGCGAGGCGGTGAACTCGATCAGCAATTGTTTCGGCTTTGGCGTCTCGGCTCGAATCTTCCGGCCGGCGAGCGGTCTTGCAAGAATGACCCAAAGCGTGAGCCAGACCGCAACGGCGAAGACGACGTAGCGGGTTAGATCCGTGCTGACGTTCATCAGCCATTGATTGGCGAAAGCAGCGATGTCCATGTTGGCCTCCTTGGCTGGAGGCGTGATCACCGACGCAGGCCCCAATCGTCTCGCCGGAGCCGGAAAAGGCCGCTTGGTTTCGAAATTGGCTAGGGATTTTCAGTTTCGGCGAGCCTTTGGCGGCGCCATTCGGTCGGTGTTTGGCCGGTGGCTTCCTTGAAAGCGCGATTGAACGGTCCGAGTGAGCCGAAGCCTAAATCGAAGGCAATGGTCGAAATGGATTCACGCGCCTTCGCTGGATCGGCAAGGCGTGCCTTGGCGGCGTCGATGCGCCGAGCATTCACAAACGCCGCGAAATTGCGGAAGCCGAGATGGTCGTTGATCAGGCGGCGGAGCTTGTGCTCCGGCGCGCCGGTCTCGGCGGCGAGAGCGCCGATCGTGAGGCCCTCGCGCTTCCAGGCCTCGCCCTCGGCCATGAGCGCTTCGAGCTTCGTGAGGATGAGCCGATCGCCTGCGTCGAGTCCGTCCTTGGGGGTCTGCGCGCTGCGTGCGCCGCCAAAGAGTTCGGGCTCGGCCCGCAAGAACGCAATCGCGCCAAGGCCGCACATGAAGGCGAGCGCTGCCGCGCCCGCGAACGGAAACCAAGATTGCGCGAGGCCCAGTCCTTCGCCGATCTCGAAGCCTGAAAGGGCGATCACATAGATCGTCACTACGCCAAGGACCGGGCCTCGCAAGCGGCGGCGGGCTTCGACGAGGTCGCCGCGCCAGGAATTGGCGATGACGAATAGCCCATGGATGGCGAAGGCCGCCTCAATGAGGTTGTGGCCGATCCAGATCGGGCTGCTCATTTCTTGGCGGCCGAGCCAGCCAACCAGGCCAACGGCGGTAAGAATACCACCGGCGGTCAGGGTCGTCGGCGAAATTGGCCGGTCTTCGAACAGGGTGACGATGAAGAGCCAGAACCAGCCTGCGCCGCCCAGCGCGAGTAGGTGGACCGGGATTGAGGCGAACCCCAAGGCGTCTCGGGTTAGGCCGGACGAGTTGAGAACGTAGGCGGCGGCGCCGGCCGTTAGCAAAGCTCCGGCGATCTGGATGGCCAGGATGCCGCTTCGCCAGAGCCCCGCCGCCACGGCGGCCAGCGCCCCAAGCGCAAAGCCCCTGAGCACCAGCTCCCAGATCACGGCAGGTTCCATTTGGGCAGGGGTAGCACGTGGGAACTGGCTGTCGACAAGCCCCGGTCGTTTCGCTATACGCCCCGCTTCCCGCGTGGGAGGGGCCCTCAAGTCCATTGGGCTAGCCCGAACCACGCACCCACTCAGGTCGGCCGATTTAGCGATCGTCCGGCGTTAAGCGAGAGGCCAAAATGGCTAAAAAGGTACTGGGGCAGATTAAGCTCCAGGTGCCGGCTGGCGCTGCCAACCCGTCACCTCCAATCGGTCCCGCGCTCGGTCAGCGCGGTCTCAACATCATGGAATTCTGCAAGGGCTTTAACGCCCGCACGCAGGATATGCCGAAGGGCGATCCGTGCCCGGTGGTTATCACCTACTACCAAGACAAGAGCTTTACCTTTGAGATCAAGACGCCGCCGGCGTCGTTTCTGATCAAGAAGGCGGCGAAGCTCGCCACGGCGAAGAAGCCGGGCTCCGGCTCGAAGAAGCCGGGCGTCGATGTGGTCGGCAAGATCACGATGGCGCAGTGCAAAGACATCGCCAAGGCGAAGCAGAAAGATCTGAACGCCGCTGATCTCGACCAAGCCGCGAAAATGATCGCCGGCACTGCCCGTTCGATGGGCGTGGAAGTGGTGGAGTAATCAGATGGCAAACGCTCCTAAGAAAACCCCGGGCTTCACCAAGCGCATGTCGAAGAGCCATGCCGGTATCGACCCGCGCAAGCTGCACACGCTCGCGGAAGCGGTGAAGCTGATCAAAGAACGCGCCAGCGCGAAGTTCGACGAAACCGTCGAGATCGCGATGAACCTCGGCGTCGATCCGAAATATCCGGACCAGCAAGTCCGCGGCGTTGTCTCGCTGCCGAATGGCACGGGCCGCACCGCACGCGTTGCAGTGTTCGCTAAAGGCGCCAAGGCTGAAGAAGCCCGCGCTGCAGGCGCTGACATCGTTGGCGAACAAGATCTGTTCGACGTCGTCAACAGCGGCAAGATCGACTTCGAACGCCTGATCGCGACGCCGGACATGATGGCTCTCGTTGGCCGACTCGGTAAGGTGCTGGGCCCGCGCGGCCTGATGCCGAACCCGAAGGTCGGCACCGTGACCATGGACGTCAAAAAGGCCGTCGCCGACGCTAAGGGCGGCGCGGTCGAATTCCGCGTTGAGAAGGCGGGCATCATCCACGCCGGCATCGGCAAGGCGAGCTTCACCGAAGAGCAGATCCTGCAGAACGCGAAGGCGTTCGTGGATGCTGTTGCGAAGGCCAAGCCGGCCGGCGCGAAGGGCACCTTCGTGAAGAAGGTCGCTCTGTCGACGACGATGGGTCCGGGCGTTCGCCTCGATCCGGCCGCCGCGATCGCTGCCGCCGCTCAATAAGTTTCAGCTCTGCTGAAAAGCGAAGCGCTCTGGTGAAAGCCGGGGCGCTTTTCGTTTGTCGAAGGATGCCGCGCAGATGGCGGCGCACAAGAACAGCTTTCATTTGATCATCAACTCCGTCTCGGCGGCGCATGATCTTGAGGCGTTCATGCGCTTGTTGCGCCGCAACGGCACGCTCTGTCTCTTGGGTGCGCCGCCAATTACCGAAAGCCATTCCTGGCCGGCAGTGTTCACGCTGTTGATGGGGCGGCGGTCTGTTGCTGGTTCGCCCATTGGTGGCATTCGCGAAACCCAGGAGATGCTCGATTTTGCGCTGAGAAGGGCGTGGCGCCGGAGATCGAGATTATCGCGCCGGAGGGCGTCAACGGCACTTACGAGCGCTTGACCAGGGGAGATGTCCGCTACCGCTTTGTCATCGACATGAGCACGCTCTAAGAGACTTAAACGCCCCGGTGAAAGCCAGGGCGTTTTGGTTTTTGGCGTGCTAGGCGAAGGCGATGAGTGACGATCCGAAGTTGAAGCAGGCCACCGGGGAAGTCGGCGCCTATCTGTTGGCTCAGTACCGCGATGAGCGCAAAAGGCTGCGCGCCGCCGATGCTGCGAGTGCGCTGGGCGGATTGGCGGGTATCTTCGCGCAGATTCAAGCGCGCGCGATGATGCAGTCTGGTGCGATCAAGCAGACAGAGACCACTTTGGCCGAGGTCACCACGCAGACGGGCGAGCGTTACTATTTCGGCGACGCGATCAACGCGGTGCTCTTGGATGGCGCGCGCGAGGCGCCGTCGTTTTGGAATCTCGCCGGCGGCGCGGCGCGAGACGCTAAGATTGGCGATAAGATCGATGTGCTGGAAATCGCTAAACGCGCCACGCGAGATGTCGGCAGTCCGAAATTCGGCCAGCCCCTGGTCGTTGGACGTTATAAGTTGAGCGAGACGCCGCTGCAGGCGGTGCGGGCGCATGGGCCATGGTTTCTGGCGCGTTTTTTGGAGATGGGTCTTGAGCCGCCGAAGCTGATGTGGGTGTTTGGTTCCGTGGCTCAGAGCTTTGCGCCGTTCGCCGCTGGCGAGGTCAAGGACCTGCAACCGGATGTTTCGGTAATGCGCGTCGATCTGGTGCGCATTTACATGGAAGCGGCGGTTCCCATGTCGAAAATGGATCTGCGCACCGTGGGCATGGCAATCGAGCCTTAGGCGTTGCCCGCTACCTCTGCCGGGCTCGCTGTGCTAGGCACGGGTCCATGACACAATTGAACTGGCCCACCCTTGCTGAAGAAATCTCGCGCGGAACCGTGCGCGATCCGATGCAGCACTTTCGTGCACGCCAAAAGCGCAATTGTCCGCTCTGTGGGTTCACCGGCTATTTTCTGAGCGCAGGGCCGCGCCAGGAAGCGCGCTGCCCGAATTGTGCCTCCAAAGAACGTGACCGGATCATCGCGCTTTATCTCCGGCGCAACAATCTCGATCCGAACGACAAGCGCGTCCTGCATTTCTCCGCCGAGCGCCCGTTTTTCCATCAGTGGAAGCGCAACCCCAAATACGTCGCAGGCGACATCAAGCGCAGCGCGGTGGCCAACGCCGTCGTCGACATCACGGCGCTGAGCTATCCGGACAACGAGTTCGACGTGATCGTGTGCAACCACGTGCTCGAACACGTGCCAGAAGATGCAAAGGGCATGGCTGAGTGCTTCCGCGTGATGAAGCCAGGTGGCACGGGCATCTTCTCAGTGCCGATGGACGTCAACGCGGAAGAGACTTGGAATCCGCCGCCAGGGACGCCGGTGGAAGAGATCGAGCGCATTTGCGGCCGCACGCACGTGCGCCTCTATGGCCTCGATTTCCCGAAGCTTCTCGCGAGCCATGGCTTTGTCGCGGAGGAGATCTTGTTCTCGAGCGAAGAGAATGAGCGCCACCGCCTCGCGGCCGAGAAGGTCTATGTCGTGCGCAAGCCGGCGGCGAATTAAATGACGATCGATAACGACAACGATCTCGAAGCGTTGAAGCGCATCGGCGCTATCGTCGCGCAGACGTTGCAAGCGATGGGCAAGGCGCTTCAGCCCGGCATGACGACGCGCGAGCTCGATGAAATCGGGCGCGTGTTGCTGGAGCGCGAAGGGGCGCGGCCAGCGCCGGCGCTGACCTATAACTTTCCCGGCGCCACTTGCATCTCGGTGTTCCCGGATATTGCGCACGGCATTCCAGGTGAGCGGGTGCTGAAGGCAGGCGATCTGGTGAACATTGACGTGTCGGCCGAGCTCAACGGCTATTTCGCCGACACAGGCGCAAGCTTTGCTTTGGCGCCGGTGGCGACGAAGATCGACAAACTCATGCGCAACGGCAAACGCGCAATGTGGTCCGGTATCAACAGTGTGCGCGCTGGCTCGCGGCTCAGCGATATCGGCGCGGCGATTGAAAATTTCGCCGACAAGAACGGCTATTCGCTCATCCGCAATCTCGCGAGCCACGGCGTTGGCCGCGGCCTGCACGAAGATCCAACCTCGATCCCGACTTGGAATGAGCCGGGCGAACGGCGCCGCATTCATGAAGGCATGGTGTTCACCATCGAGCCGTTCCTTTCGATGGGCTCCGAATGGGCGATCGAAGGCGGCGATGAGTGGACGCTGCGTGCCGATACCGGCCGGCCAACGGTTCAGTACGAGCACACCTTGGTGGCGACCAAGCGTGGCGCTGTCGTGCTGACGGCTGTCGCCGCCTAATCGTCGTCGTCGCGATCCGGGACGATCAAATCGTTCTCGTCGAAATCATAGTCGAGCAATTGCGCGGGTTTGCACTTTAGCGCCGCGCACAGGCGCGCCAGCGTGCCGAAGCGAATGCCGCGTACTTTTCCGGAGCGAAACAGCGAAAGCTGCGTTTCGGAAATGCCGACCTCCGCCGCGAGGTCTTTGGCCTTGATGCCGCGGCGGGTGATCAGTTCGTCGAGAGTGATCCGGATCGGCATCAGATGATGTCGTCCAGTTCGCTCTTCATCGCGTGCGCTTTCGCCATGAGATGCGAGAGCAATACCAGCGCGCCGCCGACAACGCTGAGCACGATATCGGACAGATCAAAGTTCAGAAAACCGCCTTCGGTGAATTGGACGAGGCGCAGCAGGTTGGTGAGGAAGAAGATGCTGAACACGCCGCCGATAATGAGCGACCAGCCGAGTGTGGCGAGCGCCTTTGTTTGCGCGTCGCCGAACATCCGCCCTTGGGCGACTTCCGCGAACGCGGGGCGCAGTGACCAGACGCCGTAGAGGTAGCAAAGCTGCGGGGCGAGCATGATTAGCGCCACGGTCACCTGATCCCATTCGATGGCCCGCACGAGATAGGCGCCGAAGAACTGCAGCAGCTGCAGCACCAGCACGGTGAGCGTGACCCACGTGATGACGGTGCGATAGCGGGCGCTTCGGGCGCGGAGGGAAGTGCTTGGCTTGCTGGACATGATTGTTTCTGCGCCCTGAAACTTGCGGATGGTTCTTTAACCTTGACTTAAAGAGCGTCGGAGCGCAAGATTTAAGTCTAACTTAAATAACCCGGAGGGTAAGAATGGCTGCGCTGGCTGTGCAGACGAATGCGCTGACGCGCCGGTTTGGTGGGCGCAAGGTCGTCGATGCGGTGTCGATGAGTGTGCCGGCGCGGAGCGTCTACGGCTTTCTAGGCCGGAACGGTGCTGGAAAGACGACGACGCTGAAAATGCTGCTCGGGCTGCTGAAGCCGAGCGCGGGCGAAGCCAGGCTGTTCGGCGTCGATGTTGGCCGCGACCGGCTGGGGGCGTCGCGCAAGGTCGGGGCGCTGATGGAGGCGCATGGATTTTACGCAAACCTCTCGGGCCGTGAGAATTTGGATCTGACGCGAACTCTGCTTGGCGCGCCGCGTGCGGAGTTGGACCGCGTGCTTGAAGTCGTCGAGATGCGCGCACACGCGAACAGGCGGGTATCGGATTATTCGCTCGGCATGCGCCAGCGTTTGGGCATTGCGCGCGCGATGATCGGTGCGCCGCCGCTGCTTATTCTCGATGAGCCCACGAACGGGCTCGATCCTGATGGCATCTCCGACATGCGGGTATTCTTGAATGCGCTGCCGGAGCGCACGGGCGCAACGGTGTTGGTGTCGAGCCATTTGCTTGGGGAGATCGAGCAGACAGCGACGCACGTTGGGATTCTAAGTCATGGGCGGCTTGTCGTTGAAGGCGCGTTGTCGGTTTTAAAGGCGGGCCTTGCCCCGGAATTGGCGATTGAGGTGGACGATTTTGAGCGCGCTGGTGCGCTGGCGGCGGCGCAAGGCTTTATCGTGCAGCGCACGCCACAGGCTCTAATCGCACGACTCAATCCGCGTGACGATGCGCGCAATGCCGCCGCAGCGCTGAACCGCGCATTCGTGGAGGCCGGCGTTGCGGTGTTTTCGATCGCCCATAAGGCGCGATCGCTTGAGGGCATTTATCGCGAAGCTGCGAAATCGGGAGCTGCATCATGATCGCCGTGCTCGCTGTTGAATTTCGAAAGCTTAATCGATCGCTGGCTTTGCTGCTCGCGTTTGTCGCGCCAGCCTTGATCGCGGCTTTCACATTCTTCCTGATGCTGCGAGATTCCGCGCCGAAATCGTATGACAATTGGCTTTTGACCGGCGAGGGGATCTGGGCGTTCTTCATGCTGCCGATGAGCGTCACTGCGCTGACAGCGTTGGTCGCGCAAATGGAGCACGGCCCGAAATCTTGGGATCACTTGCGCGCGCTGCCACTGCCGCGTTGGCGGCTTTATGCAGCGAAAGCTGTATCGGTGATTGCGGTTGTGGCGTTGATGTCGGTGTTGACCTTGGCGCTCACGTGGGGAGCGGTCGAAGCGGCCTCCGCGCTGAAGCCTGCGGTGCGGCCGGAGAGCGCGCCTGATCTTGCCAAGCACGCTCTGATCTTGGTGAAGATGCTTGGCGCATCAATGTTGCTGATCGCGCTGCAGCTTTGGATGGCGCTTCGATTTGCGAGTTTCGTACCGGGCTTGGCGCTCGGCATCGGCGGCGCCTTCTTCGCCGTGGTCGCGACATCGGCGAAAGCTGGCGTGTTCATGCCGTGGCAGATGCCGGTGAACATGCTCGCCTCCGAGCAGTGGCGGGCGGACACGGCGCTTGCCTTGGGCGGGGTAGGCGGGTGGGTCGCGCTCGTGCTGATGGTCGCGCATCTGGCCGCGCGCGAAGTGCGGTAATCCGAGCAGTCGCGCTCATAATCAATCGCGATTGTCGCTCCGGGCCGGGAAGCAGGCAAAATTCAATCAACTAGTTTACAAAACAAACTAGTTGATGTACGACCGCCGCCGCCCGGAAGCGCCGGGAGTGGAGTTGGCGAATGGGTGGTGTTGGTGGCGGTGAGCGATATCACGCGCTCGATGCGGTAAGGGGTGGCGTGCTGATCCTTGGCGTGTTTTTCCACGCGACGCTGTCATTCCTGCCCGGCGAGCAGATGTGGATCGTGATGGATCAATCGCGCAGCGTTGAACTCTCGGTGTTGTTTTTTACCCTGCACGTCTTCCGGATGACCGTGTTCTTTGTGCTCGCCGGCTTTTTCGGGCGCATGCTGCTTGAGCGTCTCGGCGTAGGCGCCTTCGTGATGAACCGCGCAAAGCGCATCGCGATGCCGCTTGTGATGTTCTGGCCGATCGTGCTGACGGCGTTCATCGCGGTTTTGATTTGGGCCGCGGTGCAAGCCAATGGCGGTGTTGCGCCTGAAGGTCCGCCGCCGCCGCCGATGACAGCGGAGACATTCCCGCTGCTGCACTTGTGGTTCCTCTATGTGCTATTGATTTTTTACGCAGCAGCGTTGCTCGTTCGCTCGCTGGTGCGCCTCATAGATCGCAAGGGCGCACTGCGTGCCCGCTTGGTGGATCCGTTCACGCGCTTCGTTGCTGGGCCCATTGCGCCGGTGTTGTTGGCGATACCAGTTGCGATTGCGCTCTGTTTGAAACCCAGTTGGATGATGTGGTTCGGTATTCCGACGCCGGACACTGGGCTCGTTCCGAATACCGCGGCGCTTGTTGCCTATGGCGCCGCTTTCACCTTCGGGTGGTTGCTGCAGCGGCAGCCCCAAATTCTTGAAGGATGGGGTGAACGCTGGGCGCTTTATGTGGGCCCAGCAATCGGCGCTACCGCGACTGCGCTCATGCTCGCCGGCGGCGCGGGGCCCGTTGTTGAAGTGCTCGAACCAAGTCTGAAGACAGTTGGATTTGCCGCGCTCTATGGCTTTGCGAGCTGGACTTGGACAATCGCGATCATTGGATTCGCGGTCCGCCATGTTTCAGGCCACAGCCCGGCCCGACGTTATCTCGCGGACGCATCGTATTGGATCTACATCGTCCACTTGCCGATCCTCATCACGTTGCAGACGCTGGTCGCGCCTTACGATGGGCCGTGGTTCGTGAAGTACCCGCTGATCGTGGCGATGGCGTTCGCGATCATGCTGGCAAGCTATCAGTGGTTCGTGCGCTATTCTTTCATAGGCGCGATTCTCAACGGCAAGCGCCAGAAGCCGGCGCAGGCAAGGGCTCGGCCGCAACTTGCGGCGGCGCAGTAGGAGATCATCATGGCATCCGATCTTGAAACGGCCCGCGACGATCTCGCTTACATGCGCTCGCTGGTGCGCGGTGGCGGGGCGATGCAGTCGACGATTGGTGAGGCGTTCACTTGGGCCGGCGCGCTTTATGGTGGGCAATGCTTGCTGCATTGGCTGCAGACATTGCACCTGATGCCTGAGGAGGGGCTGGGTGCGCTGGCGATCGTGTGGGCGCCGACTTTGGTGTTTTGCATCATTCTTGGGGTCATCATCTGGAAGGATCGCAAAAAGCCGGCGGCGGGCGCTTCTGCGCGCGCGCTGAACGCGGTGTTTCAGGGCGCGGGCCTTGCCAATTTGGTCATGGCTTTTGTCTTCGGTTATGGCGCGACAAAAGCCGAGAGCTTCGGCCTCTGGCTCTATCACCCCATCGTCGTGTGCATGTTTCAGGGCGTCGCCTGGTACGTTGCGTGGAATATCATGCGCAAAGCTTGGCTCGGCTTGGTCGCAGCCGGCTGGTTCGCGACGACCGTGGCGCTTGGCATTACCGTGTTCGGCGACATCGGTATTTATCTGCTGACGCTGGGTGTCGCGTTGATCGCGTTCATGTGCGTGCCGGGGCTGATCATCTGGCGCGGCGCGCAGAAAGCTGCGTAACGGATGGCTTCGTTCGACATCGGCAAACTGGATGACGTCATTCACGGGCGCGTGCGCCTGGGGGTGATGGCGTATCTGGCGGAAGTCGAGGTCGCGGATTTCACCGAGCTCAAGACGTTGCTCGATGTCACCCAGGGCAATCTCTCGGTGCACCTGCGGAAGCTGGAGGAGGCCGAGTATGTCTCGATCGATAAAAGCTTCATTGACCGCAAGCCGCTGACACGCGTGCGCATGACGGATAAGGGGCGCTCTGCGTTTGCGGCGTATCTGGCCGCGATCGCGAAGCTGGTTGGCGATCGCTGATTTTTGCGGCGGCGCGCAGATCCAAAGTCCAGGGCGGCCCGCAGAGCCTTCAGGGCTGATGGAGTTGCGGATGGACGACGAAACCGAGCCGGTGCAGACCCACGAGAACCTTTTGAGTTTGCGGGCAGACGTTCGATCTGGAGGATCTCGACCGGGTCTTTCATTATGATGGCGCAGCGCACGAACCGCTCAGTGGCTCCGACGCCGCGTAGCGTGTCTTACGGAACGCAGGATGTGCCGGCCTCTTGCCAAAAGCAGGCAAGCGTGCCTGCGCCTCTTGCGGCGCTGCAATAAAGCGTGCATATGCCCCGATCCGACGGGGTTAACCCCTCGTCGATCCTGTCCGAGACTGCAGGCGCCACGCACATGGGCGACCCGTAAGGGTTCTATTTGCGCGGCTTAATGCGTTGAAAACCTTGGTTTTCCTCGCCTGCAATAGACAGAAGCTGACGTTTTTCGGGGGCGGCTGTCAAGCCGTCTCCCGCAGGCCGGCTCCTGGGACAGGCTGCGCGCTGACCGCGCGCCGCTCGGGGGTCTTAACCACCGGCCGGTTGGTCCGCGCGCGCTTACTACAGCGCCCGGATTGGCCGGGCGCTGACTGAGGAGACCGCAATGGATCGTGCTCAGAAAGCAGAAACGGTGGAATCGCTGAAAGGCGTTTTCTCCGGCGCTGGCGTGATGGTCGTTGGCCATTACTCCGGACTGACCGTTGCGGAACTGACGGTGCTGCGCACCCGGCTGCGTGCAGCCGGTGGTTCGCTCAAAGTCGTGAAGAACCGCCTCGTGAAATTGGCCATCGACGGTACGCCGAAAAGCACCGCCGCCGGCCTGTTCACCGGCCCAACAGCTATCGCCTATTCCGCTGACCCGATCGCCGCCGCCAAGGTGGCCGTCGCGTACGCCAAGGAAAAGGAACAGTTCGTCATTCTTGGCGGCTTGTTCGGCGACCAGCTGCTCGACAAGCAAGGCGTGCAAGCAATTGCGACGCTGCCTTCGCTCGACGAGCTGCGTGGAAAGATCATCGGCCTGGTGCAGGCGCCCGCGACCAAGATCGCCGGCGTGCTCGCAGCGCCTGGTGGTCAGCTGGCGCGCGTTCTCAACGCCTACGCGACCAAGGACGCCGCCTAACCGTCATTTCCGCATTTCATACCGAAACAAAGACAAACGTCAGGAACTAAGATTATGGCAAACCTCGATAAAATCGTCGAAGATCTTTCGGCGCTGACCGTCCTCGAAGCTGCTGAGCTCTCGAAGATGCTGGAAGAAAAGTGGGGCGTTTCCGCCGCCGCTCCGGTTGCTGTCGCCGCTGTTGGCGGTGGCGCTCCGGCCGCTGCCGCTGAAGAGAAGACCGAGTTCACGGTCCAGCTCACCAGCGCTGGCGACAAGAAGATCGAAGTCATCAAGGAAGTCCGCGCGATCACGGGTCTCGGCCTGAAGGAAGCCAAGGACCTCGTTGAAGGCGCACCGAAGCCGGTGAAGGAAGGCGTGAACAAGGCTGATGCCGAAAAGTTCAAGGCTCAACTTGAAAAGGCCGGCGCGAAGGTCGATCTGAAGTAACTCGCAAACAACAGACGGAAGCAGAGACCGGCAACGGGCTCCGCTTCCGTCATTGCGTGTCTCGATCGAGACACGCCGGAACGCCACCCGCCCGGGGCGCTCCGACTAAGGGTCGGGTTCGTGAGCCAAGCGGCGCACGGAGCCAGGGCGGAAGAGGCGGCTCATGTGCCGCGCTTGGCGGGCCTAGTGGCCGGGGTCCGCTCTTGAGCGCAGCGCGCATTGGGAAGAACAGATGACTCTGTCGTACACCGGTAAGAAGCGTATTCGTAAGTCGTTCGGGAAGATCCCCGAAGCAGGTTCGATGCCGAACCTGATTGAGGTGCAAAAAAGCTCCTACGATCAATTCCTGCAAAAAGACGGGCGGTCGTACGATCGCATCGACGAAGGTTTGCAGGCTGTTTTCAAGTCAGTTTTCCCGATCCGTGATTTCTCGGATCGCGCCGTTCTCGAATACGTCTCGTATGAATTCGAAGAGCCGAAGTTTGACGTCGAAGAGTGCCAACAGCGCGACATGACCTACGCAGCTCCCTTGAAGGTGAAGCTGCGCCTCATCGTTTTCGAAACCGACGAAGAGACGGGCGCGAAGTCGGTCAAGGACATCAAGGAACAAGACGTCTATCTCGGCGACATCCCGCTGATGACGGACAAGGGAACGTTCGTCGTGAACGGCACCGAGCGCGTGATCGTGTCTCAGATGCACCGTTCGCCGGGCGTGTTCTTCGATCACGACAAGGGCAAGACGCACGCTTCGGGCAAGTTGCTCTTCGCTGCGCGCGTCATCCCGTACCGCGGCTCATGGCTCGACTTCGAATTCGACGCCAAGGACATCATGTTCGTGCGTATCGACCGGAAGCGCAAGCTGCCGGCGACGACGCTGCTCTACGCGCTCGGCATGTCGAGCGAGCAAATCCTTGCGACCTTCTATCAGACCTCGATCTACAAGCGCGTGAAGGCGGGCTGGACCACGAAGTACCGCGCCGAACGCTGGCGCGGTGTGAAGCCGACCTACGATCTCGTCGACGCCAAGACCGGCAAGGTCGTCGCCGAAGCGGGCAAGAAGATCTCAGCGCGCAACGCCAACAAGCTCGTCGAAGATGGCGTCGTCGATATCCAAGTGCCCTCGGAAGACCTGTTCGACCGCTACATTGCCGAAGATATCGTCAACCCGGAAACCGGTGAGATCTACGTCGAAGCCGGTGACGCGCTTAGCGAGAACGTGCTGGCGACTTTGATCGAAGCCGGCATCCACGATCTACCGATCCTCGACATCGATCCGGCGACCGTTGGTCCGTACATCCGCAGCACGCTGAAGCTCGACAAAAACGAGAACCGCGAGCAAGCGCTGTTCGATATCTATCGCGTGATGCGTCCGGGTGAACCGCCGACGCCGGAAACGGCCGAGACGCTGTTCAACTCGTTGTTCTCGGACGGCGAGCGCTACGATCTTTCCGCGGTTGGCCGCGTGAAGATGAACATGCGCCTGGGTCTCGATACCGACGACACCGTTCGCGTCCTGCGCCTTGAGGATATACTCGAAGTGCTGCGTACGCTGACCGATCTGCGTGACGGCCGCGGCGAGGTCGATGACATCGATAATCTCGGCAACCGCCGCGTGCGTTCGGTCGGCGAACTGATGGAAAATCAGTATCGCGTCGGCCTGCTGCGCATGGAGCGCGCGATCAAGGAACGTATGTCGTCGGTCGACATCGAAACCGTGATGCCGCACGACCTGATCAACGCCAAGCCGGCCGCCGCCGCCGTGCGTGAGTTCTTTGGTTCTTCGCAGCTCTCGCAGTTCATGGACCAAACCAATCCGCTCTCCGAGATCACGCACAAGCGTCGTCTCTCGGCGCTCGGCCCGGGTGGCCTGACCCGTGAGCGCGCGGGCTTCGAAGTCCGCGACGTGCACCCGACGCACTACGGCCGCATCTGCCCGATCGAAACGCCGGAAGGCCCGAACATCGGTCTGATTAACTCGCTTGCGACGCACGCCCGCGTGAACAAGTACGGCTTCATCGAAAGCCCGTATCGCAAGGTCGTCAACGGCAAGCCGTCGAAGGACATCGTCTATCTGTCGGCGATGGAAGAGGCCAAGCACAAGATCGCGCAGGCCAACGCCATCATCGACGAGAAGGGCAACCTCTCGGAAGAGTTCGTGCAGGCCCGTGAAAACGGCGAAGCCCAGCTCATCGCGCGTGAAGAACTCGATCTCATGGACGTGTCGCCGAAGCAGGTTGTTTCGGTCGCCGCCGCGCTCATCCCGTTTCTCGAGAACGATGACGCTAACCGCGCGCTCATGGGTTCGAACATGCAAAAGCAAGCGGTGCCGTTGCTCCGCGCTGATGCGCCGATCGTCGGCACGGGCATGGAAGGCGTGGTCGCGCGCGATTCAGGCGCAACCATCACCGCGCGCCGCACCGGCATCGTCGAGCAAGTGGACAGCCAACGTATCGTTGTGCGCGCCACCGAAGAGCGCGACGCCACCAAGCCTGGCGTCGATATCTATCGTCTGCGCAAGTTCCAGCGCTCGAACCAAAACACCTGCATCACGCAGCGCCCGATCGTTCGCGTCGGTGACGTTGTGCGCGCCGACGACATTATCGCTGATGGTCCGTCGACGGAGTTGGGTGAGTTGGCGCTTGGCCGTAACGTGCTCGTCGCGTTCATGCCGTGGAACGGCTACAACTTTGAAGACTCGATCTTGATCTCTGAGCGCATCGTCAAAGACGATGTGTTCACCTCGATCCACATCGATGAATTCGAAGTCGCCGCCCGCGACACGAAACTGGGTCCGGAAGAAATCACGCGCGACATCCCGAACGTCGGTGAAGAAGCGCTGCGCAACCTCGACGAAGCCGGCATTGTCGCCATCGGCGCCGAGCTTGAGCCGGGCGATATTCTCGTCGGTAAGGTGATGCCGAAGGGCGAAAGCCCGATGACGCCGGAAGAAAAGCTCCTGCGCGCCATCTTCGGTGAAAAGGCCAGCGACGTGCGTGACACGTCATTGCGTCTGCCGCCGGGCGTCAGCGGTACTGTCGTCGAAGTGCGCGTGTTCAACCGCCATGGCGTCGATAAGGATCAACGCGCGCTGCAGATCGAGAAGGAAGAAATCGAACGCTTGGCGAAGGACCGCGACGACGAACTCGCGATCCTCGAGCGCAACATCTTCGGCCGTCTCGAGGAAATCCTGATCGGCAAGCAAGCTGCGTCAGGCCCGAAGGGCTTCAAGAAGGGCGAGATCACGGCCGAAGGCCTTGAGCCGTTCTCGAAGGGCCAGTGGTGGCAGTTCGGCATCGAAGACGAAAACGCGATGGCCGAAATCGAAGCGCTCAAGAAGCAGTACGACGACGCCAAGAAGCGTCTCGATGCGCGCTTCAGCGACAAGGTCGATAAGCTCACCCGCGGCGATGAATTGCCGCCGGGCGTGATGAAGGTCGTCAAAGTGTTCGTCGCGGTGAAGCGCAAGCTGCAGCCGGGTGACAAGATGGCCGGCCGTCACGGCAACAAGGGCGTCATCTCGAAGATCGTGCCGGTGGAAGACATGCCGTTCCTCGACGACGGCACACATGTCGACATCGTTCTGAACCCGCTCGGCGTGCCGAGCCGGATGAACGTCGGTCAGATCCTCGAAACGCACTTGGGTTGGGCTTGCGCCGGCATCGGTAAGCAGGTTCGCAACGCACTCGAATCCTTCGAGCGCGATGGCGATCGCAAGCCGCTCGACGCCAAGCTGAAGGAAATCTACGGCAAGGAAGAGCTGCCGAAGTCGACCGAAGAATTGCGGGAACTCGCGCAGAACATCTCGAAGGGTGTTCCGATCGCGACTCCGGTGTTCGACGGCGCCAAGGACGCAGATATCCGCGCGATGCTGAAGGATGCGGGCTTTGCCGAGACCGGCCAAGTCATGCTGAAGGACGGCACCACGGGCGAGACGTTCAAGCGTCCTGTCACCGTCGGCTACATCTACATGCTGAAGCTGCACCACTTGGTGGACGACAAGATCCACGCCCGCAGCATCGGACCGTACTCGCTCGTCACGCAGCAGCCGTTGGGTGGTAAGGCGCAGTTCGGCGGTCAGCGCTTCGGCGAAATGGAAGTGTGGGCGCTCGAAGCTTACGGCGCGGCCTACACGCTCCAGGAAATGCTGACGGTGAAGTCGGACGACGTCGCTGGCCGTACCAAAGTCTACGAGGCCATCACGCGCGGCCACGACACGTTCGAAGCGGGTATCCCCGAGTCGTTCAACGTGCTCGTGAAGGAAATGCGCTCGCTCGGCCTTAACGTGGAATTGGTCGACGGCACGCGCCTGAAGGCAGCCGAGTAAGTGGACTAACCCCGCGCGCCGTTCACGCGGCGCGCGGGCGCAAGATTGAAAATGCCACCGTTAGTCTCGGCCGCACACCGGGGCGAGGAAGGTAGAAAAGAATGAGCGCTATGAACCAAGAGCTGATCAACAACACCTTCGGCAACAATCAACCGCCGGCGCCCGTGTTCGATCAGATCAAGATCTCGATCGCGAGCCCAGAGCAGATCAAGTCCTGGAGCTTCGGCGAGATCAAGAAGCCTGAGACAATCAACTACCGCACGTTCAAGCCTGAGCGTGACGGCCTGTTCTGCGCGCGCATCTTCGGTCCGCAAAAGGACTACGAGTGCACGTGCGGCAAGTACAAGCGGATGAAGTACAAGGACATCATCTGCGAAAAGTGCGGCGTGCAAGTTACGCTGGCGCGTGTCCGCCGCGAACGCATGGGCCATATCGAGCTCGCTGCGCCGGTCGCGCACATCTGGTTCTTGAAGTCGCTGCCGAGCCGCATCGCGCTCATGCTCGATATGGCGCTGAAGGACATCGAGAAGGTTCTCTATTTCGAGCAATACATCGTGCTCGAACCGGGTCTGACGCCGCTCGAAGCCAAGCAGCTGCTGACCGAAGAAGACTACATCAAAGCGCAGGACGAGTACGGCGAAGACAGCTTCACCGCCTCGATCGGCGCTGAAGCCGTGCGTGAATTGCTGATGGCGCTCAACCTCGAAAAAGAGGCTGAGCAGCTGCGCAAGGAAATCGCCGAGTCCACGTCGGAACTGAAGCCGAAGAAGCTGGCCAAGCGCCTGAAGCTCGTCGAAGCTTTCATTCGCTCGGGCAACAAGCCGGAGTGGATGATCCTGACGATGGTGCCGGTGATCCCGCCGGAACTGCGTCCGCTCGTGCCGCTCGATGGCGGCCGTTTCGCGACGTCGGATCTGAACGATCTTTACCGCCGCGTCATCAACCGTAACAACCGCCTTAAGCGGCTGATGGAGCTCCGCGCGCCGGACATCATCATCCGCAACGAAAAGCGGATGCTGCAGGAAGCTGTCGATGCGCTGTTCGACAACGGGCGCCGTGGCCGTGTCATCACCGGCGCCAACAAGCGTCCGCTGAAGTCGCTCGCCGACATGCTGAAGGGCAAGCAGGGCCGCTTCCGTCAGAACTTGCTCGGTAAGCGCGTCGACTATTCTGGCCGTTCGGTCATCGTCGTCGGTCCGGATCTGAAGCTTCACCAGTGCGGCCTGCCGAAGAAGATGGCGCTCGAACTGTTCAAGCCGTTCATCTACGCGCGCCTCGACATCAAGGGCCTCTCGGGCACCGTGAAGCAATCGCGCCGCATGGTCGAAAAGGAGCGTCCTGAAGTTTGGGATGTGCTCGAAGAAGTCATCCGCGAGCACCCGGTTCTTCTGAACCGCGCCCCGACCCTCCACCGCTTGGGCATCCAAGCGTTCGAGCCGAAGTTGATTGAAGGCAAGGCGATCCAGCTTCACCCGCTGGTTTGCGCCGCGTTCAACGCCGACTTCGACGGCGACCAAATGGCCGTGCACGTTCCGCTGTCGCTCGAAGCGCAGTTGGAAGCGCGCGTGCTGATGATGTCAACGAACAACATCCTCTCGCCGGCGAACGGCAAGGCGATCATCGTGCCGTCGCAGGATATCGTTCTCGGTCTCTACTATCTTTCGCTCATGAAAGAAGGCGAGCCGGGCGAGGGCAAGCTGTTCGGTTCGATCGGTGAAATCGAGTCTGCGCTGGAAGCTGGCGTCGTCACGCTGCACACCAAGATCAAGGCGCGTTACGAAACGGTCGATGCCGATGGCAAGCCGATCCGTAAGACGATCGACACCACCCCTGGCCGCATGAAGCTTGCCGAGGTTCTGCCGAAGCACCCGAAGGTGAGCTACAACCTCTTGGATCAGACGCTGACCAAGAAGGAAATCGGCAACCTGATCGACAACGTCTATCGTTTCTGCGGCCAGAAGGCGACGGTGATCTTCGCCGACCGCATCATGCAACTCGGCTTCAAGGAAGCTGCCAAGGCCGGCATTTCGTTCGGCATGGCGGACATGGTCGTGCCGAAGGCAAAGGAAACGCTGGTCGAGGAAACGCGTAAGCGCGCGTCCGAGTACGAGCAGCAATATGCCGATGGTCTCATCACCAAGGGCGAAAAGTACAACAAGGTTGTCGACGCCTGGTCAAAGTGCACCGACAAAGTCGCTGACGCGATGATGGAAGAGGCGTCAAAGCCGGCTCGTCTGAAGGACGGCCGTCTGGGCGAACTCAACTCCGTCTTCATGATGGCGCACTCGGGCGCACGTGGTTCGAAGAACCAGATGAAGCAGCTCGCCGGCATGCGCGGCCTGATGGCCAAGCCGTCGGGTGAAATCATCGAGACGCCGATCATCTCGAACTTCAAAGAGGGTCTCTCGGTTCTCGAATACTTCAACTCGACCCACGGCGCTCGTAAGGGCCTCGCGGACACCGCGCTGAAGACCGCGAACTCGGGCTACCTCACGCGTCGTCTCGTCGACGTCGCGCAAGACTGCATCATCACCGAAGAAGATTGCGGCACCCAGGACGGCATCCAGATGACGGCTGTCATCGACGGCGCCGACATCGTCGTCTCGCTCGGCACGCGCATCCTCGGTCGTACGGCCGCGCTGCCGATCAACGATCCGGGTACGGGCAAGCAGCTCGTTCCGGCTGGTGGCTTCCTCGACGAAGACACCGTGCAGCTGATCGAGAAGGCTGGCGTTCAAGCCGTGAAGGTCCGTTCGGTGCTGACGTGCGAAACCCGCACGGGCGTTTGCGGTTCCTGCTATGGCCGCGACCTCGCGCGCAACACGCAGGTCAATATCGGCGAAGCTGTCGGCGTCATCGCGGCGCAATCGATCGGCGAGCCGGGTACGCAGCTCACGATGCGTACGTTCCACATCGGCGGCGCGGCCCAGTTGGCTGAGTCGTCAGTTATGGAATCGGCGCATGATGGCTCGATCCACCTCATCGATCGCAACACGGTGAAGAACGCCCAAGGCGATCTCATCGTGATGAGCCGCAACATGAAGATCTCGGTCGTCGATGAAGACGGCAAGGAGCGTCAAAGCTTCAAGCCGCCGTTCGGCGCACGTCTGAAGGTTGATGAAAAGTCGAAGATCAAGCGCGGCGATCGCATCGCCGAGTGGGATCCCTACGCAACGCCGATCCTGACCGAAACGGCAGGCAAGGTGCGCTTCGAGGATTTGACCGAGGGCGTCGCTGTCCGCGACGAGTTCGACGAGGCCACGGGCATTTCGTCGAAGGTCGTCATCGACTGGCGTTCGACCACGAAGGGCTCGGAACTAAAGCCGTCGATCTCGGTGCTCAACGCTAAGGGCGTTGCAGTGAAGACGTACTCGTTGCCGGTCGGCGCCATTCTCTCGGTGGCCGATGGTGATGACGTTACCCCTGGCCAAGACCTCGCACGCATGCCGACGGGCGGCGCTAAGACCCGCGACATCACCGGCGGTCTGCCGCGCGTCGCGGAACTGTTCGAAGCTCGCCGTCCGAAGGACCACGCGATCATCTCCGAAGGCGATGGCCGCGTAGAGTTTGGCAAGGACTACAAGAACAAGCGTCGTCTGCGCGTTGTGCCGGAAGACGAAAGCCTCGACGCGATCGAGTACATGATCCCGAAGGGCAAGCACATTCCGGTGCAAGAAGGCGACTTCGTGAAGAAGGGCGATTACCTGCTCGACGGCAACCCCGCGCCGCAGGACATCCTCTCGATCATGGGCGTCGAAGCGCTTGCGAATTACCTCGTTGAGGAAATTCAGAAGGTGTACCGCCTGCAAGGCGTGCCGATTAATGACAAGCACATCGAAGTGATCGTTCGCCAGATGCTTCAGAAGGTCGAGATCATGGAAGCGGGCGATACCGAGTTCCTCAAAGGGGAAGCGGTCGAAGCGCTCGATCTCGAAGACGAGAACAAGCGTGTTCAAGAGCTTGGTCTAAAGCCGGCGACGGCTCAGCCGATGCTGCTCGGCATCACTAAGGCCAGCTTGCAGACGCGTTCGTTTATCTCGGCAGCGTCGTTCCAAGAAACCACGCGCGTGCTCACCGAGGCTGCCTCTTACGGCAAGTCGGACACGCTCGAAGGTCTCAAGGAAAACGTCATCGTCGGGCGTCTCATCCCGGCCGGTACGGGTGGTCAGTTGCGCCGTTACCAGAAGCTCGCCGCCGAACGCGATGCGCAACTGGCGATCGAGCGCGGTGAAGAGGCTCGTCTGACGCAGCCAGAAGCGGCCGAATAACAAGACCGACAAGGCTCTGGGAAGAAACGTCCATAAACAAAACGGCCCGGGAGCGATCCCGGGCCGTTTCAATTTGTGGCTTAGAACGATGGTCCTGGCGGCCCGCCGGGTTGTTGATCGGTCGGCGGACGTTGCGGGCCGGAGCCGAATTGATAGGTCAGCGAGAGGCGCAACCGCGTGCCGGGGCTCTGGAACTCGGCGCGCTCGTAGTAATCGTCGGTGATGGTTTGAGAGCTGCGGTTGGCGCTGTCGAAGATGTCCTGAACTGTCAGTACGCCGAAGAGACGCGATGAAAGTCTGCGCCGCCAGGTGAAATTCGCAACGACGAATTCATCCCATTCTGTTTGCAAGCCGTGGCGCGGACCTTGGAAGCGCGTCTCGAACTGAAACTGGTTTGCGCCGACCGCCTCTTGATCGGCGTCGCGATAATCGATTTGTGCGACGCCATTGTATTCGAGCTCTTCACGCCGTGAGATCGTGCCGCCGCTCAGGTAGTCGAACTCGCGGCTGAAAACGCTACCCGTCAGCGAGTAGCGCCAGTTTTCTACGATCGGCCCGCGGAGCATCACCTGGAGCCCCCGCTGTTCGCTCTCGCCGGCATTGACCGGCCGAGTGAGCGTTACGCCGTCAGGTGTTATGTCTGTGAACTGCGAGATGATGTCTTGGCTAATGCGATCGAAGAATGTGACGTTGAACATCGTGCCATTGCGTTGGTAGACGACGTTCGCTTCGTATGCATCGGTGGTTGTCGGGTCGAGGTTCGGATTGCCGGAGGACGCACGGTTGACGTCCTCGAAGCGCAGAGCAGGATCGAGCTGATCGAAGCCTGGGCGCTGAATGCGGCTTGAATAACTGATATCGACATTGATGTGCGGCGTGAGTTCGTTGCGCACGTGGAGGCTGGGGAAAGCGCGCGTGTTGGTGTCATCGGTCTCTAAAGCGCCGGAAATCACTTCGCGCCGATAGCTTTCCACACGAAGGCCGGGGAGTAATGTCCAATCGCCAACATCAAACTGATAGGTCGCGTACGCGGCCGAGGTTTGCGCTGAGGCCTCAAGCGTGGAGGCGTAGGCGGGGATCGACACGCCGCTCAATGGCGTGAGGCTGCTGTCAGTAGTTTGCTCAAGATGCTCGAAAGCCGCGCCGAAGGTTAAAAACTGCTCCGATGGAAGCGGTTGCTCGAAATCGAGGTTCGATGAGAGGCTTCTATTGTCTTGCGAGCGCGTGGTTGCGTAGGAGGTGGCGCCGCCGCCGCCGGCCGGCGTGATCGTGAATGTCGAATTTGAAACGCTGACGAAGCTATCGATGGACGTGTTGAACTTGAGCAGCTCACGCGGCTCGTTGCCTTGCTGTTGGAGATCGAACGTCACACTTTCGTAGTGCATCTCGCTATCGGTGAGCGCTTGGCTGGATGAAACCGGTCCGCCAGAATCTGAGAGCGAAGACAGTTGCGACTGCGTCGAGTTGTTAAGGCCGAAATCGCCACTGAGCGACATGCGGAGGCGCTCGTTCGGGTTGAAGGCCGCTTGCAGCTGACTGAGGTAGAGGCCTTCCCAGGTTGAGGTGGTTGGGCCGGTTTCGGTCGTTGCGGGGCCGCCCGGAGGCGTCTCACGAACGCGGTGCAGTTCGCTCTCGTACTCGCCGCTGTATCCGCCGGCTTGGCCGCTGAACGTCCAGCGGCCCTGCGAATAGCTTGGCGCGAGCCCGAGATGCTGGCTGCCTAATGAATCTGCGTTGGCCTGGACCGAGCCGCTAAAGCCGGTCTCAAAGCGTTGGCGCGTGATGATGTTGATGATCCCACCCGACGTGCTCGATGAGTATTGGGCCGATGGATTGGTGATCACTTCGATGCGTTCGACGCTGCCGCCGGGAAGGCCGCGCAGGACTTGTTCAAGGTTGGCGCCCGGGACGGGGCGATTGTTGATTTGGATCGTCACGTTGGACGCCCCGAGCAGGGTGATCTCGCCTGAGGGCGCGACGCTCACCGAGGGAATGCGTCCCAAGATGTCGAACATGTTCGTGCTCTGCGCGACTGGATCGTCGCGCAGTGTGTAGGTGCGCCGGTCGATGCGAATTTCATCGCCGCGCTCCGCCAGCACGACGATGTCATCGCCTTCGTCTTCGGCTTCATCCGCTGCAGCTGTTTGGCTATCGGCAGGAGCCGGCGCCGACTCTTGCGCGCGTGCGTTTTCGCTCATTGCGAGAAACGCGAAGGAAGCGGTCAGAAGCCATGTCAGGCGGTTGTTGGAACTCATCCTTGTCATGTGTCCGAATTCGCGGACGCGGGCAAATTAAGCCCCACCAACCACCTATTGGGCGCGGCGAATAGCGCGGGCGTTAGTCGCCGAAAATGTCCATGAGATCGAAGCCGCCGCGGCGCCGGCGCTGGTGGCCGCCGCGCTGGTCATAGCCGCCTTCGCCGCGCTCGCCATATTCCCCGCGTTCACCGTACTCGCCGCGCTCGCCATAGCCTTGCTGTGGGCGTTGCTGCGGCGGCTGCTGGTATTGTTGGGGAGGCTGCTGCTGCGGGTGCGAACGGCGGTAGGCGTCCGGGTCCTGATAGAATTGCGCACGATCCTGTTCGAACGCGACACGTTCGTCCTTTGCGCCGGCAATGATCTTTTCCAGTTCACCACGGTCCAGCCACACCCCCCGGCAAGTCGGGCACATATCGAAAACGACGTCGTTCCGTTTTACCTCGGACATCGAGGCGTTGCAGTTGGGGCACATCAAAAGCGGCATAGGATCTCCGATACTCGGGCTGATATAGGTGCGAGGGGGCGTGCGGCAATCGTGCATAACCCGCGACTGATTTTCGCAAGGCAAGTTGAGTTGCCCTATGCTCGCACGCGTGCGAATCGAGCTGGAATTATGACAAATCAAGTCTCTGAAGCGCTGAAGCGCGTGAAGCCCTCCGCCACGATGGCGATGAGCGCCAAGGCGCGCGCGCTAAAAGCCGCAGGCCGCGATTGCATTGCGCTTTCGCAAGGTGAGCCGGACTTCGATACGCCGGAAAACATCAAGGAGGCCGCGATCCGCGCGATGCGCGAAGGCAAGACCAAATACACCGACGTCGACGGCATTCCTGAGCTGAAGGACGCGATTGTCGGCAAGTTCAAGCGCGAGAATGGCCTCGAGTACACGCGCGCGCAGGTCAATGTCTCGCCGGGCGGCAAACCGGTGCTGTTCAACGCGATGATGGCGACGCTCAATCCGGGCGACGAGGTGATCATCCCGGCGCCTTATTGGGTGAGCTATCCGGACATGGCCATCATGTGCGGTGGCGCGCCGGTGTTCATCGACACCACCATTGAAGACGGATTCAAGATTCAGCCAGAGGCGCTGGCGAAGGCGATCACGCCGCACACCAAGTGGCTGTTGCTCAACTCTCCGTCGAACCCTTCGGGCGCCGCTTACACGCGCGCGGAGCTGAAAGCGCTGGCGGCAGTGCTGATCGATTATCCGCACGTGCTCATCCTCACCGATGACATGTACGAGCATCTGACCTACGGCAATTTCGAGTTCACCACGATCGCGCAAGTCGAGCCGCGCCTCTACGAGCGCACGCTGACCATGAACGGCGTCTCGAAAGCCTATTCGATGACCGGCTGGCGCATCGGCTATGCTGGAGGCCCGCAATGGTTGATCAAAGCCATGGCGAACGTCATGGGGCAAACGACATCTAATCCGTGCTCGATCTCGCAATGGGCGGCTGTTGAGGCTTTGAACGGCACGCAAGACTTCATCCCAAAGAACAAGAAACTCTTTGAAGAGCGCCGCGATCTCGTCGTCTCGATGTTGAATCAGGCGCAGGGCTTGAAGTGCCCGACGCCGGAAGGTGCGTTCTACGTCTATCCGTCTTGCGCTGGACTGATCGGCAAAAAGACGCCAAGCGGCAAGGTGATCGAGAACGATGAAGCGTTCGCGATCGAGCTTCTGGAAGCGGAAGCTGTGGCGCTCGTCCATGGTGGCGCGTTCGGCCTTTCGCCGAACTTTCGCATTTCATACGCGACGTCGAACCAGTGCCTGGAAGAAGCTTGCGCGCGCATTCAGCGCTTCTGCGCGAGCCTTTCCTAGTTCTCGAGCTTAAATGTCAGGCCGGCCTTTTCTTGCAGGCGCGCGATGAGCGCATCGCCCATGGCGGCTGCCGGCGTCCAGACGCCGCCCGGCGTGGTTTGACGGCTGGTGTCTTTGAGCGTCAGCGCAGCTTCGGAAATCATCTTCGAG
Organism: Candidatus Viadribacter manganicus; assembly: GCF_001679665.1. GTDB lineage: Bacteria > Pseudomonadota > Alphaproteobacteria > Caulobacterales > Aquidulcibacteraceae > Vitreimonas > Vitreimonas manganica. The sequence continues at coordinate 2,809,521 of NZ_CP013244.1, forward strand.
GTCGAGCCGTAGCCGGGATCTTTGTCGCCACAGACGCTGGCGCGGAGTGAGCGGCCGTCGGCTGTCGTGCCGACATAGAGCACGTCGAACATGCCGTTTTCGCGCTGCTCAAGATTGGGCCCTTGGCCGGGCTTCGGCAGCACGAATTGCGTCAGCAGCATTCGCGTTGGCGCAAAGCCGAGCAGTGTGCGTTGCATGTTGGATGAGCTTTGCAGCGACTTGGCGCGTTGTTTTCCCTTAGCGCCGCCGCCCGTCATCATCATTTCGCTGTAGGTGAAATCTTTGCCGTAGGGATATTTCGCCAGCGCGTTCGAGCGATGAACGTTCTTCGTGTTGATCGACGCCATCACGAACGGCGCGGCCCACGAGTTTATATCGGTGTCCTCTGTGACTGTGTCGCCGTTCGGTTGCGGCGCCAGCCTTTCAGGCGACAGCACAAACGGATCGGTCATGCGCGAGGCGAGCGAGGGATCGACCTTCATCGCTTCGAATGTCGCCAGCATCGAGGCCATGGTGCCGCCCGAGAACGTGCCCTTCATCTTGCGCACGCGTCCGCGCACATCGCGGAGAGGTTGGCCAAAGCGAGCTTGGGCTTCGCGCTGCAAGAACCACACGCCGCAATCGAACGGGATTGAGTCAAAGCCGCACGAGAACACGATACGCGCGCCGCTCTCCTTGGCGACCTTGTCATACTTGGCGATCATGTCGGCCATCCAGTTTGGCTCGCCGCAAAGATCGACATAGTCGGCGCCGGCCTTGGCGCACGCCGCTAACAGACCTTCACCATAGCGCTGGTAGGGACCGACGGTGGTGATCACCACGCGCGTGCGATGCGCGAGCGCATCCAGTGCGTTGGAGTCATGCGCGCCGGCGATGATGATCGGCAGTTTGTAGGATGCGCCAATATCATTGCGGACGACCTTGAGTTTCTCTTCGTCGCGCCCGGCCATGGCCCAGCGCAGCTCGCCTTCCGCGCCGTAAACACGCATCAGGTGCTCGGCGACCAGTTTTCCGGTAAAGCCCGTTGCGCCGTAAATGACGACGTCGAATTCCTGTGCGCTCATGCCCGCCTCCGCTTGTGAGATGCCCCTATCACGTTGCAGCGCGGCAGGGGAGGCGCCCATCGTTTCGCATTCGCGCGCGGTTCGTGGCGTGCTTTAGTGCGCTGGACTCATGCCGCCGCTCGCCATCGCCGCCGCTATTACTTCAGCCGTGATCCACGCCAGTTGGAACGCTGTGCTGAAGGGCGGGACCGATCGCGTCACGGATTCATTTTTGATCGCGGTGGGCGGTCTCGGCGCGGGCGCGCTGATCATACTTTTCATGGGCGCGTTGCCGCAAGCGGCCTGGCCCTATGTGGCGATGACGGTCGTCATCCATCTTGTCTATTGGTTTTGCCTCTTCAAAGGCTACGACGCTGGCGATATGAGCCATGTCTACACGCTCTCGCGCGGCATGGCGCCGATGCTGGTGGCGATGGGGGCGGCGCTGACGGCCAGTGAGATTCCGCCGCCGTTCAAGCTCCTCGGCATTGCCGGTGTGTCGATCGGGGTGTTCACGGTCGGCGCGAGCCCTAAGGCGCCGCTGAAGGCGACGCTGTGGGCCGCTGCAATCGGGCTCTGTATCGCGTCCTATTCGTTGGTCGATGCGCTTGGCTCGCGCGCTGCCGGCAATGCGGTGATCTTCCTGGGCTGGTCGATGGCGCTGATGTCGGTTCCGATGGCGGCCTTTGCGTTCTGGCGGCGGGGTGTGTCGCGTTTGCTGAGGGACGCCGCGGTCGCGCCTTGGCGCGGCATCGGCATCGGTATCGTGAGCTTCGCCGGGTACGGCCTTGTGCTGTGGGCGCAAACGTTTGCGCCGATCGCACAGGTCACCGCTTTGCGCGAAACCTCCGTCGTTTGGGGTGCGCTGATCGCGTTTTTATTTCTGCACGAACGGCTTGGTCTTCGCCGCTGGCTGGGCGCGGCCATTGTCGCGGTAGGCGCTGGCTTGATCGCGTTCGCTTGAGTAAGTTTGCGGCGATGGCCGATCTTCAGATCCTACGCATCGATGACGCTAAAGCACTGGTTCGTGTCGGCGTTCCCGAGCCCGAGCGCGCGACGCCGCAGGAGGTGCGGATTTCGGTGACGATGGCGCTTTCGGATCCACCGGATTTTCCAGCGCACGATCGCATTGGCGCAACCGTCGATTACGATCACATCATCGGCTTCATCCGCGGCGGTCTTGGCGAGCCCGCGCACTTGATCGAGACGTTGGCCGATCGCGTCGCGGGGCACTGTTTATCGCTCTCGCGCCGCGCCGTGTGGGTGGAAGTGACGGTGAAAAAGCCGTCAGTGCTTTTGGGCGATGGCCTGGTGGCCGTAACGATCCGGCGCGAGGCCTAATCGAACATTACATCGCGCGCGCTTGGCACCAGATGTTGGCCTCCATCGACTGGGATCAGCGCTCCAGTGATGTTCTCGCCATTCGCCAGATACGCAACCGCATCAGCGACATCCTCAACCCTCGTGCCGATGCGCGTCAGGTTGTTGTTGTGCACGTCTTTGAAATTTTGTTGATCGCCGCTGACCAACATCAGGCCGGCCGCGATGCAATTGACGCGAATATTCGGAGCTAACGCCATCGCCAGCGCGCCGGTCGCATGTGCAAGGCCCGTCTTCGCGAGTGTGTAGGACAGGAAGTCCGGGTTTTGGTTGAGGACCTTTTGATCCGATATATTGGTCACGAAGCCGCGCCGGGAGCCGATCTGTTCGCGCAGTTTTCGCGCCAGATAGACGGGCGCAAGCAGATTTAGGCGCACTTGCGCTTGGGCGGCGTCGAGTGAGAAGTCTGTGATGCTGTCCGGCGTGAAGCTCGCGGCGGAATTGACGACCCCCACCCAGTCTCCGCGCTGGGCGAGCCTCGCAGCCATCGCGTCGATAGCGCTTTGATCCGTCAGATCGGCGCTGAACAGCTCGGCTTTTCCGCCATTGACGCGAATTTCGCTCGCGACGCTCTGTGCGCCATCGCGCGAGCCGTTGAAGTGTACCCCGATGGTCCAGCCGTCGCGCGCCAAGCGCAGCGCGATGCCGGCGCCCACGCGCCGCCCCGCGCCGGTGACGAGAACCAATCCGCTCACGCGCCGAAATCCGAGCGCGTGACGTCGTAGCGGAGGCCAACGCCTTGCATCTCAGGGAAGATATCCGGCTTCGAGATCGAGAGCTCGACACGTTCTGCCGGCGTCAGTTCGAAACATGCAAAAAGAATGTCGCGCGCCAAAGTCTCAATACGTTCAGTGTGCGGGCGCTCTTCGAGTGCTTTCAAAAACACGCGCAGCGGATCGTAATTGACGTAACTGCCGTGGCGTTCGTTGTAAGCGTGAAAGCCAAATTGCAGCGTGAGTTCGAGATGCAGGCGCTGTGCTTCAATCTTTTCCCAGGCGTGCTCGCCGATGCGCACATTAAGTTCGACGCCGCGCATGGCGATCGAAACAGTGGACGGTGCAGCAGACATCAGCGCTCCTCTGCATCCTAGCTACACGTGCCCGTGACGGGCGTCACATCGATATGGCTAAGGTTCTACTAGCTTCAACTCATCGGATCGATGGACGGTTCGAGGAGAAATGGAGCCGGAAATGATGAAGTTCTACTCGCTGGTCGCGGCGTTGGCAGTGTTTGCACCCGTGGCGTTCGCAACGATGACGCAAGCCGCGCAGATGGTTGCCTAACGGGTCTCTGACCTGAAATCCCCGAGCCCAGAAGGGCGCAAGATCCAGGCAGAGCGATATGACAAGCCCAGATGTTTGAAGGCGCCGGCCAGACCGGCGCCTTTTGTTTTGGCATCTCGGAAATCATGTGTTCTTGATTTGTTCTTATTTCGGGGCTATTGTCCGATGCGTGAAGACAGATCCCCTGCATGGCCGGGGCGCGCGCACGAATGCAAGCGGCCGATACGAGCGTTTCGTCCGCGAAGCGTTTGACGATGGCTGGGTCGGGGAGGATGGCGCAAAGCCGTTGGAGACCATCGTCACCCCGGAACTCGCCAAGACCATTATCTCGACCAACCAAAGCCCGGACATTTCATTCGATCAGTCGATCAACCCGTACCGGGGATGCGAGCACGGTTGCATCTATTGCTACGCACGACCGAACCACGCTTACGTCGGGCTTTCTCCGGGCATTGATTTTGAAACCAAGCTCTTCGTCAAAGCCAACGCCGTTGAATTGCTTGAGCGCGAATTTTCAAAGCCAAGCTACAAACCGAAAACAATCATGCTCGGCGGCGTCACCGACATCTATCAGCCGATTGAGCGCGACTACGGCATAACGCGCGGCCTGTTGGAAGTGATGGAACGCTGGCGCCATCCGGTTGCGCTGATCACCAAATCTCAGCTGGTTATTCGCGATATCGACATTCTGGCGCGGTTGGCGGAGCGGGGGCTCGCAAAGGCGGCGATTTCCGTAACGAGCTTGGAGCGGCGCATCGCGCGCACAATGGAGCCGCGCGCCGCGGCGCCTCACCGGCGCATCGAAGCGATCCGTGTGCTTGCGGAAGCTGGCGTGCCGGTGACGGTGATGGTCGCGCCGATAGTGCCGGCGATTAACGACAGCGAGATCGAGGCAATCTTGGAAGAATGCGCCAAGGCCGGCGCGAGTGCTGCAGGTTACGTGGTGTTGCGCTTGCCGTTGGAGATCAAGGACCTCTTTTGTGAATGGCTTCAGACGCATTTTCCTGATCGCTCGACGCGGGTGATGGCGCTGGTGCGCCAGATGCGTAATGGCCGCGACTACGATCCCGAGTGGGGCAAGCGCCAAAAAGGCGAGGGGCCGTACGCAAAGCTCATAGCCGACCGCTTCGCGGCAGCATGCCGGCGCTTCGGCTTAGACAAACCTCGATTGGCGCTCGATCACACGCAGTTTCGCCGGCCGTTGGAACCAGGAGATCAGAACGACCTTTTCTCCTCGGAGTAGCCTCCCGTCTGCGCGCGGGCTAAGAGGGGCCGCGAGGGTAGGAGACGACTAATGCGCACAGATGGCCAACGCCGTTCCGACAATTTCGAAGATCGCGGTCGCGGTAGTGGCGGCGGCATGGGCGGTGGCGGTCTGCCGGGTGGTGCGCTCTTCGCGATTTTGCGGCGCATTGGTCTTCGCGGCATTCTGATTGTCGGCCTCGTTCTAGCCGGCATCTATTTCTTCGCTCCGCCCAGCATCAAAAACATGGTGTTCGGCGCGCTCTTTGGCGGCGTGCCTGGACAGACCCAAACAACCCAAGGCGAAGGCACGGTTTGCGATAGCTCAGCTGGCGCGACCCAAGCTTGCGACTTCTCGCGCGTCATTCTCGCTTCGACGGAAGACGTTTGGGCCCAACAATTCCAACAGGGCCGCCTGCCGCGTTACAACAACCAACAGGCGGACGCTTATCAGAACCCGACTTTGGTGATTTACTCGGGCGGCGTCGGCACGGATGGCTGCGGCAGCGCCAGTTCCGATGTGGGTCCGTTCTACTGCCCTGGCGATCGCAAGCTATATGTCGATCCGAGCTTCTATGAAGTGATGGAAAGCCGCCTGCGCGCGCCGGGCGATTTCGCGCAAGCTTACGTCATCGCCCACGAAGTCGGTCACCACGTGCAGAACCTCATCGGTGCAACACAAGTGCAGGTGCAGGGCGAGTCCGCAAACCAGACTTCAGTGCGCGTCGAGCTGCAGGCCGATTGCTTCGCTGGTGTGTGGGGTCATACAGCGCGCGCCGATCTCGCGATCGACGAGGCCGATCTGCGCGAAGCACTGAACGCTGCACACGCGATCGGCGATGACGCGCTTGGCCATCAGAACGAAAGCCAGTTCACACACGGATCCAGCGCCCAGCGCATGGCGTGGTTCCGCCGTGGTTTCGACAGCGGCGATGCACGCCAATGCGACACCTTCAACGTTCCGGCGGGCCAATTGTAAGAATGCAAAAGCTGGGAGCTTACGGCTCCCAGCTGGCCGCCTGATCGATCAGGAATTGGCGGAACGCGGCGATGCGTTTCGAGCGCTTAAGGTCGCTCGGATAGATGAAATACACTTCGAAGCTTGGGCCCTGCAGGTCAGGCAGCACCTTCACCAAGTTCGGATTTTCGCGCGCCATGTAGTCAGGCACGCTGGCGATGCCGAAGCCGGATTCAACCGCGCGCAACATGCCGTAGACGTTGTTGATCTCCAGCAGCGGCGGTCGCGGTTTTGCGTCTTCGCGGCCGGCGCGCTGCGCCCAATCGAGTTCGCGCATCGGCGTCGGCACGCCCGCCTGATACGCGATGATGCGGTGCTCATCGAGGTCCTCGACCTTCTTCGGCGTACCGTGGCGCTGCAGATAGCTTGCTGACGCATAGAGACTGACGCGCACATCGAGCAGCTTGCGTTGAATGAGATCGGCGTGTGTCGCGGCCCAAAGCCGGATGGCGCACTCTGCTTCGAGCTTCAGAAGATCGTACTCACGGTCATCGAGCAAGATTTGCAGGCGCGTTTCGGGGTAGGTGTCGGCGAAAGCGCCCAGACGCGGCGCCAGCCAGGTCGAACCGAACGCAACCGGTGCGGTGACTTTGAGATCACCGATGACCTTCTCGCGGGCGTCCTTCAGCGTCGATTCTGCAATGACCGCAGCGCCCGCCATTTCGCGCGTGAACTCGCGGAGCGCCATGCCAGGGCCCGTTAGCAACAAGCCGCGCGCGTGCCGCTGGAACAGCGGTACGCCCATATCGCTCTCGAGCGCCGCGATCTGGCGGCTGACCGATGATTGGCTGACGCCCAACTTCTCCGCGGCGGCCGTGAGGCTGCCGGTCTCGGCTGCGAAGTGGAAGGTCTTGAGCTTGTCCCAGTCCATGAAGGCCCCGCGAAGCCTCCCGCCCGGGGGCCCGTTGACTTGCATTATTGCATAGCTCGGCTCGCGGGTCGATAGCGAAGGGGCTGTATGCGAAGGATTTTGGAAGCTGACGCTGTCACTTGCCTTGCCGTCTCCTGAGCTATATTGTATACAGTATGCAATTAGAACTAAGCAAGCGCGCAAACATCAGCGAGGCTGCGGCGGACGCTGTGCGCGCGATGATTGTCGATGGTCGTCTCGCGCCCGGCGATCGCATCAATGAAGTGCATTTGGCCGCCAAGCTTGGCGTTAGCCGCACGCCGTTGCGCGAAGCGTTGAGTGGCTTGGTGAGCGAGGGTGCGCTGACCGTGCGCCCGCGCCTTGGCTATTTCGTGCGTCCGCTATCACTCGAAGAGTTCGAGCAGATCTATGACATCCGCCCGCTGCTTGATCCTGAAGCGCTGCGGCTTGCGGGCGTTCCATCGGCGAAACGCATCGCGCGTCTCGAAAAGCTCAACACGCAATTGCGCGCCGCGAAAGGCGCCGCCGCGATTGAGATCGACGATGCATGGCACATGGAGTTGCTGGCGGACTGCCCTAACAAGGTGCTGATCGATCTCATCCAGAACTTCATCGTCCGCACGCGCCGCTATGAGCTGGCGCTGATGCGCGAGCAGGAAAACGTCGTCGCTGCGATGGACGATCACGAGAAGATCATGGCCGCTTTGAAGTCGGGGGACCTCGATGCGGCGTGCTTGGCGCTCAAGCGAAACATGCAGAGTGGACGCGAACCAATCGTTGCGTGGCTGACGCAGCGTGCGAGGAAAGAGGGGACGTAAAGTGCATTTGCTGAAATCGCTCGTGATGGGTCTGGCGTTGTTGGGCTCATCCGCGGTCGCGCAAGTCGCTCACTCCGACCTGGAGGGCGTTTGGATCGTTGAGCGGACATTCGCACCGACGTTGCGCGGCGACGCCCAGATCACGCGCGACGGCGATGTTTGGCGCGCTTTGCTCGCTGGCCGTAGCGCTGATGCGCGTGTCGAAGGCGGCAGCCTGCGCTTTGCGTTCGGCGTCAACGGTGTCTTGCGCGCCGAAATTGGCCGCGGTGGCGCAATGAGCGGCGTCTGGATACAGCCCAACAGTGACGCTGAAGAACGCGACGATCCGACGGCGGCGTCACAATCGTTCGCAACGCCGCTTGTGCTCCGCAGTTCCGGCCACAATGCCTGGCTTGCCAATGTTCAACCACTCGACGGGCGCTTCACCGTGTATCTGCGGATATTCCGGGACGCTGAAGGCAATCTTCTGGCGGCGTTCCGCAATCATGAAATCAATTCGCGCGGCGGCGCCTCGCAATTTCGTGTCACCGAAGACGGAGAGACAATCACGTTTTTGGCGCGTTTCGACGATGGCCAAGACGTTCGCCGCACCGGCGCCCGTTTACGTGATCCGGACCGTATCCGCATTTTCTGGCCGGACATCGGCAGTGAAATCGATTGGCGCCGTGCAAGCGCCGCGGAGCTGATCAACTTCACACCACGGCCATCCGGCGAACCCATGTACGAGTACCGTAGGCCCCCGCAAATTCGTGATGGCTGGCGCACGGCGCGTGCGCGTAGCGTTGGCCTTGATGAGGCGGCGCTTACAACGATGGTGCAGTCGATCATCGATGCAGATCCCTCTGCGCGCCGCCCAAACCTTATTCATTCCGTGCTTGTGGCGCATCGGGGGCGCTTGGTTTTAGAGGAATATTTCCACGGTTTTACGCGTGACACGCCGCACGACATTCGCTCGGCCGGAAAGACGTTTGCTTCGATTATGCTTGGCGCGGCCATGGAAAGTGGTGCGCCGATTGCCCCGGAGACACGCGTCTATGAATTGATGGCGGGGCTTGGACCGTTCGAACATCCCGATCCACGCAGGCAAAACATGACGATCGCGCACTTGCTGACCCATACCTCGGGTCTGGCGTGCAACGACAATGACGAGCACTCGCCGGGCAATGAGGGGCGTCTCTGGACACAGAGCAACCCGAATTTTTGGCAGTACACGCTCAACCTTCCCCAAGCGCACGAGCCGGGCGAGCGGTACGCGTACTGCTCCGCCAATCTCAATCTGGTTGGCGGCGCGCTCAACGCAGCGACGCATCAATCGTTGCCGGAATTGTTTGATCGTACGATCGCGCGGCCTCTGCAGTTCGGCCGCTATTATTGGAACGTGATGCCGAACGGCGAAGGCTATCTTGGTGGAGGCGCTCACATGCTTCCGCGCGATTTGCTCAAGGTCGGGCAGATGTATCTCGATGGCGGCGTATGGCGCGGCCGGCGTATCGTCAGCCGTGAATGGGTGGAGCGCTCGACCTCACCGCGCATCGAAATTTCGCCGACGACGACCGGGCTCAGCGAAGAAGAATTCCAAAACTTCTACGCACCCGGCGTTGATGGATATGCCTGGCACCGCTTTGGCGTCCACGTTGGTGATCGCGTCGTCGAGGAGTACGAAGCCAACGGCAATGGCGGACAATTACTCATCGTTGTGCCGGAGTACGATCTCGTCGTCGTGTTCACCGGCGCCAATTACATGCAGGGCGGAATCTGGACGCGCTGGCGCGACCAGTTCGTCGGCGGTGTCATCATTCCGGCAATGACGAACTAGCGCCGCGCCACCCGTCAGGCGGCTGCACCTGATTTGGCGGCGCGCGCGCGGTCGAGTTCGATTGCGGCGAGATAGCGCTCGGCTTCAAGCGCGGCCATGCAGCCCAGGCCGGCTGCCGTAACCGCTTGGCGATAGGTGTCGTCGGCAACGTCGCCAGCGGCAAACACGCCTGGAATGTTGGTCTCAGTCGTGCCCGGCTTCACGATGATGTAGCCGTTGTCCTTCATTGTCACTTGGCCCTGGAAGAGCTCTGTCGCCGGCGCGTGGCCGATGGCGACGAAGACGCCGTCGAGCTTGCGTTCCTCAAGAACGCCGGTCTTCACGTTCTTGATCACGATGCCGGTGACGCCCTTAGGGTCTTCCGTGCCAATGATGTCTTCGAGCGCCGAATCCCACACCACCTCGATACTCGGGTGATTGAATAGGCGCTCTTGCAGCACCTTCTCGGCCTTCAGTGAATCTCGGCGGTGAATGAGCGTTACCTTGCTGGCGAGGTGCGCGAGGTAGAGCGCCTCTTCGACCGCGCTATTGCCGCCGCCAATCACAGCGACTTCTTTGCCGCGATAGAAAAAGCCGTCGCAGGTCGCGCAGGCGCTGACGCCGAAGCCTTGAAACTTATGTTCGCTTTCGAGCCCAAGCCATTTGGCTTGCGCCCCTGTCGCGATGATCACCGCGTCGGCAAGATAGATCTGACCGCTGTCGCCGGTGAGTTTGAACGGACGCTGATCAAGCTCCGCCTTCACAATGATGTCTTCGACGAGATCAGTGCCGACGTGCTTTGCTTGCGCGCGCATCTGCTCCATCAACCACGGCCCCTGAATGGTGTCGGCGAAGCCTGGATAGTTTTCGACGTCGGTCGTGATCGTGAGCTGACCGCCAGGTTGCAGGCCCGCAATGAGCATCGGCTTGCGTAGCGCCCGCGCCGCATAGATCGCGGCGGTATAACCGGCAGGGCCGGAACCGATGATAACGATAGGGGCGTGGCGGGCGGCGGGAGAGGTCATTCTGCGCTCATGTTGGGAATCGTGAGCGCTCAATATGGCGTTCCGGACGCGGCTCTGAAAGCGCCTGAATCGGAAACGAACCACGGTAAACAGGCGCTGACGGTGAGAATTGCGCCAGAATTTTCCACAGCTATGGTGGCGGCGGGGACGGCTAATTAATCGGAAGCGGACGGGGCTGAGAGAGCTTGCCTAAAATTTTGGTCGTCGAGGATGACATGCTGATCGCCATGGAACTTGGCGAGCGGCTGGCAGACATGGGCTACGAGGTTCTCGGGCCAGCGCACTCGATTGCCGAGGCCGAGGCGCTGCTTGCGCGCGAGAAGCCGGACGGCGCTTTGCTTGATGCAAGCTTGGCGGGTGGCGCCTCCAGCGTTCCGCTGGCTGTCGCGCTTTACGCTAAAGGTGTGCGCGTGGCGTTTTGCACCGGCTACGACAAAGTGAAAAACGCTCCCCCCGAACTCGCGAGCGCCCCCGTACTTACAAAGCCCGTCAGCGATGCGGATCTGAAAGCCGGCTTGGAAAAGCTGCTCGCTTAGTTCGCGCGATGCTTTGCCGCCCATGCCGTCAGCACGGCGGCGGCGGCGCGATCGGTCTCCAGCAAAGGCGGATAGGACCAGGTTTCGAGCCTGCCGTTGAACGGACGCGCGCAGCCGCGCCGCGCCAAGCTCTGGTGGAATTTGGTCAGCTTACCCAGTTGGCCATCGACTGCGAGGATGTGCACCGGCTTGCCCGTCGCGGCGGCTTCCGTCGCCATGTTTACGCTGTCTGCGGTGACGAAGATGTGGTCTGCGACGCCCAATATGGCCGGGTAGGGGTTTGCGCCTTCGTTCTCGTAAAACACGGCGCAGTGCGGAGCCAGCCACGTTCGAAACTGCATCCGCGCAGCGTCGCTGGTGCGGCGTGAAAGCGTGGCGAGCAATGTACCGCCGGTTTCGCGCTGCACGGCCGCGAGCGAATCTGAAATCTCGCGGGCGCGGGCAGGCGAAATGTCCTGACGCTTGGATTTTCCGCCGATGAGAATGGCAAAACGCGGCGAGGGCAGCTCTTCCAGTTGCGAAGATTTGTATTGTGAAACCGCGTTTTCGAGGCGTTCGGAGGTGATGCGATTGCATGCGCCAACGATCGGCAGCACGTTTTGACCTTCAAGTTCGTCATGCAGTGGTGGAATGACGACATCGAACTCGCGCGGATTCACGCGCGGATCCTGAAGCTGCACGACGAATGTCTTGGCGTTCGACCAAGCGCGGACGCCGAGCGCGAACGGCACCGAGGCGCGGCCGCAGCCGATGAAGATGTCGGGCCATGGCGCGCTGATCGGGTCAGATTCAATCGTCAGCGCATCCTGGGCCGCCGGTATGAAACCGGGCGGCAGCCAACTCCACGGCGTGCGTAGCCGTATGCGCTTGGTCGTCACGGCGATCGGCGCGCGGCGCGCAATCGCCTCCGCCAGTCCGAGCGCTTGCGCTTCGATACCGGCGCGGCCGTCCGTCACGATCCAGACGCTAAGAGGCTCTGCGGGCTGATAGCCAGCGCTGCGCATTCAGCCTCGCTCCGCGGCTCGTGTCAGAGGTATTTCACTTTGACGATTTCGTACGATTTCGGTCCGCCGGGGGCCATGACCTCGACGACATCGCCTTCTTCCTTGCCGATTAGCGCGCGCGCGATCGGTGAGGTGATGGAGATCTTGCCGCCCTTCACGTCGGATTCGTCTTCGCCGACGATCTTGTACTTGGCCTTCGCGCCGGAATCTTCGTCCAGCAGGTTCACGGTCGCGCCGAACTTCACCTGTTTGCCCGAGAGTTTCGATATATCGATGATCTGGGCCCGGGCGATCTTGTCTTCGAGTTCAGCAACCCGGCCTTCAATGAAGGACTGGCGCTCTTTCGCCGCATGGTACTCGGCGTTCTCGGAGAGGTCTCCGTGGGCGCGCGCCTCCGCGATCGCCTGGATTACCGCCGGGCGCTCTGCCGTCTTAAGACGCTTTAGCTCTGCGTCGAGGGCGGTGTAACCCTCGGCGGTCATTGGTATTTTTTCCATGGGGGTGTGTAAAAGTCCGTCTAGGAAATGAAAATCTGTGTCCGATCCGGCCCGGCGTCAAGCATAGGCCTGAAGCGCCCGAACGCCTAGTGGCGCCCCCGATTTGAGCAATCGGATGGCCTGGATGGCCGCGCGAGCCCCTGAGACTGTTGTATAATAGGGAATGTTTTGCACCAGCGCTGTGCGACGGATCGAATAGCTGTCCCGATATGATTGGGCGCCTTCGGTGGTGTTGAACACCAGCTGGACCTCGCCGTTCTTCATAGCGTCGACGATGTGGGGACGGCCCTCGGCGACCTTGTTGACCTTGTGCACTTCGATGCCTTTTTCGATGAGGTAATCGGCGGTGCCGCCGGTCGCCATCACCTTGAAGCCGAGCGCGATCAAGTCCTTGGCCACCGGCACGAGCGCCGGCTTGTCGGCATTCTTGACCGAGATAAAGCAGCAGCCCTCGACCGGAAGATTGATGCCCGAGGCGATCTGGCTCTTGGCGAACGCCGCCACGAAGCTTTCGTCGAGGCCCATGACCTCGCCGGTCGAGCGCATCTCCGGGCCAAGCACGGGGTCAACACCAGGGAAGCGGGCGAACGGGAACACAGCCTCCTTCACCGCGACGTGCTTCTTCGAGGGCCGATCGAGCTTCAGGTCTTTCAGCTTCACGCCGGCCATCACCTTTGCGGCCGCCGCCGCGATAGGGCGGTTGATCGCCTTGGCGACGAACGGGGCGGTGCGCGAAGCGCGCGGGTTAGCTTCAAGAATGAAGATCTCGTCGTCCTTCACTGCGAACTGGATGTTGATCAGGCCGCGCACATCCAGCGCCAGAGCCAGCATCTTCGTTTGTGTCTCGATCTCGTCGATCAATTTCTTCGAGAGCGAATAGGGCGGCAGCGCGCAGGCGCTGTCGCCGGAGTGAACGCCAGCCTCCTCGATGTGCTCCATGACGCCGGCGACGAAAACGTCTTCGCCGTCGCAAATGGCGTCGACATCGACTTCAATCGCATCGCGCAGATACCGATCCACTAGTAGCGGCTTCTTTTCGGACACGGCGAGTTCAGACGGCCCGCCGAGCGCGCGCGTGATGCGCGTCACGTATTCTTCAAGCTCGCCCTCATTGTGCACGATCTGCATGGCAAGTCCGCCGAGCACATAGGATGGGCGCAGCATCACCGGATAGCCGATGCGCGCGGCGCCGGCGCGTGCGGCTTCAAGCGAAGGCGCAATCGTGTTGTCCGGCTGCTTCAGGCCGATCTTGCGGAGTAGCGCTTGGAAGCGATCGCGATCTTCGGCCAGGTCGATGGCATCGACGCTGGTGCCGAGGATTGGCGCGCCTTCGTCAGCGAGCGGTTGCGCCAGCTTCAGCGGCGTTTGCCCGCCGAACTGAACGATGAGGCCCTGAACTGTGCCGCGCGATTTTTCAGTCTCGACGATTTCGAGAACATCTTCGGTGGTTAAAGGTTCGAAATAGAGGCGGTCGGACGTGTCGTAATCGGTCGACACAGTTTCCGGGTTACAATTGACCATGATCGACTCGACGCCGATCTCCGCGCACGCGAACGCGGCGTGACAGCAGCAATAGTCGAACTCGATGCCTTGGCCGATCCGGTTCGGACCGCCGCCGAGGATAATGACCTTGTTGCGATCCGATGGATCGGATTCACAATCGGCGACATCCGAGCCGTACGCCGGGAATTCGTAGGTCGAATACATATACGGCGTTGAGGCGCGGAATTCGGCGGCGCAGCTGTCGATACGCTTGAACTGCGGGCGAACGCCTAGTTTGCGTCGCGCTGCGCGCACGTCGCGCTCGCGTTGGCCCGTGAGCTTCGCCAAGCGTGCATCCGAGAAGCCTTGCGCTTTGAGCGCACGGAACGTTGCGGCGTCCTTCGGTAATCCGTCGGCCCGAATTTCAGCTTCTTTTGTTATGATTTCCGCGATCTGACGCACGAACCACGGATCGAAGTGCGAAGCGGCGCAGATTTCTTCGACGCTTAATCCGCGGCGCAACGCTTCTGCACATGCCAAGAGGCGGTCTGCCTTCGGCGTCACCAAGCGGGCGCGTACGGCGGCGCGACCATTGTCTTCGTCTGACGCGCCTTCGATTTGGATCTCGTCCAAACCGCTCAAGCCCGTGTCCAGCGATCGCAGCGCTTTTTGCAGAGATTCTTGGAACGTCCGGCCGATCGCCATTGCTTCGCCGACGGATTTCATCGAGGTCGTCAGCGTCGTGTCGCAACCTTGGAAGCGTTCGAACGCAAAGCGCGGAATTTTGGTGACGACATAGTCGATCGTCGGCTCGAAGCTCGCCGGCATCGCGCCGTCGGTGATGTCATTGGCAATTTCGTCGAGCGTATAGCCGATGGCGCACTTGGCCGCGACTTTCGCGATCGGAAAGCCTGTGGCCTTCGACGCAAGCGCCGAGGAGCGCGACACGCGTGGGTTCATCTCGATGACCACCATGCGCCCGTCGCGCGGGTTCACGGCGAACTGAACGTTCGAGCCGCCAGTCTCAACGCCGATTTCGCGCAGCACGGCAATGCTGGCGTTGCGCATGATCTGGTATTCGCGGTCGGTCAGCGTCAGCGCCGGCGCTACGGTGATCGAATCGCCCGTGTGCACGCCCATCGGATCGATATTTTCAATCGAGCAGATGATGATGCAATTGTCCGCCTTATCGCGAACGACTTCCATCTCGTACTCTTTCCAGCCGATGATGCTTTCTTCGACCAGGATTTCCGTGATCGGCGAGGCTGTGAGGCCACGCTCGACGATCTCTTTGAACTCTTCGAGATTGTAGGCGACGCCGCCGCCAAGTCCGCCGAGCGTCAGCGACGGGCGAATGATCGACGGCAATTGCACGTGCTCAAGCGCCTCAAGCGCTTGGTCCATTGTGTTGCACAAACGAGAGCGCGGGCTTTCGAGGCCGATCTTGTCCATCGCATCTCGGAATTTCATCCGGTGCTCGGCCTTCTCGATCACCTCAGCATTGGCGCCGATCATCTCGACGCCGTGTTTCTTAAGAACGCCAGTGCGTTCAAGCGTCAGCGCGCAGTTCAACGCCGTTTGGCCGCCCATCGTCGGCAACAATGCGTCTGGCTTTTCCTTCTCGATGATCTTCTCGACCATCTCGGGCGTGATCGGTTCGATGTAGGTCGCGTGCGCCAGGCCCGGATCGGTCATGATCGTTGCCGGGTTCGAGTTCACGAGGATGACGCGATAGCCCTCGGCCTTCAGCACCTTTACCGCTTGCACGCCTGAATAATCGAACTCGCACGCCTGACCGATAATGATCGGCCCGGCCCCAATGATCAGGATCGAGTTGATGTCTGTACGTTTCGGCATGCGTCTCCGCCCGCTTTATGCGGCTAAGAATCGATCCTTCAGGGGATCACGCGTGATTAGGGCAAGGGGGCGGGGCGGACAAGCCCGCGCCTGTGCAGCGCAGGCCTGTGCTAGCCGCTAGGCGGACGCAGCCTGCGCTGTGGCGCCAGTGGGTTTCCCACCCAGCAGCGCAACGACCGCGACGCCGGCTGCGAGCGCCGCGAAGCCGCCAATGCCGACGATGCCGTTCCAGGGGAAGGCGGGGTTGCTAAGGGTCATGAGCGTCAGTCCGCCCAAGGCGTTGAAGGTGCCGTGGAAGACGCCTGCCGCCCAAACCGATGCACCGCGGTCGCGGACGAAGCTGAGGATCGGAGCGAGCAACATGCAAAAAGCAATGAAGAGCCCGACGCCGACGGCGCGATTGTCGGGGTAATTGAGCCCGAAAAGGAGGATCGCCGGCGCGTGCCAGACGCCCCAGATGAAGCCTGTGCTCAAAGAAGCGCGCCAGAAGCCCGCGCCGCGCCAGAGGTCGTGCAGATAACCGCGCCAGCCGAGTTCTTCGCTGAACGTCAGCACGACGCTGTTGACCAGCGCGCCAAGCAGCAGCGCTTGCGCGAGCACGATGATGCCGAGATAGGGCGCCATCGCGCGAACAGCGGCGCTTTGCTCGGGCGCTGTTTGTTCAACCATGGTGACGACCGCCGCACCGAGATCGACATAGGTGCTGGCGCCAAACGCTATTGAGAGCGCGACCGATGCGGCGCCGATCACGATCGGCATGAGGTAGGCGGCGAGCCACCACCAATTTGGTTTAAAGCGAAGCCCGAGCGCTTCGGCACGGCGCCCCTTTTCAAAGGCTATGGCGCAAATGAACGCCGCGATCGATGGCCCGAACATCGATGCAGCGAGCACCGCTGTGATGAGACCTGGATTTTCGTGCCAGCCCAACGCCCATCCGCCAATGACCACCGCCCAGCTGATCGCGAATGTAATCGCCAGAAAGACGATCGATTTATTGGTCTTGGTCATTGTCCGTCTCCACCCGCGCCATCGTTGTTTTTCTGTTCTGTCGCATTGAGTTTCACGCCCCGGGCGCGCAGCGCTTCGCGCAGCAAAAACTCGATTTCCGCGTTCACGCTGCGCAATTCCGCGTTCGCCAAGCGGGCGATCGCATCGTGCAGCGCCGGATCAAGTCTGAGCGCGAAGGCTTTGCGTTCGGAGGCCATGGCGTGTTCGCGCTACTGGTAGAGCGAGCCCGCGTTCACGACCGGCTGCGCGTCGCGATCGCCACAAAGCACGACCAGCAAGTTCGACACCATGGTCGCGCGGCGCTCGTCGTCGAGTTGCACGACGTCGCGCTCGGAGAGCTGTTGCAGTGCGTGTTCGACCATCTCGACAGCGCCTTGCACGATGAAGCGACGCGCCGAGAGAACAGCTTCTGCTTGTTGGCGGCGCAACATGGCGCTGGCGATTTCCGGCGCATAGGCGAGGTGGCTGAGCTTGGTTTCGTCAACAACGACGCCCGCCACCGACACGCGCTCCTGGAGCTTTTCCCGCAACAAGGTCGAAACTTGGTCGGCGTCGCCTCGCAGTGTCGGTTCGTCATGTTCAGAGTGATCGTAAGAGAAGTGCGAGGCGATCTCGCGAACCGCGGTTTCGATCTGGATGTCGACGAACGTCTGATACTGATCGACGTCGAACAGCGCCTGGGCGGTATCGGTCACGCGCCAGACCACCACGGCGGCGATCTCAATCGGGTTGCCACGCTTGTCGTTCACTTTCAGCTTTTCGCCGGTGACGTTGCGAACGCGCAGGCTGACCTTCTTGCGGGTGTACCAGGGCAGCATCCAGCGCAGGCCGGGCGTTCGGTCCGTGCCCTTGTAATTGCCGAACAGGGTGACCGCCGCGCCTTCGTTGGGCTGCAGCGTGTAAAAGCCGCAGAGCTGCAGCACGAACACGATCGAGAGCACGACAGTGCCCAGGCCGTTGATGCCGTTCTCGTAGCGGATGAGGTCGAGGACCATCCAAATCAACGCTGCAAGGATTACCAAGCTCAGGAGGAGCATGAACCCGCCGTTCGACGTATTGGCTTTGCGTTCTTGTGTTCGATTGAGTGCTGCTGCGGCCATGACATACCCTCTCATGCCATCAAAGTGATATCACTTTAATAGCAGAAAGCGCCGTCTGGCAAGCAGCTTCCGGCTCATTCACCAAGTTCTAAAATTTCATATTAAGCGCCGTCTGGTACCCCAAGGGCAGACTCTAAGAGTCCGTTTTTGAGGCGAAAAATGGTTATCGGGGCATTCACCAAGGCGTTCGGCGCGTGCGGATTTACCCGCGACCGGTCTGGCAACGTCGCCATGATGTGGGCGTTGATGGGCACCGTGCTGATCGGGCTGATCGGCATCACTATCGATTTCACGCGCGCCCAATCTATTCGCGTCGCTATGCAGAACGCCGCCGATGGCGCGGCGCTGGTGGCCGAGCGCAGCTCTAATCTCCCCATGGATGCTCGTACCGACGCCGCGCGCGCCTTCTTCGACGCTGAAGTCGGGGACATGGTCAGCAACGTCACTTTCAACGTGACGCAGCTTCAAGACGGCGGTCACCGCGTTACCGCGTCGATGCCAATGCCGCTCAGTCTTGCGAGCATCGTGCAGAATTCCGATTGGACGCTCGCCGTCGCCGCTGAAGCTCAGGCCGATGCGAGCCCGCCGATCGAAGTCGTGCTGGCGCTCGACAACACCGGTTCGATGTCGAACGACATGGACGCGCTGCGCGACGGAGCCCAGAGTCTGGCGGAATTTCTGCTGCAGCTCGACGGTGACAGCGTCAGCGTGGGTCTCGTGCCGTTCGTCGCGCAAGTGAACGTCGGCACAAGCAACACATCCTGGCTCGATACGACCGGCGTCAATCCCTACAACGGCGCCATGCTCGAGGGCCGCTATCTCGGTTACCGCGCCACTTCTGGCGGCGGCTGCACCGGCGGCAGCTTTCCTACCACTTATGGCGGCTTCCAGGTGCGTTGGATCAAAGGCGCCGCCGGTTATCCGGCGGCTTACACCAACACCAGCCGCTGCTATGCGTTCTCGCCGCAGAGCGTGAACATGTGGTCGCTCTACGACAACCTGCCGTCCAACGCGCAATGGGGCGGTTGCGTAGAGATGCGCCCGCCGCCGTACGACATCGCCGACGCCGCGCCCAGCACCGGAACGCCGGCGACGATGTTTGTGCCCTTCTTCTCGCTTGACGACGGCGGCGACGTCTCCGGTCCGGACAACAACTGGATCACCTCGGCCACCTACGACACCACCAATCCGCTCGCCGTGTCGAGTTGGACGGCCAACAGCTCGACGAACGTCGTGCGCACGCTATCGGTCTATAAGTATCGTTCTGGCGTGCCTGTCAGCATCAATACGAGTAATACCGCCGGGGCAGGGCCCAACCGCGGCTGCCCGACGCCGATCCTGCCGCTGACCACCAACGACAACGCCGTGATCAGCGGGATCCAAAACATGGTGCACTGGAACGGCGGCGGCACTAACCAGATCGAAGGCCTCGCCTGGGCATGGCGCGTGCTTTCGCCCGGCGCGCCCTTCACCCAGGGCCGTCCCTACAACGATGCGAACGATCCCGTGCGCAAGGTCATCGTCCTCTTTACGGACGGCGACAACACCTCGCTCGACAGCAACAACATGGCCATGCGGTCCGATTATGCGGGCTTGGGCTATCGCAGCCTGTTCAGTACCTATCAAACAGCGCAAGTGCCCACGGTGAGCGGTTCGACCGTGACCTGGGGAGCTAGCGTCGCTTCCGCTTGGCAACGCAGCGGCATCACAACGAGTTCATCCTCGACCGTGAACTACTTCAACACGCGTCAGTTGGAACTCTGCGAAGCCATCCGTGCGCTCGACATCGAGATCTACGCCATCGGCTACGACATCACCGCCGGCGGCGCGGCCGAGCAGTTGCTGCAGGATTGCGTTACCCAGGACGGCGAGCACTATTTCAGCGCCGGCAATGCTTCCGAGCTTCAGGAAGCCTTTGACGCAATCGGCACCGGCATCGGCGCCCTGCGCCTTACGCGATAAGGATCGAGCGGCCGCGCTTTGAAGGCGCGGCCGGCTCTTATTGTGGCGCTTGGAAGTTGATCGCGATCCGCGTCGTTGATCCGATCGCGCTCGATCCATCCGAAAGCGTGGCGCGCGCCCGGTAGGAATTCGACGCACTCAGCGCTGCACGGCCGAAGCCGGCATTGGACGGCGTCTCTGATACGATCGAGCAGCTCACCGACAAATCGCTCTGAACGCGGCATTCCATAACCACGCGTCCGCCGATGCCGTCGTTGGCGGCGCCGCGCGGATATAGATCCGCGATCCGCCGTTGTGATGGCCGTTGCGCCCAAACCACCGTGCCAGCCGGTGCGCGCACCTGCGGCGGTGTCGCCGCGCCGGTGATCGAGGGCTCGACGTTTGCGGTCTGCACCGGTGGCGGTGAGCTTTGCGGGTTGAGCGGAACCGGGTTCGATTGGGTGTTGCTGGGGCCGAGCGTCACCGGCCCGCCGCTTGATGTGTTGGAGGTCGTGGTCGTGGTCGTCGTCGGGGCCGGTTCGCGGCGTGGCGGATCACGCTCGGCGCTGCGCGGTGTTTCTTCGCGCGAGGCGCGCTGTTGTTCGCGCTCACGATCGGCCCGCGTTTGCGCCGCCCGATCGGCGCGGTTCGTCACCGCTTCTGAGAGGGGAATGCTGGGCGCTTCTTCGAGGCCTGAGAACTCGTCTGCCGAGGTGCTGCTCTCACTTGAAGCAGGCTGTGTCTCGGCCGCTTGCTCGGTGGCTGGCGGCGCATTGCCCATGCCGCCGCCAAAATAGATGCCGCCTATCAGGGCGGCGCCGCCAAGCAGGGCTATCAGAACGAACGCACGCAGCGGCCCGCCTTGACCGCGCGGTGGCTCGCGCAGGTCAGCAGAATAGTCGCGCTCAATCGGGGGCCGGCGCGGGGGCGGCGGATCAAGGCGCCGTTGTGTCGGCGGAAGCGCTTCTGGCCGGCGTTGCGGCGCCGGCTCGGGGCGTCGCATTTGCGGCGGCGCTTCTGCGCGCGGCGCCGGCGCCGGCGCCGGCGTCCGCACTGCTGGGCGCGATGATTGCGCCGCACGCGTTTCGCCCTGGCTGGTCAGTTGCTTTAAGCGCAGTTCGGCGACTTCAGAAAACGCGCCGTCCGGGCCGTAGCGCGCCAGATAGTCCATAAAGTCTGCTGGATCGCGGCTGTCGCGGATTGCGCGCCAATGCTCGGCTTCTGAACCCAGCGAGTCAGATTGCGGCGGCACGCGATAGCTTTGGGGCGGTTCCGGTGGTGGCGGCGGAGCGCGATACTGCGGCTCTTGGCGCCGTGGCGGCGGCTCGGCGCGGATCGGGGCGCTACGCTGGGGCGGTGCATCGTAATCGCGCGTGTCGCGTTGCGCTGCGCCAACACCGGCGCGCGCTGCGTTGACCATGCGATCAACCGCAAAGAACAGCGGGTCGAGTGAAGGATCATTGGGATCGCCGTCCCAGCGTGAGAGATCGAACGCCGGCGATTCACCAATACTTGATGGCGGCGGCGGATCGATGAGGCTCGCGACCACCGCCTTGTTGGCGTTGATCACGCGTTGAGCGGCGTCGAGAAATGGGCGCGAGCGGATCGACGCTTGCGACCAGACCACGACACCCGCGCCGCTCGAGCGCAAAGCGCCGTCGCTGGATGGAGCGCCGCCGATGGAAAAACCGGCAGCCTCAAACATATCCGCAAGCGCCTTTGCCTGCGGTTCGTCCTCACGGACACATACAATGAGCACGTCCGCCATGACGTCTCCCGCGCCTACGTCCCAAAAACCACCGTGTCCGCAATACCACGGAACAATTGGCGCGCCACCTAGGTACACGCGGCAATACTGTGAATTCGCGTCAAAGCACCGGTTCGAATGCGCCGGTAACTGTATTCAAGAGCTCAAGCCCCCCGTCGGCCACGCCGTAACGCATGCCGATAAGGTTAAGCCCTCGATCCTTTATTGCATCGCGAATGAACGGAAATGTGGCGAGATTTTCGAGGGTCACACGAATGCTCTCGTGCTCCAGCTCCGACACCCGGTCGCCGCCGTCGGGGATGCGCGATTTGGCGGTGTCCAGGAGGCTGATCCAGGCGTCGAGGAACGAGTTGGGATCGCGCGGGCGCTCTTCGAGGGCGGCAGCGACGCCGCCGCACTGGGCGTGGCCCAGGACGAGAACCGTCTCGACCTTGAGGTGCTTTACCGCAAACTCGATCGCGGCGCTGACGCCGTGAAAGCCGGGCGCCTCCTCAAACGGAGGCGCGAGGTTGGCGACGTTGCGCACAACGAAAAGTTCGCCGGGACCGGCATTGAAGATGGTCGCGGGATCGACACGGCTATCGGCGCAGGCAATGACCAGCGTTCTGGGCGCTTGCCCGCGCTCAGCCAGCACTTTGTGCAGGCTGCGTAGTTCCGGCCAACGTTGTTCCCGGTAGATCCGGTATCCCTCGATCAAGTGCTCCATCGCGCCCTTCAAGCGAACAAGCTTGGCGGCGTCAACCGAGCGCGCAATCTCACGCGCTTTGGAGGGAATATGAAGTCCGTTATCGTCGCTTGTGTAGCTGCGCTTCTGGCCGCCTCGTGCGCGAGCGGCGGGCAAGTTCCCTCACAGCGCGAAAGGCTGACGCGGCAGATTTCCGACGATGCCGTGGCGTTCAATCAAGCCTACGGCCAAGCGGTGTCGGCGCAGATTCTTCTCAACATCTTGCGCTCACGCGATCGGCTGCCGCGCCACTACCTGGCCATGACCGGAATTTCAGACAGCCCATCTTGGACGACGTCGCGCTCGGTGAGCATTGGCGGTGTGCCGCTTGGAGCGATCAGCTCGCCTTGGGGAATAGGTGAAGTGGGCGCCTCGCGCGAACAATCTTCGCGTCCAAGCTATGCGGTGCAGCCCTTCAGCGCCGACACGCTGACGCGCACCGCATTCCAGCCGACGCCGGCGAACGTGTTCAACCATTATTGGTACAGTGGCTGGCCGCGCGACATGCTGATGCTGATGATGGTGGAGTCGATCGAAAAGACCGACGCCACCGGCCACACCAGCACCTACACGAACGAAGCCAACACGATCTTCGATGATTGTGGCGCCAGCGTTCAAACCGATGGCTGCGAGTTCGTCCGCGAAGTTCGGGTGTTCCTCTCAATGACGGAGCAACATCCCTACGAACGCGGTGTCGATCTCGAACGTGGGCGGCCGCTCTGCGGCTTGGTGGAATCCTTCAATCCGTCGAGCCCCGTGCGCCCGGCTGCGCCGCGCGAAGGGCAGGTTTGCGAGCCTGTGTTTGCGGTGGGGAGCGATACTCTGCGCCTACGTCTGCGCTCGCTGGATGACATGGTCTACTATGTCGGCGAGCTGTTGCGGGCGGGCGGCATGCGCGCTGAGCCGGGCGAGGCGATCGAAGCGCAGGTGACGGTGCGCGCTGCCGGCTTGCGCGGCGGCGGACGCGGCGTGCCGCTGTTTCGGGTTCTGCCGGCGCACGCCAGCGCCCATGGCGTCTACGCCGCCGAAGTTGCCTACGGCGATGATCGCTTTCGCGCCGGCCCCGCCATTGGCAGATCATGCGGAGAGCAGACCGCCGAGGGCGTTTGCCAGGACGTCGCCGAGGCGGGGGACCGCTCGTCGTCGGTGCTGTCGTTGATTGCCGAAATTCTTGCGCTCAACCAATCGCCGGACGCCATTCGCGCGCCCAGCCGATTGATCGCGGAATAGCGCTCGCCAACTTTGCCGAACGCTTTTTGCGTCGACGCAATATGCGCCAAGCATCTCATGCGCTTTGTCTTGCTTCACGCGCCGTTCGTCGCAATCGCGAAAGCGTGAGCAGCCACGCGGCGCGACGCGTGTTTCCGTTACTCGTGGAACTAAGTGTTCAGGGGAGAGAAACGATGAAACGGCTCATGTTTGTTGCCGCGATGCTTTGCGCCTTTGGCGCAGCGCCGGCCTCAGCTGACGGCTATCGCACCTACCAATGCTCAAACAGCACGGTGCTTCGCGTGATCATCAACGACGATCGCGCCACGATCGTGCCGTTCGGCCGGCCAAGTATTCGGCTGCAGCGCGTCGAGGCGAGCGGCACGGACTTCCGCTACGCGCGCCGCCGCTCGCATGAACTGAGCGGCAATGATCAGCAGGTGCAGTGGCGCGTCGGTTCGGCGGAATGGACCTGCCGGCGCGGCGGCAGCTGAGGGCGCGCTTGAGACTTGTGGCCGCGCGTGTGAACATCGGCTGACGATTCAGTGGAGATCCCATGCGCGGCACCATTCTCGGCGTACACGACAATCGCGGCGTGCTTATCGGCGAAGGGGAGCTTCGTTTCGACTTTCCGCTCACCGAATGGCGCTCTGGCGGTGCGCCCTATGCGGGTCAAATCGTCGACTACGTGGAAGAGGATGGCCAGGCGCGCGCGGTGTTTGCCGTGCCGGGTGTCGGCGCCAGCTCCTTCAACGCGCCAGCGTCGAGTTCGCGTGTGCTCGGCATCATTGGCGTCATCTGTCTGGTTCTGAGCTTCGTTATCCCGCTCATTCCGACGATCGCTGCGTTTGTGCTTGGCGTTATCGGCGCCGGGCAAGCGCAACAGGAGCGCGATGACACCTCGCTGTTGCTGGCTCGGATTTCATGGATCGGCGCGGTCGTGATGCTGGGCTTTGGCCTATTGATCGTGCTCGGTGTGTTGGCGCTGGTCGGCACGCTGGGTTTGGCCGGCGTATTCCACGGCTGGGAAAATTTCTAGACCTCGATCGATCGCGCCTCGCTCTCCGCGAACGCGCGAAGTCGATCGTGATAGGCGCTGACTTTTTCCGGCCATTCGATCTCCATCATCGAAAGCAGACCGTGCAGATCGTAGGGGCCGAGTGAGGTCTTGAAGTCTGCGTACGCATCTTGAAAGCCGCGCCAAGCCTCTGCGCCCGCATCGCTTTTCACAACAATGAAGCTGCTTTCGCGAATGATTAGGTGGAGATTGTCGGCGCCGGGAGGCGTGTCCACGCGCCACGGCGGAAAGCGCCGGCTCTCACCGGCGTGATAGAGGCAGATAGCGTTCCCCGCTGGATCGCGTAGCCATGCCTCGCGCCAAAGCCAGGTTTGCATCTTCGGGGCGTCGGTGAAGCTAACGCCTGCCGCCTCGAGGCGCGCTACTTCGCTATCGAGGCCAGCGTCAGAGAGTTCGAAATAGAGGTGCGGTGCGTTTTCCCAAGGAATGGCGCCGTCGACGAGGTGCAGCGAAAACGTTGCCTCACCCTTTGGGAGCTCAAAGCGCGCATAGTGCGGACTCTTGACGATGAGCCTCAGCCCCAAGAGCTGGTAGAATGCGATCGAGGCATCGAGATCACTTGCCGGCGCGGTGACTTGGTTCAGACGCATGTTCGCACGCTAGCATAAGGTCCGAATACGGCCAGCGCAGTGCCGCGATTTGAACCACATTCGGGGCATGACATTTCAAATCACTGGACTCGATCCCGCGCCGTTCGCGCATCTTCACGCTCTCAGCGACGAGCAGCTGACCCTTGGCGGCATGCAGCGCGTGCGTGTCACCCAAAAGCACGCAGCGCCATGCCGAATTTCATTGGATGACGCCGAAGTCGGTGAAGCGGTGATCCTACTAAACTACACGCACCAAGGCGGCGACACGCCCTACCATCAGCAGGGGCCCATCTTCATTCGCGACGCAAACGATCGCTTTGCGGCGCGCGACGCGATCCCACCCGCCCTGACGCGCCGCACGCTCTCGCTTCGCGGCTTCGACGCCAATCACATGATGATCGAGGCTGAGCTTTCAGAGGGAACAGAGGCGCCAGCGCTCATCGAGCGGTTCTTCCAGAATGAGCGCGTCGCCTACATTCACGCGCATTATGCTCGCCGTGGCTGCTTCGCGGCCCTGATAGAGCGTGCATAGAAGGCCGCTTGTGCTGCAAGCGCGAAGGGTAGAACCTTCCGCGCGGACACCGTTGCCATCTGGCCTGTCGGCGCTTCTACTGGCGCCAACAAAGGAGCAACGGGAGGTCGCGGCCTATGCACGATCTAGTCATCCGCAACGGGACCATTGTCGACGGTTCTGGCGCATCGCGTTTCGTCGCCGACATCGCCGTGGACGGCGGCCTGATCACCGCGATCGGCCCCAATATCGGCAAGGGCAAAGAAGAGATCGACGCGGCCGGAAAGATCGTGTCGCCCGGCTGGGTCGACATTCACACGCACTATGACGGGCAAGCCACCTGGGATCAGGAAATGGCGCCGTCGTCCTGGCATGGCGTCACCACCGTCGTGATGGGAAATTGCGGCGTTGGGTTTGCGCCGGCCAAGCCTGACAAGCACGATTGGCTCATTGGCCTCATGGAAGGCGTTGAGGACATTCCTGGCACAGCACTCGCTGAAGGCATGACGTGGAACTGGGAAACGTTCCCGGAATATCTCGATGAACTTGAGCGGCTGCCGCGCACGGTCGACGTCGGCACGCACGTTCCACACGGCGCTGTCCGCGCCTACGTAATGGGCGAGCGCGGCGCGCGCAACGAAGATCCAACCGAGACCGATATCGCGCAAATGTCGAAAGTGGTCGAAGAGGGACTGCGCGCTGGTGCGCTTGGGTTCTCAACATCGCGCACGATTTTGCACCGGTCGGTCGATCGAGAACTCGTCCCCGGCACGACGGCGACAAAGGAAGAGTTGCTCGGCATCGGCCGCGCCATGGGGCGAACAGGATACGGCGTTTTCGAAATGGCTTCTGATCTGAAGCGTGAGTGGAACGAATTCGAATGGATGGGTGAGCTTTCGCGAGAAACAGGATTGCCGGTGACGTTCGCGGCGCTTCAATCCATCGCCAAGGAATTGCCGCTTCCAGAACAGATCAGCGAGATGCGGGCGCAAAATGCCAAGGGCGCCAATATCGTTGCGCAGATTGCATTGCGTGGAAACGGTATTGTCATGGCCTGGCAGGGCACGGTGCACCCGTTCCGTTTCCGCCCAGCGTGGCTCGAGATCATCGATAAACCCTGGCCTGAGCAGCTGGCGCATTTGAAAGATCCAGCCTTCAAGCAGCGCATGATTAGCGAAGATAACATCTTCCCAGAAAGCGATCTCATCGGCTTGATGATGATCATCGCCGGCGGCTGGACGCTGCAATATGAAATGGGTCCTGCGTTCAATTATGAGCCGACGCAGGATGAAACCATAGCGGCCCGCGCCGCCGCTGCTGGCGTTTCACCCGTCGAGTACGCGTATGACCTCTTGATGACGGATGACGGGCGCGGGTTCGTCTATTTCCCGATCCTCAACTATGCCGATGGAAACTTGAACTTCCTTGAAGAGCTACAGGCAGCGGATGATTGCGTGAACTCGCTGTCCGATGGCGGCGCCCATTGCGGTACGATTTGCGATGCGGCGTCACCGACGTTCATGCTTCAGCACTGGGTGCGCGATCGCGACGGCAAACGCATCACGCTTGAGCACGCCGTAAAGCGCCAGTCGCGCGATACGGCGGTGCTCTATGGTCTTTCTGATCGGGGGCTCATTGCGCCTGGCATGTTGGCTGACATCAACATCATCGATTTTGACAACCTAAAGCTCGGCAAACCTTGGCTGGCGTTCGATCTTCCTGCTGGCGGCAAACGTCTGCTGCAGAAGGCCGATGGCTATGTCGCGACCATCAAGTCGGGAAAGGTGACGTTCCGAGACGGCGAATACCTCGGCGTGCACCCGGGCAAACTCATTCGCGGCCCACAGGCGGCGCCGACTGCGCTCGCCGCGGAATAGGAACGCGACTTATGCATAGCCGGCGTGACGCCTTGGTGATGATGAGTTTGGCGCTTGGTCAAGCTGCGTGCGCGTCGTCGGCGCGAATAGCGTCCAATGCACCTTTGCAACCATGGGCGCCATATCGCGACACCATCGCGATCGATGGCGCGGGCGGGCTCATGCTGGGCTTTATCGAACCAGACGATCCATTGGTCGCTGGAGAGCTGGCTGCCGCACGCGCCTCAGGCCTTACAGGTGTCGTGCTGACGATCGCGCCGCAGGGGCAGTTCTGGTTCGACGACGCCGCGATAGCGCGCACGCGCGCCAATCTCGAAAAGTGGAACGCGATTATCGCGCGCTATCCGGAACATCTCCTGGCTGTGCGCACGGGTGCGGATCTCACACGAGCGCGCGCGGAGAATAAGCTGGGTGTGATCTTCACATGCCAGGGCACAGAGCCGCTTGGCGAAGATGTGGATCGTATCGCGATGTACCGCGAACTCGGCGTGCGGGTGATCCAATTGACCCACAACCGGCGCAACATTGTTGGCGATGGATCGATGGAGGCGGGCAATGCCGGCCTCAGCAATTTCGGTCGCCAGGTCGTTGAGCGTTTAAACGCCGAGAAGATTGTCGTCGATCTGGCGCACGGCTCGCCGCGCACTATGAGCGAAGGCGTTGCGGCGTCGCGTGAGCCGGTTCTCATCAGCCACACTGGATGCTTGGCGTTGGCAAATCACCCACGCAACACCAGTGATGCAACCTTGCGCGCGATGGCGCACCGCGGCGGCGTCGCGGGTATCATTTTTTGGCCCTACCTCCGCGAAGACACGCAACCGATGGCCATCGACGTTATCCGCCACATTGAGCACGCAGTGAATGTGTGCGGCGAAGATCACGTCGGCATCGGCACTGACGCCGGCATAGCGCCGATCGAGCGTACGTCGGAATTTGAGACGGATAATCGCGAATGGGTTGCGGACGCGGTTGAAGAGGGCGTGTTCCAGCGCGGAAGACCAGCTGATCTTTACACGTTCATTCCTGATCTCAACACCGCCGACCGGTTTGCAACGCTCGCCGCCATGCTTTCTCAGCGCGGGCACGCCGACGCCCGGATCGCAAAGATACTGGGCGGAAACTTTGCGCGGGTGATGAGCGACGTTTGGGGCTGATTGCCTCAGTAATGCCGCTAGTCGCCGCCTAGTGTGGCTCTGTTGAGTTTGGATGAGTGAGATGATGTCTCGAGCGAAGTTGGTGTTGCTGGCTGGCTTTTTGCTGGCGGCTTGCGCGAATGCGCCTGCGCCTGAAGCAGCGAATGTTCGGCAAATCGTCTCGACCACGTCATTCGGCATGTGCGTGGGTTATTGCACGACGCGGCTTGAAATTTCGTCGGGACGCGCCGTGCTCATTCGTGAAGCGCGCGGCGGCCGCGGCGGACCGCAGAATTTACCCGAGCAGCGTTTGGCAACTGTGCTTACCCCTGACGAATGGGATGCCATCGAGCGGCTAGCCGCAGACACGGATCTGAGCGGTTTGCCGGCTGTGATCGGTTGCCCTGATTGCGCAGACGGCGGCGCGGAATCCTTGGTGATTTCCGCCGACAGCGAGCGAAGCGTCTCGTTTGAGTATGGCGCCGTAATTCCTCAGGCTGCGCCCTTACTGGAGCGCGTGCGCGCACTGCGCGCGCGTCTGACGCCGCAGGAATAGCCGCGACCCGCGTCAGTTCACGAGAGGGCGGTCGCGAGCGCTTGCATGGCGCGCGATGCGTTCACATGCGGCGCTGTGGAACGCTGCGCTTTTGAGAGCACAAATGCGCCTTCCATCGAAGCGAGGAAGGCGGATGCGAAAATACCGGCGTTCTTTTCATTCATCCCACGCGCCTGCGCAGCGTCGGCGATGGCTTGCTCCCACGCGGCGAAGCAATCTTTGATCGCGACAGCGAGCAGTTTGTCATCGGCGCCGAAACCCGCGGCAATGGCGGCAA
The DNA here is from genome assembly GCF_001679665.1 of Candidatus Viadribacter manganicus. GTDB lineage: Bacteria > Pseudomonadota > Alphaproteobacteria > Caulobacterales > Aquidulcibacteraceae > Vitreimonas > Vitreimonas manganica. The sequence continues at coordinate 2,839,144 of NZ_CP013244.1, forward strand.
TCGGACATGAGCCATGAAATTCGCAGGCTTTGGATTCCTTCGCAGTCGTCTTGAAGACGCTCACGATGAAGGTATCGAGGTCGATGCCGCTCGCGGCTAGTTCACGAAAACGCGCCGCGGTCCGCGTGGCGAAGCCGTTGATGACTTCGGCGCCAATCTGCTCTTTGCCGCCTGGGAAATGGAAGTACAGCGACCCGCGCGGCGCGCGGGACTTCTCCAGCAACTCGGCGATCCCGATGCCTTGATAGCCGCGTTCGCGAAACAAGTTCGACGCCGCGGCCAACATGTCTTCACGAGCCGATGAAACTTTCGCCATGACCCGAAAATAGCACTTGTATGACGACCGGTCTAGTGATATCGAATAAATAGACCGGTCATCATAATCGGAACCGGGTCCTCACTCCCCGGAGGGTCAAATGAAGAATTTTCTTATGTCCGCCATGGCGTTAACCGCAGTCCTGGTGCTCCCAGGCGTGGCCTCCGCCGATGACGTCAGCGATCGCAACCAAGCGATCTCGATCTGCCGCGCCGAAGTTCAGGCCCAGGCAGGCGCTGACGCCACGGTTCGTCTCGACCAGGTCCGCGTTCGCCCGCGCGCCGTTCGCGTCGAGCTCGACCTGTGGCGCAACGGCCAGCTGCAAAACGTCCGCTGCGAGGTAACGCGTGGCCATGAACTCACCATCGCTGCGATCTCGCCGACCGTCCAAACGGCCTCGCTCGCTCAGTAAGTCCTCCCCGAACTTAGCGTCCTGCGCCTCCCGCGTGGACGTTCCTGCCTGGCGCCCCCATTCCCCATCACTGGGAGAAGGGGGCGCCTTTTCTTTGCGCGCGAATGCGTTTGCGTGAGCTGCCTCGGCGCACGTAAGCACGCGCCATGGAGATCAAGACTCTTTTCGTCACCAAGCTTTATCGCGCCGAACTCGCCGGCGTGGACAACGCCGCTTTGCTGAAGAGCTGCCGCGCGATTGCGACGGCCGATAAGGCCGGGCAGCGCTGGAGCAAGGAAAACAATTATCAGGGCTACACCTCGTACGCCTCGCTCGATGATCTGCCGAAGCGCGATCCTGAGTTTAACGCGCTGAAGCAGGTGTTGGATAAGCACGCCATGGCGTTTGCGCGCGAGCTGCACATGGATCTCGGCGGCGGCAAGCTGAAGCTCGATAGCCTCTGGATCAACGTGCTGGAACCGAATGGCGTCCACACCGGCCACATTCATCCCCAAAGCGTGCTCTCGGGAACGTATTACGTCGATGTCCCAGCGGGCGCTTCGGCGCTCAAACTGGAAGATCCGCGCCATGCGATGATGATGGCCGCGCCTGGGCGGCTGAAGGATGCGCCGGAATCGGAGCGCACGTTCGTCTATGTCACGCCAAAGGCAGGCGATGTGCTGATGTGGGAAAGTTTCGTGCGCCATGAGGTGGCGATGAATACGGCGAAGAAATCGCGGATCAGCGTGAGCTTCAACTACGCCTGATAAGATTCTAGGCTCCGTGCAAACGGAGCTTTTCATATGTCTTTCGCCGCAGCTGTGATCGCATTGGCTTTGCAGGGCGCGCCGATTAGCGCGCCGCCTCAACAGCAATGGACCCCAGCGGAAGCAGATTTCATCGCGCGTGATTTCGAGTTTCGCTCGAGCGAGCGGCTGGATGAGGTGCGCATCCATTATCAGACGCTGGGACGTCCCCATCGCGACAGGCGCGGGCAGATCGATAATGCTGTGCTGCTGTTGCACGGCACTGGCGGAAGCGGGCGGCAGTTTCTTGCGCCGCAATTTGCCAATGAGTTGTTTGGCCCGGGTCAACCGCTCGATGTCGAGCGTTATTACATCGTCATGCCGGACAATGTCGGGCACGGCCGTTCATCGAAGCCCTCGGACGGGCTGCACATGCGGTTTCCCCGTTATGACTATGACGACATGGTCGCGCTGCAGCATCGGCTTTTGACGGAAGGTCTGCACGTGCGGCGCGCGCGGCTCATTCTCGGCACTTCGATGGGCTGCATGCATGCGTTCGTATGGGGCGAGAGCCATCCGGATTTTGCGCGGGCCTTGATGCCGCTGGCGTGCGAGCCGATCGAAATCGCGGGGCTGAACCGGATGTGGCGCCAGCTCATCATCGACGGCATTCAAAGCGATCCGGCGTGGAACGGCGGCGAATATTCCGCTCAACCCGCGCAAGGTCTACGGACGGCAGCATCGATCCTGCAAATCGCCGGCGCTGCACCGCTCTATTTTCAAGAGCAATGGCCAACGCGCGATGCGGCGACGGCGGAAATTCGCGGCCGCGTCGAGCGCGCCATCGCCGGGCTCGATGCGAACGACGTGATCTATCAGTTCGAAAGCTCGCGAAATTACAATCCATGGCCCAATCTTGAGCGTGTCACCGCACCAGTGACATGGATCAACAGCGCCGACGATTTCATAAACCCGCGCAACTTTGCCTATCCGCAAGAGGTGCTGGCGCGCATGGGCGCGAATGCGCGGTTCAGATTGGTGGAAGAAACCTCGGTAACGCGCGGGCACGGCACACACACCTGGGCCGTGAATTGGAGGCAAGATCTGGTGGATCTGCTGGCGCGGAGCTAGTGTTGTGCTGGCGCGTGCGGATCGTAAGACGAGACGTGGTTCAGCGCGATCACCCAGTGGCCATCAATCTTACGCATAAGGCGCGTGTTGATGCCTTGTTGCGCGCGTTCGGGCCGTTCAAGCTGATAGTGACTGACGAGCATTGCAGAGTCCGGCCCAAGCATCTCGACGCTGATATCGTAGAAATGTAGTTGCCCGCGCCGCTCGGGTGCGCCGCCATAGTCGCGCACGTAATGATCGAGCGTGCCTTGCCACCCATCCTGAATGCGCCCGCCTGACACGAACACGACGCCGGGATTTTCAAACCCCGCCATATAGCCCTCGAAGTCGCCGCCATTCCACGCGGCTTCCATGGTGGCGATCAGCGCGCGGATTTCGGCTTCATCTTGCGAGACGTTGACCTGCGCCGCCTGCGTTTGCGCGCAACCGGAGAGTGGCGCGAGAGGCAAAACTAGGGCGGTGAAAAGTGCGCGCATGAGTGCCTCATCTAGCGGCGGCTTTGAAGACTATGCATAAGCGCGTCACCACCACCACCGGGCCGGTCGCGAAGCGATAGCGCACAATGTATGCGGACTTGCCTAAATTGATGATCAGCTCGCGGAAGCCACGCCTGCGTTCTACGCCTTTGAGCGGTTGCTCCGCGAGTGACGGAATCCGGCCGGTGATGAGGTCGAACATGCGCAGCGCTGCTTTGGGGTTGTGGCGGTTCAGGGAGCGTTCGAAGTGGAACATGTCGCGCCGTGCGCCAGGGCGCAGCCCCAAGCGCCTCATTTGCGCGGCGCGGGCTTCGAGGCGGGCGCGGATTTCGGCGAAGACTTTCTTGGCCGGGATGTTAGCGCCAGATTATGCCTCAGCTACGCCCCGCTCAGCGCGTGCGCGATCGATCTGCCATTCCCAGTAATCGGCGTCATTGCGAGTTTGCCGAGCCGCCCGTTGCAAAAATTGCGCAGGACGTTTTCGTCTTCCACCTCTAGTTATCCAAGAAGCTCCGGAGCTTCCGGCTGCGGCTCGGATGCTTCAGCTTGCGTAGCGCCTTTGCTTCGATCTGGCGGATGCGTTCGCGGGTGACGCTGAACTGCTGGCCGACTTCTTCGAGCGTGTGATCCGTGTTCATGCCTATGCCGAAGCGCATGCGAAGGACGCGTTCTTCGCGCGGGGTGAGCGAGGCCAAAACCCGCGTGGTTGTTTCGCGCAGGTTGGATTGGATGGCGGCGTCGACCGGCAAGATCGCGTTCTTGTCCTCGATGAAATCGCCGAGGTGTGAATCTTCTTCGTCGCCAATCGGCGTTTCCAAGGAGATCGGCTCCTTGGCGATTTTCATCACCTTGCGCACCTTCTCAAGCGGCAAGCCGAGCTTTTCAGCAAGCTCTTCAGGCGTCGGTTCGCGGCCGATTTCGTGCAGCATCTGACGGCTGGTGCGGACGAGCTTGTTGATCGTCTCGATCATGTGCACCGGGATGCGGATGGTGCGCGCCTGGTCGGCGATCGAGCGGGTGATGGCTTGGCGAATCCACCACGTCGCGTATGTGCTGAATTTGTAGCCGCGGCGATACTCGAACTTATCGACGGCTTTCATCAGGCCGATATTGCCTTCCTGGATGAGATCCAGAAATTGCAGGCCGCGATTGGTGTATTTCTTGGCGATGGAGATGACGAGGCGGAGGTTCGCTTCGACCATCTCCTTCTTGGCTTGGCGCGCTTCGCGTTCGCCCTTCTGCACGGCGTGAACGATGCGGCGGTATTCGTCGATCGGCACGCCGGTTTCGGTGGCGAGCACGCCGATTTCACCGCGAATGTCGTTGATGTCGTCGATCTCGGCGGTGACGAACTTGGCCCAAGCCTTCAGCTTGTTGGCCGCCATCTTCTCGGTCCATTTTGGATCGAGTTCGTGGCCTTGGTAATTCGAGAGGAATTCGCCGCGCGGCACGCCGTTCGATTCAGCAAGGCGCATCAGCTTGCCTTCAAGCTGAATGAGCTTGCGATTGATGGCGTAGAGCTGCTCGACTAGGCTTTCGATACGCGCGTTGTTGAGCTTCAGCTTCTTTAGCTCTTCGATGATGGTGTTTTGCGCGGTGTCGTAGTTTTCCGCCTGGGCGCCGGGGAGGGCCTTGCCCTTCAAGCGCAGATCGATGCGCTTTTCCTGAAGCTTGCGGAACTGACCGAAGGCTTCTGCGATGTTGTCGAGCGTCGACATGACGCCTTCTTTGAGTTCTGCTTCCATCGCCGACATCGAGATCGCCTGTTCGTCGTCGAACTCGCCGTCTGCGTCGCCTTCGCCGGAGGATTCGCTCGGCTCCTTTTCGTCGCCGTCGCCTGCATCGTCGTTGCCGGTGAGGGCGGCGCGCTGGGCCGCGACCTTCTCGGCCTTTTTGCGTTCTTGCTCGGCGATTTCGATCTTGGCGGCTTCAGGATCGACGAGGCCGTCAGCGTTCACGCCCGGCGCGGACGGGGGCGTGATGCCCATTTCAGCGCCGTAGGTGGCTTCAAGATCGATGATGTCGCGGAGCAGGATCTTTTGCTCTCGCAGTTCATCGCGCCACACCATGATGGCTTCGAAGGTCAGCGGGCTTTCGCATAGGCCGCGGATCATCGCGTCGCGGCCGGCCTCGATGCGCTTGGCGATGGCGATTTCGCCTTCGCGGCTGAGCAGCTCCACCGAACCCATTTCGCGCAGATACATGCGGACCGGATCGTCGGTGCGGTCGGCGTCTTCGCGGGTGTTGGTGACGGCGACCTTGGTGGTCGTCTCTTCGCGCGTGGCGATCGCCTTGGTGTTGCTGGATTCTTCTTCGGCGGCTTCGCCTTCTTCTTCGTTGTCGACGACGTTGATGCCCATCTCGTTGAGCTGGGCCATCACGTTCTCGATGGCTTCAGAATCGAACTCGTCGGACGGCAGAACCTTGTTGAGCTCTTCGTGAGTGACAAAGCCGCGCGCCTTGGCGGCTTTGATCATCTTCTTCACGGCGGCGTCGGAGAGATCAAGGATCGGGCCTTCTGGCGCGTCCTTTTCTTCCGCTGCTGCGTCGTCAGTTTTGCTCATCGGGGCTTTTGCCATTTATCAATTCCGAAATAGTCATCAAACCTCAGGCGACTAGGCCGCCCGCGTCGTCTTCGTGCACATCGTCCAGCTTGGCCTCGCGCGCCCGCGCTTCGATCTCGCGTGCTTCGCGGCTCAAGGCCTGGAAGCGTGCGAAGGCCGTATCGTCCCCATCGGCTGCCGCTTGGCGCAGCTCAGCCAATTCCTCCCGTATCGCCGGCGCCACGACTTCTCGTGTCGCCAGAGCGAGCCATTCAGCGCTGACATCCGCCCCCTCCGGCGGCGCCTTGGCTTTCGGCCAGCGCGAAACGCGCTCGGCTGCCCGATCCTGACCCGATCGGGTCAAATGGAGGCTCAACGCTCTCCGGTCAATGGCCCCATGGGATTCAGGGCCATCGGCGAGTTCAAGAAGCGCGTCGCGGATGGCGTCGAGGTCGGGGTCGGTGATCGCCAGGCGTTCGATCCAGTTGCTGTAGCTGTCGAGGATCTGGGGCAGGTCGGTGGCGGCGCTGAGGAAGCTCTCGGCGGCCGGGCGCGGGCGATGGCTGGCGGCGTGCGACTTGAGCTCGGCGGTCGCGCCGGCCGGTTGGCCCTTGCGCGGAAAGGCGCCGCCTTGGTTCGGGACGAAAGCCGGGCGCTTTGACCGGATGAGCGCGTTGGCGCGGCTCATCAGGTCCGAGAAGAAGGCGCGCTGGGTGTCGCGGTCGGCGATTTTGCCGATGGATTCCTTCAAGGACGCCTGAAACGCGGCCTGCGCTTCCGGGGTGTCGACCCCGCCATGGCGGAGCTTTTCGCGTTCGAAGAGAGCGTCGGAGGCCGGAACGGCGGCGTCGATCAGCGCGGCGAGGGCTTCTGCGCCGGCGCGGCGATAGATGTCGTCCGGGTCTTCGCCCTTGGGTGCGTAGGCGAGGCGGATGGTGCGGCCCGGGGCGAGGTGCGGCAGCGCCAGATCCAGGGCGCGTTCAGCGGCGCGCTGACCGGCGCTATCGCCGTCGAGGCAAAGCACCGGCTCGCCGCCTGAGCGCCAAAGAAGTTGCAGCTGTTCTTCGGTGAGCGCGGTGCCGCAGGGGGCGACGGCGGCGATCCCGGCGCGCTCGAAAGCGATGACATCGAGATAGCCTTCGCCGACGACCAAGCCCTCGGCTTTGGTTTTTGCCAGCAGCTCACGCGCCTGCTTTAGGCGGTAAAGCACGCGGCTCTTCGAGTAGAGGGGCGTCTCGGGTGAGTTGATGTATTTGGCTTTGGCGTCTTTCGCGAGCGCGCGGCCGCCGAAGCCGATGACTTTTCCAGCTGTGTCGGTGATCTCGAAGGTGACGCGGCCACGGAAGGTGTCGATGGCGCGTTTGTCGTCTTCGCCCGCGCGTCCAATGCCGGCTTGTACGATCTCGTCGATCGTGAAGCCTTCGGCTTTCAGCTTGTCGATCGCCCAGCTCCATTCATCCGGCGCGTAGCCGATGGAGAAGCGCTCCCATTCGTCCGGGCCGAAGCCGCGGCCGTGCAGATATTTGCGAGCCTCGGCGCCGCCGCTTGAGCGTAGCGCTGACGAAAACAGTTTCGCCGCAGCGGCGGTGACGGCGTAAAGGCGTTTGCGCTGATCGTTTTCGCCGCGATTGTCGTAATCGTCTTTCGGCAGCTGAACGCCCGCGATCTCTGCGAACTTCTCCACCGCTTCAGGAAAGCTCAGGCCTTCGAGCTTCATCGCAAGCGTGAAGACATCGCCCTTTTCACCGCAGCCGAAGCATTTGAAGAGACCCTTGTTGTCCAGGATGTGGAAGGAGGGGCTCTTTTCCTGATGGAACGGACAGCATGCCCAATAGTCGCCGGCTGATGGCCGTGACTTTTGTTTGTGCCAGCTGAGACGTTTGCCGGCATAGTCGGCAATCGAAACTCTGTCGCGCACCTGGCGTAGCAAGGTGTCGGTGAAACGCATCAATACCTGAGTGGAGTGACGTAGTTGCCTATTATACAGCGATTCGCCGAAACGATTCGGCGACCGCTGCCTCCAATCGTGCGTTTGGGTGCGTTTTTAGTATTTCCCCGGCGGATCGCTCGCTGGAAAACTCTCGTCAGAGGCCTGATCGACGTCGGTCCATTTCTTGGGCGGGTTGGCCATGGCGTCGGGGCCTGCGTCGCGCACCCTCTTGATTTTTGGCGGTGGCGGTGTGGTCGGCTTGGCCTTCGGTCTGATTTCCTTGTGGGCCATAGGGCATTCTCCTGTGTCCCCAATTCAACGCTTGGCCTGGAACTTTGGTTTCGGGCTCACATTTCACGGGAGTGAGGCGGACACATCCTGACGCCGCCGTAATTTGGGCGCCCGGGCTCGCAGGCTTGGGCGCGATGGACGACGGAGACCTATCGATGCAAGTTATGAAAGCTGCGGCGGCATTCGCCGTTCTGGCCGCTGCGGCTGTTGCGCCCGCGGCTCATGCGCAGACCCAAACTGAACACGCCCATGTTGAGGGCACGCTGCTTAGCGTGAGCGCCGACGGTACGTCCGAAGCGCGCCCGGATCTGGCGACGATCAATCTCGGCGTCACCACCGAAGCCCAAACCGCAGCGGCGGCGTTGGCCGACAATGCGCGCCGGATGACCGCGCTGGTCGCGGCGCTTCGCCGTGCAGGCGTGGCCGAGCGCGATATTCAGACGTCCAACGTCTCAGTCTATCCCCAGCAGCAATATGTCGAAGGCCAGCAACCGCGCATTACCGGTTATCAGGCCAACAACAGCGTTACCGCGAAGGTGCGCAACATCGACAACACTGGGCGCGTGATCGACGCGGCCGTGGCCGCTGGTGGCAATGCCATCAATGGCGTCTCGTTCTCGCGCGCCGATCCTGACGCGCAGCTGGATATCGCGCGTCGCGGCGCAATCGCCGAAGCGCGCCGTCGCGCCGAGCTTTACGCCAACGCGCTCGGCATGCGCGTGCAACGCATCGTCGCCGTGCAAGAGGGTGGCGGTTACGCGCCGCCGATGCCGGTTGCGGTCGAACGCTTTGCGATGCGTGACGCGGCTGCCGCGTCGACACCCGTTTCGCCTGGCGAAATTGAAACGCGAGTGAGCGTCAGTGTGACGTTCGAACTGCGCTAGTTCGCGAAGAAATCGCGTACGCAAAGAGGGCGGCGGAGTGATCCGCCGCCCTCTGATTTTATCGCTTGGCGCTTAGTTGGTCGGCGCTTCAGCTGGGGCTTGCTCAGCCGCCGGCGGCAGCGTCGGCGCTGGCGGCGGGTCCGGCAGGTCGATGTCCGGCGGGTTCACTTTGACGTCCGGTATGTTGAGTTCCAGCTGCGCCGTTTCTTGCTGCTGGAGGCCGCCCGTATAGGCGACGACACCGAACGCGACGACGGCGACCAGAATGATGCCCGCCAAAAACGCAACCCAAGGCGATGAACCGCCACTTTCTCTCTCAGCCATTTCACTCTCCAACGCTTGTCTGCGGGGAGAACAAAGTTCTGAGAGCGCGGTTCCGTGGGCCTAGCCGGCCAGTGGCGAGAGAAGTTCCTCGCCAGCGTGGAAGCGGCGGAGATTTTCGAGGACGTTCTGCGAGCCTTCGTAGAGCGCCTCGCGCGTGCCGCCGCCGAGATGTGGCGTCAGCGTGCAATTGGGCGCATCCTTCCAGCGATCGATCGGGGTCGGCTCTTCGACAAACACATCGAGACCGGCGCTGCCGAGTGCGCCAGATTTGAGCGCGGCAATTAACGCGTCTTCATCGATCACATTGCCGCGCGAAATGTTGACCAGCACGCCGTCGCTGCCGAGTGCGTGGATGATTTCAGCGCTAATGAGCTTTTCTGTGGTTTTGTCGCCGCGTGCGCACACGATCAGCACATCGGCCCATTGCGCGAGCTTCAAAAGATCTGGTTCGTATGCAAAGCGCGCGTCAAGCTTGGGGCGGGGCCCGTACCACTTGATCTCCGTGCCGAACGCTTCAGCACGGTGCGCGACGGCGGCGCCAATGGCGCCCATGCCGACAACGCCGACTTTGCGTCCGCGCAGGCGCCGTTGTGGCGGCACAGCAAGCGGCGGCGTCCATGTGCCGTCGCGCAAGGTTTTCTCGCCTTCTGTGAAGAGACGATGGCGCGCGATCATAAGCCCGATGGCGACGTCGGCGACGTCTTCATGGTTGATGTCGCGGCCGTGCGTGATCGTGATGCCGCGCTGCTTTGCGTAGCCGAGGTCGATGCCATCCACGCCGACGCCGAAACACACGATGCATTTGAGCTCGGGCAATGCGTCGATCATCGCGTTTGAGATGCCCACATGACCGATGGTGAGCGCCGCGTCGACATCTTTGCGATCCGTTGGCCAGTGCACGACGTCGTAATCGACAAGGCGGGTTTCGAAGAAGCCGAGGGGCGGATGGACGAGGAGGGCGGGTTTGCTCATGCGGCCTTTATGGACCGCCAGAAGCGGCGTTCGCAACGACAACGCTAATGGTTTGCAGTCTGAGTTCAGCGGAGAGGCTTGTTTCCGTCATGGAGGCGGGCAAACAATGAGGCGTATTGAAAAGGACATGGCATGGCCGGATCAGTTTCGCGCCGCAGCGTCATGCTGGCGACTGGAGCGTTGTTGATTGCGCCGAGCGCGTTCGCGCAAACCGGCGACCTCAATTTTCTCATCATCGGCGACTGGGGATCTGGCTCAGTGGAGCAACATCGCGTGGCGCGGGCCATGGGCGTTGTCGCCGACCGAACCGCACCTCAATTCATCATCTCGACGGGCGACAATTTCTATCCGCGTGGCGTGGGCTCGGTGACCGATCCTCAGTTTCGCACGTCGTTTGAGGAGGTTTACGCCGCGCCTTCGCTACAGGCGCCCTGGTACGTCGTGCTCGGCAATCACGATTATGAGGGCTCGCCCGGCGCCGAGGTGGCGTATTCGAGTCGCAGTTCGCGTTGGCGTATGCCCGCGCGCTACTGGGCCCAGGAAATGAATGTGGGGGAGGAACGGGCGACATTTTATTTTCTCGACACAACGCCGATCGCGCGGCTCGGCAATGCCGCGGCGCATGTGCCCTTGCTTGGAACCTCAGACGAGGCGCGCACGCAATTGCAGTGGTTCGAAGAACGGTTGGCGGCGGATCGCGCGGCCTGGAAGATCGTGGTGGGTCACCATCCGATCCTATCGAGCGGCAATCACGGCGAGGCGCCGGCGGTGGTTGAGCGTGTGAAGCCGCTTTTAGAGCGCTACGGCGTGCAGGCCTATTTCAATGGCCACGAACACGATCTGGAGCACTTGGTTGATCGTGGCGTGCATTATGTGTGCTCCGGCTCGGGCGCTGCATCCCGGCAGGTCGTGGCTGTGCCGCAATCGCAATTCGCGCATGCCGAAGTGGGATTTGCGAGCTGCCGCCTCGGCGCCGACGCGCTGTCGCTCCGTTTCCATAACGGTGATGCGGCGATCATCTACGAAACGCAGATCTCGCGCGTGCGCGATGTTTAATCGTCGTCGTCTTCGCCGAATGACCATTCGAGGCCAAGGCGGAATTGTCCGTCCGCATCGGCGTATCCCGAACTTGCAAGATAGCCGAGCTGAAGGCTGAGGGCTTGTTCGCGCACGCTCGCCAGCCGGACTTGCGCGAACGGGCCCCAACAATGCGCGTAATCGTCGATGTCGCCGAGCTGATCGTCGAAGCCGGTGTCGCCGAAGCCTTGGACGCCCAGGCGAAGGGTTGGGCTTACCCGATATGATCCCTGCGCTGCGTATCCAAATTCCCAGCGATTATCCGAGTGATCGCCAGTTTCGCGTTCGCTGACGATGTTGAAGCGTAGATCGAGCGGCCCGCGTTGGCGCTGCATCAGCAATTTGAGCTCTATGTGGTCCGGCCCTTCGGACATGTTGCGTTCGTATTCGGCGTAAGCGCCGAAATGCACCGGCCAGCGGCGGCTCGGGATGAAGTCGAAAATGTTCTCGAAACCCAAGCCGCTCAAAGCGTTGTCGCCGCCATCGCCTTGCCAAGTCGCCGCAACGCCGGGACGCCACCAACTTACGTACGCGTAGCCGGCCTCCGCGCGCCATTGCCAATCGTGCGCAGCTTCACCGCCAGTGAGTTCGCCGCCGCGCAAAGACAATTCCGTTGCGCCGGCAACGACGATTGGAGATTCAACTTCAGCAGCAAGGCCAGGTTCTGCGTTCGCTTGAGGCGCGGTGAACGCGCCGGTCAAAGCGGCAAACGCCAATGCGCCGGTGGCCCTAATCTTCATGCGAGAGCGGCGGCGCCGAGCTTAGTCTTCGTCACCGAATTCGTACTCCACTTTGAAGCGGAACTGGTCATCGGCTTCGGACTGTCCGGAACCGACGAGGTAGCCGAGCTGCAACTCTACTTCGCCTTCGCCGACATGGGCGAGTTCGAATTGCGCGAACGGACCCCAATAATGGCCCTGATCGCTGAAATCGCCGAAGTCATCGTCGGCGCCGGCGTCGCCGAACCCTTGAATCCCGAGGGCGAAATCTTCGTTGAAGGCGTAAGCCGCCTCGCCGGCGTATCCGAACTCCCAGGTGTCGGATGAGCCGCCGCCAACTTCGCGCTCGCCAATGAGGTTGAGTGTAAGATTGAGGGGCGCGCGCTCACGTTGCATGAGCAGTTTGAGTTCCAGCCCGTCGGGGCCGTCTTGGGTATTCACTTCGTACTCGACATAGGCGCCGAAGTGCACGGGCCATTCGCGCGTGCCGGTGAAATCGAAGACGTTCTCGATCGCAACGGCCGAGAACTCCGTGTCGCCAGATTCGTGCTCCCACTCGCCGACGATGGATGGACGCCAAAAGTCGGTGAACGCGTAACCGAATTCGATCTTTGTTTGCCACTCACCGTCTGCGTCGCCGCCATCGAGCACGCCGGTGCGGAGAGCAAATTCACCTTCGCCCTCGTGAACACTGGGGCCGTAAACTTCTGCGGCAAGGCCAGGCTCTGCATGCGCAAGCCCGGGTGCGAACAACCAGCCTGCGGCCGAGGCCGCAACCAAGATACGTTTCATGCAAATCCCCCGCCAGGCGTCTAAGCCCTGTCGTCAGGCAATCGCATTGCTCCGTGGATTTTTCCAGTGGACCGAATGGCCTAGCCGCGCGGCAGCTTTACGCTGCGCTCTTGGTCTTCTTTGCCATGAGCTTCGCGAAGCGCTCGAACAGGTAGTGGCTGTCTTGCGGTCCAGGTGATGCTTCTGGGTGATACTGCACCGAGAACACCGGCTTGCCTTCGAGTTCGATGCCGCAATTTGAGCCGTCGAACAGCGAAACGTGCGTTTCCTTCACGCCCTTCGGCAGCGTTGAGGTGTCGATCGCAAACCCGTGGTTCATCGAGACGATCTCGACCTTGCCGGTCGATTGATCTTTCACCGGATGGTTTGCGCCGTGATGGCCTTGCGCCATTTTGTGTGTTTTCGCACCGAGCGCGAGGCCAAGCATCTGGTGGCCGAGGCAAACGCCCATGACCGGCTTGCCGCTCTCGACCAGCTTTTTGATTTCCGGCGCGGCGTATTTTCCCGTCGCGGCCGGATCGCCAGGGCCGTTCGACAACAAGATGCCATCGGGATTGTGCGCGAGCGCTTCTTCCGCTGTGGCTGTGGCGGGGAGTACGATGGTCTTTGCGCCGATGTCGCCGAGCGCGCGCAGGATGTTGCGCTTTACACCGTAGTCCATAACCACGACGGTGAACTTCGGTTTGGTGACGTTCTCGACGCCGACCGGCCACTGCCAGCGCTTTTCGTTGACGACGTAGCTTTGTGCGGTGGTGACGTCTTTTGCGAGATCGAGGCCGTCGAGGCCACCCCAGGCTTTTGCCTGTGCGCGCAATTTGTCGAGATCGAACTTGCCATCAGGCGCGTGCGCGATGACGGCGTTAGGCATGCCGTGCTCGCGGATGCGCTTGGTGAGCGCGCGCGTGTCGAGGCCGGACAGCGCGATGACGTTGCGCTTCTTCATCCAGCTGTCGAGATCGTCGTCGCTGCGCCAGTTCGACGGCAACGTTGGACGCGTGCGAAAGACGGCGCCGCGCGCGGCTGCAGCCGCTGCAGGGGACGACGTCTCGATGTCCTCGTTGTTGGTCCCGACGTTGCCGATGTGCGGAAACGTGAAGGCGACGATTTGCGCCGCGTAGGAGGGGTCGGTCAGGATTTCCTGATAGCCCGTCATCGAGGTGTTGAAGCAGACTTCGCCCTCGGCGGCGCCTATGGCGCCTAGGCCTTCACCCAGGAATACGGAACCATCGGCGAGCACAAGGGCGCCGGTGGCGGCGGGGGGATGAGTCGGTTTTGCCAAAGCGGCAGTGAGATAGGGTGTGCCGGTCAGGGTGTCAAAACGCCTAGTTGGGGCGCCTGGCTGCAGCCCCGGTCAAACCCATGCCGTAAAGGTGAACACCCTGTCAGCCATCCGCGTTGGCGGGCAGATGACAGGGCTGTAAGGTTCGGGGTGGTTTCGAGGTCGAGATATTGGGCCGGGGTTGTCGCCCTGGGGCTAGCGTTAGGTCTCGCCGCGTGCGGCGAGCGCGCCCACACGCCTGTGCCTGTCCCGGCTGCTCCCGATCTCATCACTCGCGCGGCGCTATTTGGCGAACCGACCCGACATGGCGGCCAGCTTTCGCCGCGCGGCGATCGGGTGGCGTTTCTGGCGCCGCGGGACGGCGTGACGAACCTCTGGGTGCTTTCCGTCGATGCGATGGACGAGGCGCGGGCGCTTACGGACGAGCGCGCGCGGGGCGTGAGCACGTTCCGTTGGGCAGCCGATGGCTCGACACTGCTCTATCTGCAGGACGCGGACGGTGACGAGAACACGCGCCTTTATGCGGTCGATGTCGCAAGCGGCGCGACCCGGGCGCTGACACCGGCTGGCGCGCGCGCGGACATTTTGGGTGTCAGCGCCGCCGATCCCGGCGCTGTTGTTGTGGCGCTGAACGATCGCGATCGCTCGTGGCCCGATGTGGTGCGCGTCGACCTTACCAGCGGTGCACGTACGGTTTTGCAGCGCAATGGCGGGCCGCGCGGGTATTCAAGTTTCCTGCTCGACCAGAACAATGTCGTTCGCCTGGGCGTGCGCGCTCGCGGCGATGGCGGCGCGGATGTTGTGGCGTTCGAGTCGCGCGGGCGTTCGCGCACCGTGTTCGAGATACCGTTCGAAGATGTGATGTCGACGCGGCTGCTCGGTTTCGAAGCCGATGGTGCGCACGTGCTGATGCTGGATTCTACGCTGGGTCAGCCTGACACGCAGGCGCGTGATCGCACGGCCCTCGTGCGCGTCGATGTGGCGACCGGCGAGAAGGCGGTGCTTGGCGAAGGTGATCGCGCCGACGTGGTCGATGTTTGGATTGATCCCGTGACCGGCGCGGCGGAAGCGTTCGCGACGGAGTACTTGCGGCGCGAGTGGCGCGCGCTCAACGCCGATAGCCAAGCGGACATCGAGTTTCTCGATCGCTCGCTGACGGGCGATTTCACGGTTGCCTCGCGGAGCGCGGATGATACGCGCTGGATCGTCGTTGAAGAAAGCCCGACGACGCCGCGTCGTTCGTATATGTTTGATCGCGCTGGTCCCGCAGGCCGGCGTTTGACATCGCTATTTTCGCACCGTCCCGAGTTGCAGCAAGCGGCGTTGCAGCCGATGGCGCCAGTTGAGATTCTGGCGCGCGATGGCGCGACGCTGGTTGCGTATCTCACGCTGCCCGCAGGGTCGGACGTGGACGGCGATGCGCGTCCGGATGCGCCGCTCGCTATGGTGTTGCTGCCGCACGATGGGCCCTGGGCGCGCGATAGTTACGGCTTCGACGCGACGCACCAGTGGCTGGCCAATCGCGGCTACGCCGTGCTTTCGGTAAACTACCGGGGCTCGGCGGGTTTCGGCAAAGCCTTCCTCAATGCCGGCAACGGTGAGTGGGGTGGGCGCATTCAGCAAGATCTGGCGGATGCTTCTGAGTGGGCCGTCACGCATCACGTTGCTGAGCCTGATCGCATCGCGATTGTTGGCGCCGGCTTTGGAGGCTATGCGGCATTGGCCGGACTGGCGTTCACGCCGGATCAGTATCGATGCGGCGCAAGCTTTGCCGCGCCAGCGAACTTGTTCGCCATGCTCGATCTCGCGCCCGCGTCGCAGCGCGAGCAACTCTACCGGCGTGTAGCCGATGCACGAACGGAGGCAGGGCGCCAATTGCTGCGCGTTCGCTCGCCTGCGTTTCATGCGGGCCGCATACGCAGTCCGTTGCTCCTCGCCTACGGCGCGCATGATCCGCGTTTGACGCGCGGAGAGACCGATCAAGTCGCCCAAGCTGTGCGGTTGCGTGGGATACTCACGTACCTCACGTTCCCGGACGAGGGCCGTCTCCTGGTGCGTCCTCAGAACCGGCTCTCTTATCTCGCCGTGCTTGAGCACTTCCTTGGCGATTGCCTCGGTGGGCGCGTTGAGCCTGTTGGCGCTTCGTTCGAGGGCGCTGAGATGAACGTCTATGACGGCGCGGTGAATGTGCCGGGACTTAGCGCGTTCTCGCGCCGTCCGGCGCAGCCGGCTGTGCAACCGACCTCGCAGGTCGTCGATGGCAGCATCGAGAGCGAATCTGCACAAAGCCCCGAAGCGGCCGCTGAACCGCAGCAGTAATTATTGCGGGTAGGTGGAGCGTACGCGGCTGCGACGGCCGGTGAACGAATCCCACACCAGCGTATCGACCGTCGCGCGCCCGTGTTCGAAGTGAACACCTTCAAACATCGAGCCATGCGTGACGCCCGATGCGGCAAACACAACGTGACCTGGCGCCATGTCATCAAGCGAAAGCTTGGCGTGGACGTCGCGGCCCATTTTGCGCGCGCGTTCCTCTTCCTGCTCGTTCTCGGGCATCAGGCGCGCCTGCATCTGGCCGCCGGCGCAGCGGATCGCGGCTGCCGCAAGAACGCCTTCAGGTGCGCCGCCTGACCCAAAATAAATATCGACGCCGGAGCGTGCGGCTTCGGTTGTCCAGAATACGCCAGCGACGTCGCCGTCGGGGATGAGGCGGATGCCAGCGCCGACGCTGCGAAGTTCCTCGATGATGCTCTTATGGCGATCGCGATCGAGCAGGCAGGCGCGGATTTCGCTGACCGGCACGTTCTTGTGCTTGGCGAGCCGCTTCACATTCTCGGCAGGTGAGAGATCGAGATCGATAATGCCCGCCGGGTAGCCGGGGCCGATCGCGAGCTTGTTCATGTACATATCAGGGGCGTGCAGAAGGCCCCCTTCCAGCGCGAGCGCGACGACCGTCATCGCGTTCGGTGCGTCATTGGCGCAAAGCTTGGTGCCTTCGAGCGGATCGACGGCGATGTCGACGCGCGGACCGCCAGCGCCAATCTCTTCGCCGATATAGAGCATCGGCGCTTCATCGATCTCGCCTTCACCGATGACGACCTTGCCCGAGAACGGCGCCGACTGAAACGAGCGGCGCATAGCGTCGACCGCCGCCTGGTCAGCATCGTTCTTGCGGCCAAAACCAGACAGTCGCGCGCTGGCGATGGCGGCCACTTCCGTCGCGTGCTGCGCGATTGGACCCAGGATCAAGCCGATTTTTTCGTCGCTCACATTCGCCCCATGATTTTCGTGGCGCGCTTTTAACGCGCCCAGCCGCAGGGGCAAGGCCGGGCGGCGTTTGACGCTAGTCCAGGGTGAGGAGGTCGCCGCAAATGGCTTCAAGGCCGTCCTTATCCACGGTGTCGAACGCGTCGAATTGGGTGGAGTCTACGTCGAGGACGCCGGCAAGCGCGCCGCTGCGGTCAAAAACCGGCGTGACGATCTCGGAATTGGAGCGGCTGTCGCAGGCGATGTGGCCGGGGAAGGCGTGCACGTCGGGTACGATGATGGTTTCTCGATTTGCAGCGGCGGCGCCGCAAACGCCTTTGCCGAATGGGATGCGCAAGCAGCCAAGCGTGCCTTGGTAGGGGCCGACGACAAGCTCGTTCTGTTTTGTCTCGTCGACGAGGTAGAACCCGGTCCAGAAGAAACGATCGGCAAATGCCTGCGCCAGCAATGAGGCGGCGGTGGCGTAGCGCGCGGTCACATTGGGCTCGCCGACAATGACGGCCGCAATCTCAGCGCGCAACGCCGCGTAGCGTTCGGCTTTGTCCGAAGGCAATTCTGCGCGGAGTGCTTCGCTCATTAGTCGCGGTTCGACTTGCGGTACTTAAGCGCGCCGGAGGCCTTCAGCGCCGTCATCTGGGCGTGGCGATCGGGCGAACCCAGGCCTTTCGGCTTGCTCAGCATTTTGCCGACCAGCACCGAAATACCGACAATGGCTGCGACGACGACAACGATGCCGATCCAAAACCCAGTCATGGAAGTCTCCTTAGCTCCAACATAGTGCCACTGCGCGTCGATGGAAGTGGGATGATGGCGCAGGCGGAACCGAGGTCAGAGCCGCACGAACGACCAATCGCGAGAATAAGGCTTCGCGCGCAAGTGATAGCCGCGCCCTTCGCCGGTGACGACAGTGTCGCTCCAGTTGAAGCCAGCGCGAGGCCTTCCTCGATTTGGTATTGATGGACGGCGCGCGCGATCTTGTTTGCGCGAACGCCTGCGCCCTGAAGTCCAACCTGGATGTGGCGCGAGCGCATGCCGACGGGGAAAATGGGTGCTCGGAGGCGCAAAACCTTGTCGAAAGGGAAGCGCGCCGGTTGGTCAGGGACCCTTGGCCACCCATGTCACGAGCGACGCAACGGAAAAATGACGTGAGCACGAACGACCTCCTGCCGCCGTTTTTGGCTCTACGCGTGTTTGAAGCAGCGGCTAGGCTGGCGAGCTTCTCGCGCGCGGCCGATGAGCTGGACATCAGCCCCGGCGCCGTCAGTCAGCACATAAAATCGCTGGAAGAGTTTGCGGGCCAACCCTTGTTCCGCCGATTAGGCCGCAGTGTCGAACTGACCGATGCAGGCAGGGCCGCGTTTGCGCATGCTGGTGTCGTGCTTTCGGAAATGCTGCACGCCGGCCGCGCCATGCGTTCAGCGACACGTGGTCGGCGGATTTCGATTTCGACGCCGCCGTCCTTCGCCTCGAAGTGGCTAATCCCGCGGCTGAGCCACTTTCAGGATTCACATCCCGAAGTTGAAGTTCGGCTCTCGGCCGACATGACACTCACGGATTTCTCGACCAGCGATATCGATATGGCCGTGCGCTACGGGCCGGGCGCTTATGAAAATTTGCACTTCGAGCGCTTGATGGCGGAATCTGTCATCGTCGTCTGCAGCCCGCGCTTTGCGGAAGAAACGGGATCTTTGACCTCTGCAGCGGACCTTGTGAACATTCCGCTGATCCATGATGATGCTTCCGAGCGCGACCCGTCATGCCCAAGCTGGAGCATGTGGTTTGCGGCGCGTGGTTTGCGGCGCACTGACGTGGAGCGCGGATTGCGGTTCAATCAATCGAGTCTCGCGATCGAAGCCGCCGTTGAAGGCAAAGGCATGGTGCTGGCAAAACGACAGCTGGCTCAGCGCGATCTGAATGAAGGCCGCTTGATTGCACCGCTTACTGAAGAAGCAGCTCCGGTGGCGTTTGCCTATTGGCTCGTGTGGCCGCGTGGGCGGCGGTTCGAACCCTCGCAGAATGCTTTCCTCACCTGGCTGCGCGGCCAAGTGATCGCCTCAGACCCGCCAGCGGATCAGACTGCGTAAAAGTGGTGCGCGGGCCTCAAGCCGCCGCCTGGAACGTTGGAAATTCACCCAGTGAGCCGTCGCGCGAACTGGCCGCCAGCAATCCGGCTGGACCCATTGCCCGCTGCCCTGGGTTTTTGTCGAGGCGATAGCAGAAGCCGAACTCCAGGCTGCGGCCTTCGCATGAGCCGCGCCACCAGCGTGATCAGCGTCCAGATCCCATGTTTGCTCCATCCCAAGCCTATTCGCCTCGGTTGAATTCTCGCTCGCCTCCTCCAGTGCGCTTCTCAGACGCCGCGCAGCACGAGACCTTTTCGACGCCCGCCGCATCTTCAAGATGACCGATCTCGATTGGCGACTGGTCAAGCCGCGATGCTACGCTTTGGCGCTTCCGGGCGCGCAGACTGGCGTAAGGTTTCGATCGACGCGATCGGCGCAGATGAAAAAGAGCTGCAGAGCAAGTTGCTCATATGCCTGCCGCGCGCCTACTTCGAAGCGGATGGCTCGGTAGAACCGTGGACAAAGGAGGCAATCGAGGAATGCCGCACGCGGCTTGAGCCAGTGCTTGCGCTCACCGACAAGGAACGCGAATTTCTTGATGGCGTCATCGACCGGGGAGAGATCGATGCGAGCTTGCTCGATGTTGATGCTGACGTTCAGCAACGTATCGGGCGGCTGCCGATGCTCAATTGGGAGGCTGGGAACGTCAAAAAGATCAGCGCCAAAGCCTGACGACAAGCCGGCGCGGGCTCTCTCGGCGTGGAGTGCATGCCGAGACTTGACGAACTGGATCGGCTCAACGCACATGCGCCCCGTAGCGACTATTGGGGGCCCGTAGCTCAATGGTTAGAGCCGGCCGCTCATAACGGTCTGGTTACAGGTTCGAGTCCTGTCGGGCCTACCAGAGCATAGCTCATAGCCAAGAGAGTTCTTTGTGTGACGCGGTGATTTTCGATTGTGATGGCGTCCTGGTCGACAGCGATATTCTAGCGCTGGAGATCGACCTATTGAGACTTGCGAGCCTCGGAATTCTCTAAGACGCCGATGAATATGCCCGCCGCTACCTTTGGCTCGACGACAAAATTGGACGAGCGCAATTCTCATTTTCATCCCGCGTTAGCGGCTCATATGGAGAGGATTCTTTCAGAGTATGACGCCCCGCTCGAAGTGGCCGTCGCCGACGGGCGGCTTCGTCCCACTGCCGGAGTTGATTAGGCAATCGGCGCACTTGCCAGATCTTAGTCCAGCCCCAACCTTCGCCGGACACCGTTTCGCGCGGCGCATCAGCCTCTCGGCCTGCGCAACTATCCCTTAGATCCCTAGCTCCTCGATGTCTTCGAGCAGGAATATGAGTGGGGCATGGCCGCGGTCCCAAAGGCGCAGCGCGCCAACCCAACCGCCTTTGAGTAAGATCTCGCCAAGGCTCTGGCGAAGCGTGACAAGCTGATTGAGGCGATCAGTACGGGCCCGTTCGATGCGCGCGAGGTTAAAGCCGATCTCGATGCCGCCACCAAGAAATGTGACGCGATCCACGCAGAACTTGCTGGCGCGCACGCCGAACCCAAACTCATCGAGCCCGGTATGAGCGATCGTTATCGTGCCGGGGTTGAGCCAATTGATCGACGGCTTCAGCGACGAGGAAACCCAAGACGAAGCGATGCGCTGCATCCGCTCGCTGATCGACAAGATCCTCGTTCGACCGAACGCCGCCGCGACGATCTCGATATCGATCTACACGGGTGCATTGGTGACAATTCTGCTGTTCGCGGTGGAAGCTGAGCCCCGTTTCACCGGCAAAAAAGTCACGGATTTTACGATAAAACGCGCTGGAGCGACGAAGCGAAATCGGGGTCTCGAAAGTCTTGGTCAAACCTGTGTCCCAGGCAGGACTCAAACCTGCAACGAGCCCGCTATGAGCGGCCAGCTCTAACCATTGAGCTACGCGCCCGAGCTCGAGCGGCATGGGCTTGTCCGCGGCGCGGCGGTTAAGACTGGCCGTCGCCCCGCGCATAGCCGACGATCGCGGCGCGGACGAAATCGTCGAAATTTATGCTGTCGAGACTGTCCGGGTGCTTGGCCCAGGGCGGGCCGTCCAACATCTGCACGGTGATGTCGGGCTTCTTGCCGTTCGAGCGGCGCCGGCGCGTCAGCGCGTGTTCGGCTTCGGTCACAACCCATTGCGACTCCGAAGCCGACTTCGACCAGCACAGATGGAAGAGATCGGCGCGATCGATTTCTTGACGCAGACGCGGGCTCCATTCTTCGCCGGACTTCAGCGATGTGCGGTCGAAGAAGTGCTGCACGCCAGCCGCTTCGTATGCGGTCGCGATCGCCGAGACGGTTTCGCGATCCTTGCTGGAGTAGGAGAGAAATACGCGCTTGTGGCGCTTGAGGCGCACCCGATCCGCGGATGCGGCGTTCTTCTTCGGGCCGCCGACGGGGCGTGTGAAGGCGAGAACGCCGATCTGCGCGTCATCGATGAAGACGCGGGCGAGGAAAATGACCTGCTTCACGCCGCCGTCAGCGTCGGCTGAGAAGTTAAAGTCGATCGCTTCGCCTTGCCAGACGCGGCGCTGAATTGCGCCGTCGCATTCGGCGCCGCGCACTTCAAGCGATACGCCAACGCTTGCGCCGAGCGCAACGTCACCAACCTTCATGCCGCTTGGCGCGGCATCGGTGCGTGGATCGATTTGGCGCGCCGCCTTGATGACGTCCTTCAAGTCCTTTGGCTGGTGGATGACGATGCGCACCAATTCTGGCGTGCCACGCCGCATTTTCTTGGGCGCAAACGCGGTGGCGTCGGCTGGCGCGGTCGCATCGCCGCCGGCGCGTGCGTTTTCCGGTGCGCGCCGCCGTGGTGGCTCCACACTTTGCGGAGCAGGCGCGGGCGCCGGCGCCGGCGTCATCGTCGCTGGCGGAGGCGGCGGCTCGGCATAGGCGGGCGGCGCTGCAGGTTCCGGCGGGGCCTCAGGTTCGAGTTCTTCTTCTGTGCTAGGCGCTTCGCCGCTAGGGGTTCCTGAACCAAATGCGTCCGACAGCGCGCCATCATCTTTGCGCCCATCATCTGGTGGCGCGCCACCGACGATATCTTCGTTCGTCTCTGGCGCTGCGGTCTCGTGTTGCAAGGCGCTCTCGTTGGAGAGCTCGCCTTCGAGTTTGGACTCCGGCTCGGGCGATTCCGGGTCCGGCTCGGGCGTTGGTTCCGGCATTGGCTCAGGCTTGAGCTCCGGCTCCGGCTCCGGCTCCAGCTCGGGGTTTGGATCTTGCGGCGCTTCCGGTGGCTGCACTTCTTGCTCAACCGGCGGCAATGGATGTGCACGTGGCTCCTCGTTTGCGCTGGCCTCGCTCTCGGCGCGGCGGCGTAGCAGATCGCGCGCACGTTCCACTGCATCGCTGAGCGCCATCGTTGGCCACGCTTCCGGCAGAAAGCCGAAGTCTGTGCGTGCGTCCGTTTCGGCGAGGATGAGCTGTGCGTTCCTCAGTGAGCGAGCGAGCAAGTGCAGCAGCGCCATGAACGCGACGTCGCGCGTGGCGGCGTCACTCAACACGATGCCGACATTGGCCGCGCCCTGCATGGCGCCGGCCGTGGCTTCCAGGGACCCTAGGGTATTGGCCCCGACAGCTTGGAGTCCGAAGCCGCTGGCGACGTCCTGCAGACCGGGCAGGTCTGCGTCTGCGGCCAGCAAATATCCGTTCGACATGGCTTCTCCCCCTGGGGCGCCACTTATGGGGCGCCGTGAGCACGCCGGGCAAGCAAAGCCCGACAGAGTGTTTCTCAAAGGCGGGAAGGGCGCTAGAAAGGCGCGCAGTTGGAGAATTTTAGATGCGTGCAGCCGCCATCCTATCCGTGCTGGTCCTCCTCGGCGCCTGTCAGACGCCATGCCCAGCGCCCGAAACGGGGCCGGTCACCACGTCGTTTCGGTGTGAGGATGGTTCGCTGCTCAATGTGACATTCACGCGAAATCCCGATTCCGCGCGCATCGCTCAAGAAGGCTACATCGTCGTTGACTTGCCGGCGCGGGTGAGCGGCTCGGGCTATCGCTACAACAATAACGGCGCCGAATTCCGCGGCCGCGCCAACTCTGCGCGTTGGACGCGGCCGGGAGCTGCGGAAACCGCCTGCAGCGAAGTCACCGAGTGATCGGCTAGCGGCTAGTTCCGCTTTTTCATCTGCTTGATCAGCGCTTCCTTGCGCGCCTTCATGCGTGCGCCGAGATCATCTAGATCGAGATCGGAACGCCGCGCCTTGGCGAAGATGCCGCCGAGGCCTTCTTCTTCCTTGACGTGATGCCGGATCATCTCGCCGAGCACTTTGACTTTTGCGCTCCAGTGATCGTCACCGGGTTTGCCGCCCTCGATTTCCTTGATCAGCTTTTTTGCGGCGTCGTGCTCGACGTCGGCCTCGTCCATCATGTCGGGCTCAAGCCCAACTTCCCGGCAAGCGGGATAGAAAATCTCTTCTTCGATTTGGGTGTGCAGGCGAAGCGCCGTGCATATTTGTTTCGCGAGCTTGTGTTTGCGCGACCCGTTGGTCGTCTTTTCGAACTCTTTGAACCAAGCGTCGACCTCGCGATGTTCGGCCTTCAGCATTTTAAGCGCGTCGGGCCCTGGCGCGGGCTCGGTGCGTGTCGTGGTGCGTGGATGAGATTGGGTGGCGGCCATTGGCGTTGCTCCTCGGATTTCTCCGGAAGAACAACGCCCAGGGCTGCAGGTTCCTTAGTGGCGGCGATCCCAGCGATCTTCGCGGCGGTCGCGGCGATCTTCACGACGATCCCAGCGATCTTCCCGCGCATCGCGCACATCTTCGCGGGCGTCGCGAACATCTTCGGCGCGATCGCGCCAGCCGCCATTGTGCCGAGCGTCCCAGATATCCTCGCGCGCATCCAAAATATCTTCGCGCGCATCGCGGCGATCTTCACGCCGGTCCGCGCGGTCTTCGCGCCGGTCGATGCGGTCCTCGACGCGATCCCAATTGCGCGCGTGCGCCGCTGGGGCGGCCAAAGCCGTTACCGCGACGACGGCGCAGAGAGCCAAAATTCGTTTCATAGCAGAGCTCCTTGATACCCCTCGGAGCTACAAACGCGCGCTGTCCGCCATTCCGTCGCTAGCGCAGTGCAAATTCCAGCGCAGCGTCATGACCGCTCGCAATGTCCTCGCGCGTTAACGCTATCTCGATATCGGGCACGATCCCCGCGTCCGGCTTTGGTGAAAGCGGGAAGCGGCCAATCAACGGCACGTCGGCTTCCAGGCCTGAAGCGGGCAGGCGCAGGAAGAAGAATGCCCCGCCATTGATGCCGCGCTGATTGCCGCCGGTCGGCGCGCCAACCAAGCGGCCAAGCCGATTGCCTTTGATGCAGCTGGCGAACTGGAAGGTTGCCGAGGAGTTTTGCGAGTCGATGAGGACATCGACGCCGCCGCGAAAGCGCGGGCCGAGCGGTTCGATTTGATCGGCTTCGGTTTCGCCGCGCAGATCGAAGAAGCCATCCTCGCGCGGCACAGCATCGTCTCCCCAATTGCGGAAGGAGCGATCCCAGGTGTCGAGATATTGGTTCAGCCGATCTGGCGTTTGCCGATAGCGCGTGCGGCGCGCATTGCCTTCGCGGGCGATCGGCGCGTCGATCAGACGGGCTGCAACGAGATCGCCACAATCGTTGCCACCTTCGTTGCCGCGAATGTCGACGATGAGCTTGGTGATGTTTCGCGCCGCGATCTCTGCGAAGCTCTGATCCAGAAACCCGCGCCAATCCCAGCTTGAATTATAGAGCGCCCAATTGGGCATGGTCAGCAAAGCCGTTTGTGTGCGTGGGTAGCTCAACGTCCAGACCGGCCCGTTCTCTTCGGGTTCGGCGATGATGAGTGCGCGGCGCGTTGCGAGGTCGATGGTGGCGACCTCAAGGGTTTCGGCGCGCGCTGCGCTTGGCGCACGAACACGCAAGCGCACTGAAGCGCCCGGCCGATAGATCAGGCCGTAGAAAACATCGAACGTCTCATAGCGATCAAAGCCGCGTACTTCGAGCAACGCCCGCCGTTTGGCGCTGTTGTTTCCGTCCGCGCGGGCATAGGCCATCAGCGTGCGCAAGATGCTCGGCGTTGAGTGGCCGTCGATGCTTAGGATTTCGGCGCCCCGCGCGAGCCGCGGATCGCTGGATTGATTGGTGAGCACCACCATGCGCCCGTCGATCCAGACGAACTGGAAGGGGAGCAGCCGTTGCGCGTCGAAAAGTTCGGCCTGCACGTCTTCTGATTGGTTGTAGAAGTTCGCGTAGGTATGTCCGCACTTGATGGTCGTCAGAAAACGCGACAGCGAGAGGTAGGCCTCGGCGCGCGATTGTGGCCGAGACCAGGCGCGCGAAAGTGCATCAAAGCGCGCCGCCATCTCGCGCGGCGTATTGTAGCGATAAAGGCCCGGATGCAAACTTTCGTAGGCGTCACGCAAAATTGCGACGTCGCTGGACGCATCGCCCAAAGGCGCCGCCCGAGCCGCCAGCGTCAAAGCCGCGCCTGAAGCCCCCAGCAAAACGGCTCTCCGCGACCACATGCGCACTCCCTTCGGCGATTTTGCGGTGTTTACGGCGTCAAGGCAGCTTCGGATCGCTCGACGGGCCGCGAGAGCATCGCTATATCCGCGCTTCGATTTTCCCGAGAGAACGGACGCGACCCATGGCGGCTCAACCCGCGCAATATATTTTCACGATGCAGGGCCTCACCAAGGCCTATCCGGGCGGCAAGAAGGTGTTCGAGAACATCTGGCTGTCGTTCTTTCCGGACGCGAAGATCGGCGTCGTCGGCGTCAACGGCTCGGGTAAGTCGACGCTTATGAAGATCATGGCCGGGATGGACAAGGACTTCACCGGCGAAGCCTTCGCGATGGCCGGCACCAAGATGGGCTACCTAGAACAGGAGCCGCAACTCGACGCCGCGCTCAGCGTGCGGGAGAACGTTGAGAGCTGGTGCGAGGAAAAGCAACTCGTCACGCGCTTCAATGAAGTCTCCATGAAGCTCGGTGAGGATTACAGCGACGAGCTCATGGAAGAGATGACGAAGCTTCAGGAGCGCATCGACGCGGCCGAGGCGTGGGACATCGATTCCAAAATCGATATGGCGATGGATGCGCTACGCTGCCCGCCGGACGATAGCGGCGTCGAAAAGCTCTCAGGCGGCGAGCGCCGCCGCGTCGCGCTTTGCCGTCTCTTGCTCTCGAAGCCGGACATGCTGCTGCTCGACGAACCGACCAACCACCTCGACGCCGAGAGCGTCGCTTGGCTGCAGCACCACCTCGAGAACTTTCCAGGCTGCGTGATTCTCGTCACCCACGATCGCTACTTCCTTGATCAAGTCACGAAATGGACGCTCGAACTCGATCGCGGCAAGGGCCATCCCTACGAAGGCAATTACTCCGCCTGGCTCGAAGCCAAGGCCAAGCGGATGACGCAAGAAGAGCGCGAATCCGAAGGCCGTTCGAAAGTCATGTCGCGCGAACTCGATTGGGTGCGTCAATCGCCGAAGGCGCGTCAGGCCAAATCGAAGGCGCGTTTGGCGCGTTATGAGGAAATGGCCGCGCAGGCCGAGCGCGAAAAGCAAACCTTCGCGACCATCCAAATTCCGCCGGGCCCGCGCCTTGGCCAGAATGTCATCAATTTCGAAGGCTTGAAGAAGGGCTTTGGCGAGAAGCTGTTGATTGATGGCCTTACGTTCAAGCTGCCGCCGGGCGGCATCGTGGGCATCATCGGTCCGAACGGCGCTGGTAAGTCGACGCTCTTTCGCATGATCACAGGCCAAGAAACGCCTGACGATGGTAAGATCGAGATTGGCGACAGCGTAAAGCTCGGCTTCGTCGATCAATCGCGCGATGCGCTCGATGATAAGAAGTCGATCTGGGAAGAAATCTCCGGCGGTCTTGACATTCTCGAAGTTGGCGGCCGCGAAATTCCCTCGCGCGCCTACGTGTCGAGCTTCAACTTCAAGGGCGCCGATCAGCAGAAGAAAGTCGGTCAGCTCTCAGGCGGTGAACGCAATCGCGTGCATCTGGCCAAGACGCTGCTCACCGGCGCCAACGTTCTGCTGCTGGACGAACCGACCAACGACCTCGACGTCGAAACGCTGCAAAGCTTGGAAGCTGCGCTCGAAGATTTCGCCGGCTGTGCTGTCGTTATCAGCCACGATCGCTGGTTCCTGAATCGCCTGGCCACGCACATCCTGGCGTTCGAAGGCGACAGTCACGTCGAATGGTTCGAAGGCGACTTCGACAGCTACGAAGCCGATAAGATGCGCCGGTTGGGCGTGAGCGAGATCATTCCAAGTCGGATCAAGTTCCAGAAGTTCGGGCGTTAGGGCGAATTTGAGCGGCGTGCAGAAAGCATTGCGACGTCGGCTTGCGGTGCTTGCAGTCTTTGGCGCTTGCTCTCTCGTTGCTGTAGCTATCGGCGCATATATTTGCGCGCTGAACGGTGTTGGTTCCGCGCTCTGGCTCTGCAATCTCGTGGGGTGGGGTATTGGCGCTATTCTAGCGGCAGGTCTCGCGCACATCCGCCGAGCCGAGGCGCTGCATTTCGCGCTATGGGCCGCGCCAATTGCGTTGCTCGCAACTTTCTTAAGTCCGGCGCAAGAGGGTGTGCATCGGTGGGTCGAGGTGGGCCCACTGCATATCAACGCCGCCATGTTTACGCTGCCCGCGGCGACGGTGTCGCTCGGCGCTCTTTCCCGCGACCGCGTGTGGTCATGGATAGCGCCATTCACGGCGCTGACATTGTTGGTGTTGCAGCCAGACGCGTCGCAAGCGACGACGCTTGGCGCAGTCATGGTGGCCGTTGCAGCGGCGACCTCGTCGCGGCCGCTGTTGCAAGGCAGCGTTATCATTGGGGCAATCGGTCTTGCGATCCTCGCATGGTTTAAGTGCGATCCTCTGCAGCCTGTGCCGGAAGTGGAAGATGTCATCGAGCTCGGGCTCGTCACGGCGCCGCTACTTACGGTTGTCGCAGTTTCAATGATTGTGGTCGCCGCAGTCAGCGTTGAACGTCTCACGCGATATTTGCGCGAAGCCCCGCGCATCGCCGCCTGGGCGCTGAGTGTTTGCTTGCTAAGTTGGCTCGCCTTGACATTCTTCGGCGCTTACCCCGTGCCTTGGATCGGCATCGGTCTTAGCCCCATTATCGGCGCTTGGGTCGGTGTGGGATTGCTCGCGGGCTTACGGCGTGGAGCGATGTGAGCGGATTCGTAACGGGCCGATTAGCCCCGCGCCCCAGCCACATACGCATCGATCACACGCCCAAGCACGGTCATCGGCACATTGCCGCCGCCAACGACGGCATCGTTGAAGCTGGCGAAGTCATACCGCGCACCGAGCGCGCTCTGCGCGTTGTCGCGAAGCTGGTTGATAGTGTTGTGGCCGACTTTGTAGCCGCACGCTTGGCCGGGCCATGAGCAATAGCGATCGACTTCGCTTTGCACTTCCTGCGGGTTCGAGCCGTTTTCGCGGACGAAGAAATCGACGCCTTGCTCGCGCGTCCAGCGCTTGGAATGGATGCCGCTGTCGACGACGAGGCGGCAAGCGCGGAAGGCGAGCGATTGGAGATAACCCAAACGGCCAACGGGGAAGTCGTCATAGACGCCGAGTTCGTCGGCGATCTGTTGCGCGTAAAGCGCCCAACCTTCCGAGTACGCATTGAAGCCAAGCAGCGTGCGAATGAGCGGCTGGCGGAACGTGTATTCGCCCTGCCAGACGTGGCCGGGGATGGCTTCGTGATAGGTGAGGTCGGCGAGATCGAATTTGGTGTGCAGCGCCGGCGTTCTGAGATTGATCCAGAAATGGCCGGGCTCGCTGCCGTCGATCGTGCCCGCGCCGCCATAGGCGCCTGGCGCGCCGGCCTCAACGTCGGGCGAGATCCGCACGACTTCGAGATAGCCGCGCACTGGATTGTGAAAGGCGCGCGTGAGGCGCGCGCGGATGTCGGTGAGCTTGTCCTGGATAAAGGCCATGATCTCGGCGCGGCCCGCATCGCCATCCGAAAATTGGTAGCGACGATCGCTCGCCAGCGCGGTCATACGCGCGCCGACGCTGCCCTCGGTGTAGCCGACCGAACGCAGGATTGGGTCCATGCGGCCATGCAGCGTGCGTAGATTGTCGAGGCCCATTTCGTGGACCTCATCCGGCGTCATTTGTGTGGTCGTGCCGGCACGCAGCGCCCATGCATAGTATTCATCGCCGCGCGGCAGCTTCCACACGCCTGCATCATTGGTCGCGCGCGCTTGCAGCGATTCTAACACTGCGATTTGGCGATCGATAGCCGGCGCGATGTGTTCCTCGGCGATGCGCGCGGCGTCGGCTGCGTAGCGGGGGCTGAGATTTGCGCGAGCAGCGCGTGTCGCCAACGATGTGACGATGCCCCATTGCGTAAACGGCGCCGCGCGGCTGGTGCGAAGTTGTTGCAGCGTCTTGGCCAACAGGAAATCCGGCAGCACAACGCCGCGTCCAGCGTCGGCGCGCACGCGGACGGTTTCGCCGTCGAGCTGACGTGCGTAGGCGTCCATGCGGACGAGATAGGCTTCTGCGTCCGCGACGGTGTTGATCGAGTGACTGGAGTCGAGGAAGGAGGGGATCTCGACGAACGCACCGACGTTTTGCGCCACGACATATGGCGTGTTGCGGTACGACCAATTGTTGTTGAGGATCGCGACATCGCCGTACGGGAATTCAAAACCGCCCGCTGCGAGCTCGTACACGGTTTTAACGACATCGACGTCAAGGCGCTTTGCTGGGCCGAGCGCATCGACATCGAGGCGGCGAAGCTGCGAAAGCGTCGAGCGGACATGGGCGCGAATGACGCCTTGGCCAGATGCCGAATGGCTGGAAAGCCGAGAGCGCAGGCGCGCACGCGCGTTTTTATCGACGCCGGCGCCGGTTGCGCTTTCAGGATAGTCGCTCAGCAATTGTTCGGTGATGCGAGCCAGCAGGCGATCTGCCGCTTCATCCGGCGTTAGCGCACTGGCGGCCGTGGCCTGGAGTGCGAGCGTTGCGGCGCCTGCTTGCAGCACGGCGCGACGGTGAAGCGTCATGGTATCCCCCGAATGCGTTGGGGGTGATGAAAGGCGTCGAGCGCAGGCGGTCAAGCGGAAAGCGCCGAAGAGGCGCGCCGGTCAAACAAACGGCCGCGCAGGTTTTGCGCGGCCGTCGTTCGTTTCCGTGTCGAGCTTAGCCGCGGCGTGCGTCTTGCGGGATGCGGAACACAACGCGGAGATTCACCGGCGAGCCAGCGGCGTTGCTACCGTCGGCCAATTGCGGGGCGTGGCGGAGCGTGCGCGCGACGCGCAGCGCCGCCGGGCCGAAGCCGCCGGGGGTTTCTTCGACGCGCGCGCAATCTAAGGCGCCATCGCCCTGCACAGTGCAGTGCAGGCGCGCTTCACCCTCACGGCCGCGCTCAAGCGCCCGTTCCGGATAAAGCGCCGAGAGGCGCCGTTGCGTGGGCGTGCGCACCCAGATCGGGCGCGGGTTCGCGGTCACGACGATATCTTCGCCGTCCGCCACTTCAGTCGAGGTCGCGTTGATTGGGGTGATGCCGATGGTTTCTTCCGGCACGGTTTCGGCGCGCGCGGTTTGACGGCGCGCAGGTGCGCTGGCCGCGCGCGGTGCGCTTGCCGGCGGGACGAGACTATCGTCGCTAGAGGCGGTGTCGGCGATTGGCTCATCGCTTGGGTCGATTGGACCGGCGCGCAACAGATCGTCGCTATAGGGTTCTGAATTGTAGGCGTCGTTATAGGCGGTCTGTGCGCCGTCCTGCGCGCCGCTGTAATTCTTCCAGACGAAATAGCCGCCGCCGACCAAGACCGCCACTGCAACTGCGCCGAGCAGCAGCTTGCCACCGCCACCGCCGCCTTTGGATGCGCGAATTGTCGTAGCGCCGTGTTTCGGATCTTCGCTCACGTTCGTCTCCTCGGAAAGATAGCGGGCGGGAACCCGACAGGCCCGCAATGTTCACAATGACGGTAAGTTCCTCAGTGCAGGGCTGTGACGCGCGAGGGCGCCGCCTGACTGAGCAACTCCATAGTGAAGCCTTGCTGCTTTTCCTGTGACCGAGGGCACAGTGCGAACGGGATGATCAGCGCGCGAGCAGGCCCATGAGCAGGCCGTAATCGTCGTCCATCAAGCCATTGCGGCGCGCGCGCTCAACGGCTTCGCGCCCATCGGAAGCAATGCGCGGCGCCCATGCGGCCATCGCATCGCAGCGTTCCTGCGTTGGCCGTTCGCGCCGCTCCAACGCGAGCGCTGTGATGGCGCCAACATAGCGCGCAACGCCGTCGCGTACTTCGCGTTCGCCGCCGCCATTCGCTGCGGCGTTCATTGCGCCAATTTCGAGCGCGCCTGTGAGGCCCGCGTTGAGGACCTCACGCGTCGGCACGCGGCACGAGAAGCTGTCGCCTAATGCGCGCGACCAGTCTTCGGTGGCGCGTTCAACTTGTGACTGGCTTGGCCGGCCTGCCAGCAACGCGGACCACGCGCCGCGACTTGCAGCGTCGGCGTAACGTAATGAAGGTCCGCTCTCGCCGAGCGTGGCGCACGCGCTGAGCGCGACGAGTGTGGCGAGTAGAATGCGGCGCATGAGATCCTCTTGGGTTGCGCGATGCTAAGCCGAACGCCGACGAAATCTAGACTCTTCCATCCTGCCGCGCAGTGGGTCATCATTTCGCCCACACGCGGGAGGGGCGGGATGAGAAGTGCTGTGTTGTTGCTTGGTTTGCTGGCGCTCGCGGCCTGTGGCCCCGCCTGGGCGCCGCCCAATGCGCCAACGCGGCCTTGCGACATCATCGACGCAGCGGCGTTCAACGCAGCACGCGAGAGCGGCGCGGCGGTCGGACGTGCGCGGATTTACGAAAGTGGAATGGTCGATCTCTCTAACGGTCCGGGCGTCAGCCATTGTGCGACCTACAGCAGCACGATGAGGCCCTGCCGGCGCCCGAACGATTACGTGATCGAATACACCCAAGCCGATGGCGCGGTTTTCTATGTGCACGTTCCGGCGAACACCGAATATCGCTTCAACGTTCGCGCCGCGCCGAACACGTGTCAGATCATTCTGGCGCCCGCGCAGCAATAGCCTCACACTCATTTTGAATTCGATCCAATCGCAACTGCAGAAGTCGTTCCGCACCCACTGTGCACAACGCGCAAATCAGTTCATCTTTATCCACCGTCAGTATCGTTGCGGAGGCGATCCGCTTGCGATGTAGTGCGGGAGAAGAACAAGATGCGCAAATACGCGGCGCTGCACTCTCACCTTAGCCGGCGCAATGGTCGTCCGGAGATGCTCACGTTCGAAGACATCGAGCAAATCATCGGCAAGCCACTGCCGGAAAGCGCGAGCAAACACCGTTCGTTCTGGGCCAATGACAACCAGGACCATCACAGCCACGCGCGCGCCTGGATGAAGGCGGGTTATCGCGTCGCCTATCTGGATCGCGAGCAAAAAGTCGTCCGCTTCGAACGCACGCGCTAGGCGCGGCGCCCGAAAATCGCCGCGATGGCGGTGATCCATGGCCACCTCAGCCGACGGGAGGGCCAATTTTTGCGCCGAATTTTGCTGGTTTTAGTCGCCGTCGCGACGCTCGGCGGCTGCGTTTCCCTGCTTGATGATGCATACGACGAGCAAGCGCGCACGGAATGTGACCGCAGTACTCGTGCGAGTGATCGCGGCCATTGTTATGATCAGGTTGAACAAAATCGGCGCGATCGGAGCCAATGATGATGAGAATGCTGTTTTTGGCCTTGGCCGCCCCCTTGGTTTTGGCGGCGTGCGATGGCTCCTATTCGTCGAGCGATGGCAGCGCCGCCACTGAGGAAGCCGCGGGCGGATATACGCTCGAGGTGCGCGCCGTTGAGGGCGTGCAGACTCTCATCGTGACCGCGCCCGATGGGCGCACGACCGGCTCGCGCGTCGCCGATGGTGCTTCAGCGCTCCTCGATGGCGACGCTATCCAGAGTTTGGGCGCGATGGAGCCGTTGAACGGTGAGGCCAATCCTGAAGTGTTCGCGATGCGGTTGCCTGGTGTGAATATTTCGGTTGCCGCCGATGAGAGCGATCCCAACAGCGAAAGCGCAACGGTGCGTATCAATGCTGGCGGCCGCTCTGTGCACGTCGATGCCGAAGACGGCGGTCCTGGCGAAAACGATGACCGCGCCAATGTGCGTATCACTGGCGCCACTGAAGAAGATGCGCGTGATTTCATCAATGACGCCGAAGACGTTTCGGCTGAGGTGAAAACGCAAATGCTCGCGGCTCTTGGCCTGAACTAAGTTCCACAGCAGTTGCATCGCTTGCCCCAGGCCTAGGCATCGCGTTTCCTCCGGCGAACTGAGTCGGGGGAAATGATGCGCCAGAAGTTGCGCACGGCAGCTGCTCTCATTGGAACGTTTGGCCTTGCGGCGGCGCCTGCGACGCTGGCCGAAGAGGGCATGTGGACGTTCGACAATTTCCCGGTCGAGCGTATGCAAGCGCAAATGGGCTGGGCGCCAGATCAACTTTGGCTTGATCGCGTCATGGCAGGCGCGGCGCGTCTGCCGGGTTGCTCAGCGTCGAACGTCAGCGGCGCAGGCTTGGTGCTCACCAATCACCATTGCGTCGTCTCGTGCGTGACTTCGCTTTCGAGCGTTGAAAATAACTATCTCGAGCATGGCTTCATGGCGCAGACGCGCGAAGAAGAGCTGCGCTGTCCCAATCTCTCGATCGATGTCTTGACGTCCATACGTGATGTAACCGCCGACATCGAGAGCGCAACTGCCGGCGTTGCGCCCGAGGGTTTCGCGCGCGCCCGTGATGGCGAGTTTGCGCGTCTGATCGGCGAGTGCAGCGGCGCAGAGACGCGCTGCGAGGTGGTCACGCTCTATCAGGGTGGCCGCTACGGGCTTTATCAATATCGCACGTTCAGCGATGTGCGGCTGGTGTTCGCGCCAGAGCACAGCATGGCGGCGTTCGGCGGCGACACTGACAATTTCAACTTCCCGCGCTACTGCCTCGATTTCTCATTCTTGCGTCTTTATTCGGGCGGCAGACCGGCGGTCACGCCCAACCATCTGGACATGCGCTTCACGCCGCTGGCGGAGGATGAGATTGTTCTCATCTCAGGCAATCCAGGGCGAACCTCGCGCTTGCGCACAACGGCGGAGCTAGAGTTCGAACGCGATGTGAATCTGCCATGGCAGATCGAGTCGCTCGGCCATTTGCGTGATCGTCTGATCGCCTATTCGGCGCTTGGTCCAGACCAGGAACGCATCGCTTCGAGCACGCTGCAGGCGGTGCAGAACTCCTTCAAGGGCCTCGCCGGGCGCCGGCAAGCGCTGGCGGATCCCACCGGTTTTGCACACGTTGCAGAGCGCCAAGCTGATCTGCAGCAACGTGTCCGCCGCAATCAGGCGGCGACGCGCGATGTCGCCGACGCATGGGGTGAAATCGAACGCGCACAAGCCGCGTATCGCGGCATGTTCTATGAGTATCAGTATTTGGAACAGCGCGCGGGCGAGCGCTCGCTTCTGTTCGCGTGGGCGCGCGATCTCGTGCGCGGCGCTGCCGAGCGCGAGCGGCCGGATGCTGAGCGCTTAGTGCGCTACAGCGAAACGCGGCTTCCGTCGGTGGTTCAGGGGCTGCGCGCGAACCGCACGATCACGCCGTCATTCGAAGAACTGCACCTTGCGCTATGGCTGTCGGAATTGCGCGCCCGGCTGCCGGCGAACAATCAAGCTGCGCGCGCTCTGCTGGGCAGTGAGGCGCCTGAAGCGCTCGCGCAGCGTCTTTCGCAATCGCGCCTCAACGATCCCACCTATCGCATGGAGCTATGGCAAGGCGGGGCCGCGGCGATCGCGGAATCCACGGATCCAATGATCATGTTTGTCCGCGGTATGGATGCTGACGCGCGCGCGGTGCGCGAACGCTACGTCTCGCGCGTGGAGGCGCCAGTGGCGCTGGCGCAAGAACGCATCGCGCGCGCGCGCTTCCGCGCCTTCGGTGACACGCAATATCCCGACGCAACGTTTAGCCCGCGTATTACCTACGGACGCGTCATTGGCTGGTCGGAGCCGAGCGGCCGCGTGGTTGGGCCGTTCACGCACACGGACGGGCTCTTTGAGCGAAGCACCGGCACAGCGCCCTTCGTTTTGAGCGAACGCTGGGCCGATGCGCGCGGCCGCATCGATCCGCGCGGCATCGTCAACGTCTCGACATCGACGGACGTGATCGGCGGCAATTCCGGCGGTCCGCTGCTCGATCGCGACGGCGATGTTGTCGGCGCGGTTTTTGACGGCAACGTGCATCTGTTGGGTGGTGAATACTTCTACGACGGCAGGCTCAATCGCTCGGTGACGGTGACCTCGACGATCATCCGCACGGCGCTCGCCGATGTGTACGGCATGAGCGCGCTGGTCGCGGAGATCGAAGGACGCTGAGGGACGCCAGCGGCCGGCACTCGGAACCGGCGCCAGCGTCCCAACCTCCTTGCTCATGAGGGCGAGGTCGGAGGCCTTGCGACTGGCGGCGACGGGGGTGTGCGTGCCGCCAGAACTCAACACATTGGCGGTGTGTTGCAGCAGGCACGCTTATGAAGCCGCGATTGCTCGCGCGCTTCAATTGCAGAGAGACGAGAGGCCGCGCGCGTGCGGCGAATGCAAGTTTGATCAGCCGAGAACGGAATTCAGAAAGGCTGTCTGCGCTTTAATCGACTGCGTGGTCTGCGCTGACGGAAATGCGATGAAGCCGTGGCACGCGCCGGGATAGATATCGAGTTCGGCCTTGTTGCCGGCGGCGGTCCAGCGCGCGTGCATAAAGAGCGTATCGTCCAGCAGTGCGTCCTTCGTGCCAATTGTGAAGAAAGCGGGGCAGAGGCCGCGCAGGTCCGCAAACAGCGGCGAAAATTCTGGTGAGCGCTTTTGCTGCTCGTCGAGGCCCGGAAGAAAAGCATCGCCGAATTTTTGGATGTCGAGGGTGCGTAGCACCAGCCGCTCATCGCCGAAGGCGCGGGCGCTTGGCGTCATGGCGAGGTCGAACACGCCAAACACAAGATTTGCAGCGCTGAACGGCGTGCGCCCGTGTTTGTCGCGGAGACGCAGGATTGTCAGCGTGGAAAGGTGCGCGCCGGCGCTTTCGCCACCGATCGCGAGCGCGTTGCCACCGAAGTCGCGCAGATGGTCGTGCACCCAAAGTGCTGCTGCTTCGCAATCATCGGGGCC
Source organism: Candidatus Viadribacter manganicus (assembly GCF_001679665.1). Taxonomy (GTDB): domain Bacteria; phylum Pseudomonadota; class Alphaproteobacteria; order Caulobacterales; family Aquidulcibacteraceae; genus Vitreimonas; species Vitreimonas manganica. Next base: position 2,875,551 of record NZ_CP013244.1, read on the forward strand.
GGCCGGGTAGGGATGCTCGGGCGCAAGCCGATACTCGACGCTGATGGCTGTGAGGTTAGTCGTCTCGGCAATGCGTTCGAGCAGGCGATCCTGCTGGTCGGCAGCTCCCAGTACGTGGCCGCCGCCGTGAATGTGCAGGTAGGCGCCGCGCGATTTCTCAGGCGCTACGATGCGCAGCTTTATCTTGCCGGCTGGGCCGTCGATCTCGATCCATTTTGCGCGATCTGATTTTACCGGCGCCGGGAATACGCCTTCACCCTTGGCGCGCGCATCGCGCACCTTTTGTGCGCCCACCTCCCACCAATTGGCCATGTCCTTGGTGAGCGCGATGATGCTGGCGTTGAGTTGCTTGGTCTCGTCCGGGATGGCGGCGTCAGTAAAGAGTTTTGGATCGAGGTATTGCATTATTTCAAACCACCCAGCTTGCGGATTGCCTTCCATTCGTCTGCCGTCACGGGTTGAACGGAGAGGCGGGAATTCTTGACGAGCACCATGTCGGCGAAATTTTTGTCCGCCTTGAGCGCGGCGAGCTTCACCGGCGTTTTCAGCGGCTCAACAGCTTTGAAATCGACCGCGTAGAACGCGTTCGTTTTGTCGGTCGGGTCGATATAGGCTTCCTTCGTCACCTCGCTGACGCCGACAATCTCCTTGCCTTCGTTCGAGTGATAGAAGAACGCTTTGTCGCCCTTCTTCATCGTCTGTAGGTGGACCTTGGCCTGGTGGTTGCGCACGCCAGTCCAGGAATCGGCGCCCTTCTTGACGTGCTGATCCCAGGACCAGGTGTCGGGTTCGCTCTTGATCAGCCAGTACGCCATTTAGTCCTTCCAGTGTTCAGGCGCGCGCCTCGAACACCAGATTGAAGGGCGTTTCGGCGGCTCGTCGGAATTTACTGAAGCCAGCGTCCTTGACCACCTTTTTGAGGCGTGCTTCGCCCGCTTGTGCGCCTAACCCAAGGCCAACCTCCTGGCTTAGCGACGCTGGCGTGCAGATCATCGTTGACGCCGCGTAGAAGACGCGGCCGACAGGGTTCAGATTTTCCGCAAGGTCATCGTGCGCGAAGGGTTCCACGATCATCCAAGCGCCATCAGTGGCGAGAGCCTCTTTGACATGCCGGCCCGCACCAACCGGGTCGCCCATATCGTGCAGGCAATCGAAGAATGTGATGAGATCGTAGTCGAGCGCGGGATAATCCTTTGCGCTCGCTTGCTCGAACCTCACGCGCTTGGCGACGCCGGCTTCTTTGGCGAGCACTTTGGCGCGCTCAATTGACGGCGCGTGATAATCGTACCCGTAAAATTTCGACTTCGGATAGGCGAGCGCCATGAGGATTGTCGAGGCGCCGTGTCCGCATCCGACATCGGCGACGCTTGCGCCTTTCTCGAGTTTCTCCTTTGCGCCGCGCAGAGCTGGGATCCACTCGGAGACGAGATGGCGATTGTAGCCTGGGCGGAAGAAGCGCTCAGTGCCGCGAAAAAGGCAAGCTGAGTGTTCGTGCCAGCCAACGCCTTTGCCGCTCTTGAAAGCTTCCGCGACTTTGGGCTCGTCGATCCACATCGATTGGGTGAGTTCGAAGGCGCCGGCGAAGAATGCTGGGCCGCCTTCATCGGCGAAGGCGCTAGCCTGTTCGGGATTGAGTTTGAATTTCTTGCTCTTGGAACTGTAGTCGATGTAACCGGCGGCCGCTTGCGCAGAGAGCCATTCGCGCAAGTAGCGCGCGTTGAGCTTGGTTTTTTCCGCAAGTTCTTCCGGGGTCACAGCCTTTCCGTCGGCCATCGCTTTGTAGATGCCGAGGCGATCTCCCAAGAGCACCAAAGCTGCGCCTGTGGCGGCGCCGAGGTCGCCAACCAGTCTTCCAATGAATGCGTTGAGTTTGTCGGGGTCGGGCGATTTCATGCGAAAGCCTCCCTCAAAGGAAGCCTGGAGCTAACGCCCACAATCTTTCGAGTTCAAGTGCGGCGCGCGCGATTTCGCGCTTCAACTCGCCCGAGCTGGGCCGCCGTGTTTGCCGCCGAGCCAAGCCGCTGCGGGTACGCAAACGATGGCGACAACCAGCATCCAAACGGGGTGCGGGATCATTGCGAGGTTAAGGCAAGTCGCGGCGAAGATGAGCGCACCAGCGACCCATCCCGCCCAAGCTTTCGAGCCAATCTTTGCGCCTGCAAACGCCGCAGCGAAGGCGGCGATCGTCCAGGTGACCGGGAGGCCGAGGAGGGACGTGATCGGCGCCGTTTGCATATAAGCGCGGATCGCTTCGGGGTTGGTTATCTGCACCTCCGGTGGCGGCGGAAACAGCCGGTGATTGATCGTGTCCCCGACCATGACGAGGCCGATGCCAACGGCCACGCCGATGACGATGCCAAGAACGATCCGAACAATTGCCATGACCGTTACCCCCGTTTCGATCGCGCCCCAGGATTTTGCGCGTTTCAGGCGATGCGTCAACGCATGCTGGGGCGTGTGCTTGATCTCAGAAGCCCGCCCGTTACACCTCAAAATGTATGGACGCAGCGCTCGAAGCAGAGGGGTTGGTCAAGCGCTACGGTCAAAGAACCGCAGTGCAGGACCTTAGTTTCCGTGTGCCCGCGGGTTCGATCTACGGCGTGCTCGGCCCAAACGGTGCGGGCAAGTCGTCGACGCTGCGCATGCTTGTTGGCGTGTTGCGCCCAACGTCCGGGCGCATCTCGGTTCTGGGTGGCCCAGCCGATCGCGAGACCATGAAGCGCGTTGGCTACTTGCCCGAGGAGCGAGGGCTCTACCGCGGCATGAGTGCGCGCTCGGCGATTGCGTATCTGGCGCGTCTCAAAGGCACGCCGGCGAATGTCGCATTCAAGCGAGCTGACAAATTGCTGACCGATCACGGTCTCGGCAAGGTGCGGCGCAAGAAGATCAAGACCATGTCCAAAGGCATGGCGCAAAAGGTTCAGGTGCTCGGCGCAATCGCGCACGAGCCGGATCTCATCATTTTCGATGAGCCGTTCTCGGGGCTCGATCCGGTCAATCAGCGAGTGCTGGAAGAGACCATCCGCGCCCAGGCCGCCGCCGGGCGCACGATCTTGTTCTCAACTCACGTGATGGAGCATGCCGAGCGCTTGTGCGATCGGATCTTGCTGATCGCGCAGGGCAAGGCGGCTTTCGAAGGCACCGTGCCGGAAGCCTTGGCGCTTGCGCCTTCGGTGGTCATGCTGGAAACCGAGGGTGATTACGATCTCGCAGAGGCGCTGGCGCCGAAGGGCTTCAACATCACTTTCGATGGTGAAGAGCATGGCAATAAGCGTTGGCGCGCACGGCTCGAGAACGGCCATGGCTCGCGTCAGCTGTTGCAGGCTTGTGTCGAGGCAAGTGCGCCGCTTTCATTGTTCGAGCCGGCGCGCGCCAGCTTGCACGAAGCTTTCGTGGCTCTAGTCGGCGACAAAGTCGCCGTGTCAGCGGCGGAGTAGAGGGTGTCCGCTATCCTTCTCGTCGCCCGCCGTGATTACTTCGCCTATATCGGCGCGTGGGGCTTTTGGCTGTCGCTGCTCACGGCGCCGCTGATCATCGCCGTTCTCCTCTTTGCGCCGATCCTGTTGGCGCGTGCAGAACCGCCGCGTGTGCTGACGATCGTTGCTGAACGTTCCACCGATGCGGACGCAGTGAGGGTTGCCTTTGCTGCGAGCGCCCTTGACGATGCGCGCGGTGCGATTGCAGCGTATCTTGGCGCTGCCGCGCCCCAGCTTCGCGCCGAAGCGCTTGCCGCGTTCGATGCTGCGCCCAACCGTCAAGCGGCGATCGCGGCGGCGCGTGAGATCGTGGCCGAGCGCGCGCCAAATGCAATGACGGCGTATCCATCGCTATCTCCGCGCTATCAGATCGTGGCGCCGCCAGTGCCGGATATCCAGGCGATGCGGCCATACCTCGATGGCGCGCAAACATTGCCCGGTGGCCATACCTTGTATGGCGCGCTCTATCTTCGGCGCGATGCGCAAGGCGCGCCGGTCATCGAATATTGGAGCACCGCGCTCAACCATGACGAGCCAACAAACCTGGCTTATCGGGCGATGCGCCTGGAAATGCAGCGCGAAGCGCTTGTAGCGCAAGGCCTGGCGCCCAGCGAGGCCGAGCGCTTACAGAGCTTCGATCCGCAGATCGTTCAATTCGATCCACGCTCAACCGGCGGTGAGAGCGTGACGCTCCGCGAGCGCGCGCCGTTCTTCGCGGCCTTGGCTTTGGCATTCGTTTTGTGGAGCCTAGTGTTCTCCGTCGCGAACATGCTGCTAAATGGCGTGATCGAAGAGAAGTCGAACAAGATCCTCGATACGCTGCTGACAAGCGTCACCCCCCTGCAAATGCTGATCGGCAAATTGCTCGGTGTCGCGGCCGTCAGCGCCACGCTGTTCCTCTTTTGGGGCGCGCTCGGCGGCGCCCTGCTGACGATTGCGGCTGAGCGTGCAAGCGACAACATCTTTGGGCAGGTGGCCGCCGCCTTCCTCGAGCCGCGTTTGCTGGCCGCGTTCTTCATCGGATTTATCGCCGGCTATTTGATGTACGGCGCGATCTTCCTGGCCTTGGGCTCGCTCTGCGAGTCCGTGCAGGAAGCGCAAACCTTGTTAGGGCCGGTTGCGCTTGTGCTCGCAACGCCAATGATGCTGATCACGCCTGCGCTCGATAATCCCAATGCGCCAATCATTGAGGCGGCAAGTTGGGTGCCGATCTTCACGCCATTCCTGATGCTGATCCGCGCGCCTTCCGGCCTTGCCTGGACTGAGATCGCCGCGCAGGGCGGGCTGATGATTGTGACGGTTATCGTGATCCTTTTCCTGGCCTCGCTCGTGTTCAAGGCTGGCGTCGTGGATCAGGTCAGTCTGTCGAGTTGGCGCGGCCGCAAAAACAAAGGCTAGACCGCTCGCCAGCCCATGATTGCGAGCGTGTGCCCATCTGGGTCTTTGAACGCACGCAACATCAATTCGCGGCCGGGCGCTTCTTGAAGCTTCTGCGCGGGGTGCAAGAACGCGATCCCTTTGCCTTCAAGCGCGCTTTCGGCGGCGCTCCAATCTCGTGGTTCGAAATAGAGCACCGTATCGCCGCCAATTTGTTGGCCGGGGTGTGCGCCGCCAACCATGAGCCGCGTGGCGCCCGACTGGAAGAAAGTCATGCCGCTTGCTTCAAACAGAACTGGCAAACCCAAGGTGTCGCGATAGAATGCGACAAGCGCGCCTGGATCAGTGCTCGCGAGCGCGACTTGGCAAATCCCCGTAAGCAAGTGTGGCGCGCCATTCATGGGTTAATCTCCAATCCGAAAATAATTAGTTTGACTAACTAACTAAGTCAAGCGATAATCTCGCCGGTAGATGTCACGTACAGATTCACTCGAAGTCGCGACCGCACTACACCGCGCCGCCATTCACCTTCTGCGGGCAGTGCGCGTTGCTGACGATGAAACCGGCGTGTCCGCGCCAAAGCTTTCAGCGCTTTCGGTGTTGACCTTCGCTGGCCCATCGAGCCTTTCAGCGCTCGCCAAGGCAGAGCAGGTGACGCCCGCCACGATGTCGAGACTGGTGAGTGATCTTGAAGTCGATGGTCTCGTCGCCAAGCGCGTTGACCGTGAAGATAAGCGCGGCGTTCGCATTGAGGTCACCGCAAAGGGGCGTGTGCTCATGGACCAGGGCCGCAAGCGCCGCCTCGCTTTGCTCAACAAGCGCGTCGCCAAGCTCAGCCGTGAAGAGCGCGCGCAGTTGGCGGACGCTGCTTTGCTGATGCAGCGCGTCGCCGCCGCCGCAGAATGAAAAACGCCGCCCGGTGAGGGGCGGCGTTTTGAATTCCTATCGCTTCACGGTTTGGTTCTTACCGTGGCTTCGCCGGCGGACGCGGCAGGAGGCCTTCGCGCTGAGCGCGCTTGCGGGCCAACTTGCGGGCGCGGCGGACAGCTTCAGCACGCTCGCGAGCGCGCTTTTCCGACGGCTTTTCGTAGTGATTGCGACGCTTCATTTCACGGAAGGTGCCTTCGCGTTGCATCTTCTTTTTGAGCGCCTTCAACGCCTGATCGACGTTGTTATCGCGAACGAAAATCTGTACCAGGACCCGTCTCCCGTAACCGAATACCAAACCCAACAGGCCGCGTGCGCATGTCGCGCCGCGGCTCCGTTCTGAAGCGAAGTCGGGCTGATAGCAAAAGGCCGCGGCGCTGTCCATTGCTGGCGGAGCCGCTGAGGCTTAGCTTTTCCTCATGACAGATACTCCCTCAGATCGCTTCCGCAGCCGGATTTTAGAGGTTTTCCCGGCCCATGCGGCTCGGGAGGGCTGGACGGAAGCGGCTTTTAGGGCCGCCGTGGCGGAGGCGGGCTTGAGCCAAGGGGAGGCAGACCTGGCCTGCCCGAAGGGGGTATTTGACCTCTTCGACGCTTTTGCCGCCCGGGCGGACGCCGCCATGCTCGACCGCCTCGATGGCCTCGACCTCGGCGCGATGAAGGTTCGCCAGCGCGTGCGGGCGGCGGTGCAGGTGCGACTTGAGGCCCAGCAGCCATACAAGGACGCCGCGCGCGCGATGACGCGGGCGCTTTCCAGGCCCGATCGGGCGCCCGAAGCGGCGCGTCTGCTTTGGCGCACGGCCGATCACATCTGGCGCGCGCTTGGCGATACCTCGACCGACGAGAACTTTTATTCCAAGCGCGCCATCCTCTCAGGCGTGCTGGCGAGCACCTATGGCCGCTGGCTCAGCGACGAGAGCGAAGACAACGAAGCCACTTGGACCTTTCTCGATGCGCGCATTGAAAACGTGATGCAATTTGAGAAGCTCAAAGCGCGGCTGAAGCCGGTGAGCGAGAGCGTGCAAAGCGCCGTCGGCATCGCGGCGCGCTTTCGCTACGGGCGCTGAAACCGCCGTTACGCAAAATTCCTTCATGCGCTGTCACTTCGGCGCCATCGGCGTATAGTCGCCGCACACGATCCGTGTGGAGGCGCTCATGGCTGCAGCTCCGGTACGGTTCTTAAATGCAGCGGCATGGCCGCTGACTATATGGACCTCGCTGTCTCATCTCGAAGAACATCCCGCTGACGATTACGTCGAGCGCACCAGTCCTATCGTCGCTACGGCGGTGGCGTTTTGGATATGCTTTGTCGCGCTGATATTGCTCGCCAATCCGGCGGTAATTGCCGTCGGTGGCTCATTCGATGATGGCAGCTCGCTTGTGACGTTCGTGCGCCGTACCCCAGGCGCAATCGTCGGCGTGCTTTGGCTGGTGACGCCATTATTGTACGTCGCGGGCTGGTGGATGTTCACCGCGCGCGACGAGGCGTTTCCGCGCTAGCTCAATTTGAGCTTCGTGACGTGACCCATCTTGCGGCCGGCGCGCGCGTCGCGCTTGCCGTAAAGGTGGAGGCGCGCCGTTGGATCCGCCGCGAGCTGGGGCCAGGCGTTTGCGTCTTCGCCGATTAGATTCAGCATTTCGATGTTGGCGGTGCGCGTCGTGGGGCCAAGCGGCCAGCCGGCGATAGCGCGAATGTGTTGCTCGAACTGCGAGGTCAGCGCGCCCTCGATCGTCCAATGGCCAGAATTATGGACGCGCGGCGCCATCTCGTTGGCGATCAGTGATCCATCCGGCATCACGAAGAATTCGATGGTCAGCGCGCCGACATAGTCGAACGCTTCAAGCACGTTGCGCGCCGCTTTTTGCGCCTCAACGATGGTTGGTTCACTGACCTGTGCGGGCAGCGTCGTGCGCGAAAGAATGCCGCCAGAGTGTTCGTTTTCGTTGAGATCGTAGAAGGCGATCGAGCCATCTATGCCGCGCGCCGCTATGATCGAGACCTCGCGCTCAAACGCGCAGAAGCCTTCGAGAATGCCCGGCGCGCCGAGCTTTTCGTATGCGCCTTGTGCGTCGGCGAGTGTCTTGATGCGGATTTGGCCGCGCCCGTCATAGCCGAGGCGGCGTGTCTTCAAGATTGCCGGGGCGCCAATCTCAGCGATGGCTGCATCGAGATCGTCCTGAGACGAGATCGCCTTGAATGGCGGCGTCTGAATCGCGGCGCTGAGAAAGTAGCTTTTCTCATCGAAGCGATCTTGTGCGATGGCGAGGGCCGCTGGCGTCGGCGCAACGCGTGCGCCCGCATCGATCAACGCTTGAGCCGTTTCGGCAGGAATGTTCTCGAATTCCGTGGTGACGACCTGAACCCGGCGCGCGAAGTCGGCAAGCGCGGCATGATCGAGATAGTTTCCAACCATCGTCTTGGCCGCGACCCGTGAAGCAGGGCTATCGGGCTCGTCGGTAAAGATGCATACGTCAAAGCCCAGCTGTGCGGCGGCGATGGCGAGCATGCGTCCAAGTTGGCCGCCGCCCAAAATGCCGATCGTGCTGCCGGGCGGAAGTGCGCTCATAGCGGGCTTTCGGACACCGCTTCGGTTTGCGCGGCGCGGAAGCCTTCGATGCGTGTCGCCAAGACTTCGTCGCTGAGCGCTAGAATCTGCGCCGCCATGATGCCGGCGTTCGCCGCGCCCGCTTCGCCAATCGCCAGCGTCCCAACAGGAACACCCTTTGGCATTTGCACGATCGAGAGGAGGCTATCTAGACCTTTGAGGTCTTTGCTCTTGACCGGTACGCCAAGCACCGGGAGCGGCGTCATCGAAGCCGCCATGCCAGGAAGGTGCGCCGCGCCGCCTGCGCCCGCGATGATGACCTTCAGCCCGCGTGACTTGGCGCTGGTGGCGTAATCGTAGAGGCGCTTGGGGGTCCGGTGTGCGGAGACGACCTTGGCTTCGTACGCAACGCCCAGTGCGTCGAGCACTTCGGCGGCTGCCTTCATCGTCTCCCAGTCGGACTTTGAGCCCATGATGAGGCCCACCTGCGCGCCGGAATTGGAGTTCGCCGTCATGTGGGATCGACCTTCGAGCAAACTCCAATTCCATCAAGGCGCGCTGAAGTCATAGTTCTTACTCGCGCGGCTTGTTCTTCGGAAATTCGCACTGTGCGCGCATCCAGCTCCGTCGAGTTTCCGAGGGCGCGCGCGAGGGGGGTAGCCATGTTCCGGCTGCTCCTAAAAAACGGCCCAGTAATGGAAGCCGCGCGCGGCGTCCAGTCCGCTCCCGCACGCAGTTAAGGCGGCCTTTACCCAGAGCGCGCATCCCTGTGGGTAAAGATGCTGTTCAGACGCTCAAAGCTCGCCAGCGAAACGACCCAAGTCCTGCAAGGGCTGGGGCTGTCCGCGCGCGATGTTTCTCAGTCGGGTTTGGCGGCTCTGGAGCGACTCACCGCTGAGCTCGCCGAGTTGAAGGCCAAGCTTTCCGAGGCTGAGAACTTGGCTGACCGCGATACGCTTGCGCCGGTCTTCAACCGCCGGGCGTTCCTGCGCGAGCTCCACCGGACCATGTCTGAGGTCGAACGCTACAAGACGCCGGCGGCGGTGATCTATATCGACCTCGATGGCTTCAAGGCCGTGAACGACGAATTCGGTCACTCGGCAGGCGATGCGGTTCTGCGCCATGTGGGCCTGCTGCTGTCGGACAGCGTGCGCGAGAGCGACATCGTCGGCCGTCTGGGCGGTGACGAGTTCGGCATCATCCTCAACCGCGCCACGGCAGAGGAGGCCGTGGTCAAGGCGCAGGCTCTGAGCGATAAGATCAATTCGAGCGCAATTCTCTATGCCGGCGTCCCGCATCGCATTCGCGCGTCCGTGGGTGTTCATCCGATCGCGATGGTCGAAGATCCCGAAACCGCGATCGCACGCGCGGACGAGGCGATGTACGCTGAAAAGCACGCACGCCGCGCGCAAAGCCAAGCCTTCGCCGGTTTTTAGCGCGCGCTTCGGTCAGTGATGTCGTGCTTCGACAGGCTCAGCATGACGATTTTTCTACCAGCGTCATCCTGGATTTGAATTTGCGCCTACAGGTTGGGACGCGGGCCCGCATGTGTGCTTGACCCTGAAAGCTTGAGGCAAAGGCGAGCCGGAGGCTCGCGCTCCAACCTACAATTGCCGGTGCGCTTCCGTGTAGCGGATGCGGTGCTGCTTTAAAGCCGGACGCTAATCGCGATCGCGCCGAAGTCTTGGCGCGTTGGCTGCGTCTCAAACTCTTCTGTCCGCCACACATAGGTGTAAGCGATGCGCCAATCGCCGGCGCTGACCGAGAAGCCGGTCTGGAAATCGGCGACCAACGGTGTGCGATCTACCGAAGCGCTGTCTTCGAAGGTGTTGCCATCGAGGAAGAGGTTGTGCGCGACGGCGCGGCCTTGGACGCCAGCGAAGACCTGCCACGAGAGCGGTCCACCGCTAAAATGCTCTACGCCAGCAAGCGAGGGGCGAACGCGCGGCGGGCCGTAATCGTTGTCGAGACGCCAGCCCACACGAGCGGCGACGCCAACGCGTGCTTCTGTGCGCAGCGTACCAAGCGTGACGCCAGCGTTGGGCGTCAGGTCAAATTCGAGGCCACCCACGTCGGTGGACAGCTGCGCCCACGGCGGGCGCCAGCGGCGATCGAACGAAACCGCGAATGCGAATTCGTCATTGAGCTGGCTGTCCCAACCTTGTGGATCCGGCGCGCCCAGCACCTGGTGGATGCCGCGCTGTGCTTCTTCACCCAATGCGGATGGGCCGGTGACGCCGAATTCGAGTTCGTATGTATCAAGATAGCGCGGCTCAAGATTGCCGGGCCGGTCCTCTTCGGCGCCGATCATGATCTGCATGTAAAGCCAACCCGCATAGGGGTGCTGGTCTGGAGGCGCAGGGTTTGCGGTGATGTCTTCGGGGGTGAAGATCGATTGGCCGATCGCGACGCCCCAAAAATCTGGATCGCTGCCTGAGATGGCTTGCGTCAGTCCGCGCGTGCCCGAGAGAAATCCAGGCACTTCCTCCAATTGGCTGACGTACGCGAACTTGATCCCGGAGGTGTAGTTACGGTCCGCGCCTGAGGAGAGGCTGTCGTTCTCGACGACGAGAGAAAAGACGCCTTTGTCGCCGGCTTCAGCATCCTGTGCGAGCGCAGCGCCCGGCGACATCGCAGCGATCAGCGCCGCGCCACCAAGCCAATACTTCAAGCGATGATGTCCGGCATCAGCCGATCCTCGATCCATTTAATTTGGTCCCTCAAGACAAGCTTGCGCTTCTTCAGCCTGGCGAGCTGCAGCGCATCCCCACCGCTCTGTTCCTGCAGGGCAAAAATGGCGGAGTCGAGGGCGCGATGTTCCTCGCGGTACTCCATGAGGCGCGCCTTAAGCGCGCGCCGTTCCGGCGTATCGTTAATGTCGAAGCCGGTTCCGTCTTCGGAATCCATGAGTACTAGCGTCCGTGATTTCGCACGCCGCCCCATGTGCGCGCGAAAGGTGAGCTAAGACACGCCTCTTAGGCGCTGTAAAGTCGCCTGCGCGCCTGAAAACTGAAAGGGAATCAGGCCAAAATAAGAAAGTTTATTTTTGTTGTTGATGTAAGGAGACAACACAAAAAAAGCGGCGCACACTCGGAATCGCCAAAGCTAAAGGAGGCGCCTTCGATGGCTATCGAGCAGCGGCTGCGCGAACTTGACGCGCGCCATCGTGATCTCGACATCATCATCAAAAGTGAAGCCCAGCATCCCTCAGTAGATGCTTCCCGGCTCACGGCGATGAAACGCCAGAAACTGAAACTCAAAGAAGAAATTGAAGAGCTCCGACATAGGTCGGAACACTGAAAGCGAATAATTCGCTGCTGAAATCCAGCGGGTGGCGCTCAATTCTGAAATACGAGATTGAGCGCGCTCCCCGTGCTGGACTTTCCCCCTTAGCCGCTATCGCGTCGTGCTTTGTGCGCTGTCCACGAGCGCGAGATATTGGCCGTAGCCCTCTGCCTGCATTTGCGCGCGGGGGATGAAGCGGATCGCGCAGCTATTGATGCAGAAGCGCTGGCCGCCTGAGCCGCGCGGGCCATCATCGAACACGTGTCCCAAATGGTGATCGCCATTGCGCGAGCGGATTTCGATCCGGCGCATGCCCATGGTGTAGTCCTCATGCATGGTGATGGCGTTGGGATCGACAGGGCGTGTGAAGCTCGGCCAGCCTGAGCCGCTGTCATACTTGTCGGTCGAAACGAACAGCGCCTCGCCTGTGCGGGCCTCGACGTAGAGGCCAGCCTCATGGTTGTTCCAGTATTCATTGTCGAACGCGCGCTCGGTGCCGTTGTGGTCCATCACCAGCGAGCGGAGCCGCTCAAGCGCGGAGGGCGAACGCTGGGGCTGCTGCGCGGCCGGCGCCGTGGTGCGTTGCTGGGCGTAGGCGTAAATTCCGGCGCCGCCGGCAACGATAACAGTGGCGAGCAGGGCAGGGATGAATTTCATGGCGCTTAAGCTCCGGGTTCGAGGCTTATACGGCTGAAGTCGAGCGCTGGTTGCTTGAAACCACCGCGCGTTCTCCTTCGTATAGTCAGCATGATCCGCTCACTCCTTGCCAGCCTCTTCCTGTTTGTCGCCGCCGCCTGCTCAGCTGAGCCCTCATCGGCCCAGCAACCGCGCCAAGCGCCTTTGCCCGCAGGCCAGCAAGAGGCGGTGTTCGCCGGCGGCTGCTTTTGGTGCATGGAGCACGACATGGGTGCGCTGCCGGGCGTAAGTTCGGTAATGAGCGGCTACACCGGCGGGCGAAACGCCAACCCAACCTACGAAAACCACCCTGGACACTTCGAAGCCGTTCGCGTGCGCTTTGATCCGAACGTCATCACCTATCGCCAGTTGGTGGATCGCTATTGGCGCCTGACCGACCCAACCGACGACGGCGGCCAATTTTGTGATCGAGGCTCAAGCTACAGGCCAGCCATTTTCGTAACACCTGATCAGCGCGCTGATGCTGAGGCGAGCAAAGCTGCGGTCGTCGCGAGTGGAAACGTGAATGGCGAAGTGATCACGCCGATCCTGTCGCTGGGCCCCTTCACAGAAGCGGAGGAATATCACCGCGACTACGCCCGCCGAAATCCGGCGCACTATGCGGCGTATCGCACCGGCTGCGGCCGTGATGCACGTCTGCGCCAAGTTTGGCGGCGCTAAAATAAAGCCGCGTGCGCGATTTCTCGCTGCGCACGGCTAAATCCTTAGCTGCTTAAGTCTCCTCGCTCGAAGCCGGCTCTTGCTCGTATGTTTCCGCAGGCACGGTTTCCTGGGCCGACTTCAACGTCTTTGCTTGCGTCTTGGCGTTGCGCGCATCGGCGCGTGCCTTCGCAGCGGCGGCTTCCGCAACGACAGCGTCGAGCTCGATCTGGCTGCAGAGGCCGATTGTCACCGGGTCGACCGGCTTGATCTGGCTTGAGTTCCAGTGTGCACGGCTGCGCACTTGCTCGATCGTCGCCTTGGTGGTGCCGATCAACTTCACGACCTTGGAGTCCGGCACTTCCGGGTGGTTCTTTAGGAACCAGGCGATGGCGTCGGGGCGGTCTTGGCGGCGGGCAATCGGCGTGTAGCGCGCGCCCTTCTTCTTTACCTGCGGCAGGTCGATGCGCTTTTGCTCAAGCGGCTGCAGCTTGTAGGTTTCGCTGGCTTCGCCCTTGGCGATCTCTTCGCGCGACAGAAATCCTCCGGCGATTGGATCAACGCCGCGAATGCCCTTGGCCACGTCTTCGTTGGCGATGCCCTGCACTTCGAGTGGATGCAGGCCGCAGAAATCGGCGATCTGGCTGAAGGCGAGGGAAGTGTTTTCGATCAGCCACACGGCGGTGGCCTTCGGCATCAGCACGTTCGAGGACATGGGGAGGCTCCAGATACGCAAAAGCGCCCGGCGTCGTCGCCAGGCGCTAGCCAACTGGTGCAACGGGCTGACGCATCCGGGCGCGGACGAGGTCAGTTGAGGTCGATATAGCGCCGAGTTCGGAGCGAGGAAAGGTCCTTACGGAAACCTTTTGTTCACCCACCTTACTAATTTCCTAGCAAGGAACCTGCGGCAACCTGTCCTCGATTGAGGTTCGCCATGCGGGTTCGCCTGCCACGCTTTTTGACCGACCGCCGTGGTTTGACCGCGGTGACGTTTGCGCTCTCGCTGCCGGTGATTGTCGGCAGCGCGGGCCTTGGCGTTGAGGTTGGTTATTGGTTTTTCGAAGAGCGTCGCCTGCAGACGGCCGCAGATCTCGCGGCGAATGCTGGCGCTGTTGTCCTCCGTTCTGGCGCTACGCGCACGGATGTCGTCGGCGCAGCTACCGAGGAAGCCGCTGAGAATGGCTATGTGCCGGGTACAATCGTGGTGAACACGCCGCCAACCGTCGGCGGCCATAGAGACGACCATGCCGTCGAAGTTGTGCTTGAGCGCAATCTGGAGCGCTTCTTCACCGGACTGTTCACTGAAGAGCCCGTGACCGTGCGCGTTCGCGCCGTCGCGGCGTATGAGAATGAGCAGCAAGCCTGCATCCTCGCGCTCGATACATGGGCGAATGACGCCGTGATCTTCATCGGCAACCCGACGGCGACGTTCAGTGGCTGTGTGGTGATGTCGAACTCACTCGCAGACGATTCCATCACCATCGCCGGCAGCGCTGATGTGACCGCGCCGTGCATCGTCTCTGCTGGCGGCACGGCTGTGAGCGCCGATCTCACGCTCACTTCGTGCGCCGCGCCGATGGAGGAAATGCCCCAAGCCCAAGATCCTTATGCGAACTTGGCCGAACCCTCTACATCCGGACCATGTGCAAGCCTTCCGGGCGGCAACCCGCATTTGCCGAAGACTTTGAACCCGGGCGTCTATTGCGGTGGGCTCAATCTGTCGGGTGATTTCACCTTGAATTCTGGCGTCTACGTCATCGATGGGGGCGAATTTCGTATTAACGCCGGCGCGCGCGTCACCGGACATAACGTCATGTTCTTCCTGACCGGCGGCGCTACTGTCCACTTCAACGGCAACGCCGAGATCGACCTGACGGCGATGACCACTGGCGTCTATGCCGGCGTGCTGATGTACGGCGATCGCGATCAGGCCAACGCCGAGAACGTTTTCAATGGCACCGCCGCCTCAAATTTTACCGGCGCACTTTATTTCCCGTCGCAAGAGGTCACCCACAACGGCAACTTCTCCGGCGCCAATGGCTGCTTGCGCATTGTGGCGCGCTCCATCGATCTCCGCGGCGATGCCGGCTTCGGCACAGATTGCACCGGCACGGGTCTCGATACGATCGAGGTGCCCGGATCAGTGAGGTTGGTCGAATGATGTGGCTTTCAAAGCTCGTTTCGTTCGCGCGCAATCGACGCGGCGCTAGCGCCGTCGAGTTTGCGCTGATCTCGCCGCTTCTCGCGATTGCTTTGCTGGGCATCGCCGAAGTGGGCCAGGTTGCCTACCAGCGCACCGACATGCACGGGGCGCTGCGCTCTGGCGGCCAGTATGTTTTGAACGGCGGACGCGATCTTGCCGTGGCGCGTGAAATTATTGTTCGCTCATGGTCCGCAATGCCCGAAGACGCGCGCGTGGAGGCTACGCGCTTTTGTCTTTGTGGGAGTCTCGCCCATGCCTGCAATAGCCCGTGCAGCGGTGGCTCAGTGCCGGAGGCCTATATCAGCTTGAGCGCGCACGCGACTTTAGGCGGCATCGTAGTGGATTACGGGGACAGCGCCGATGACTCAATTCGCATTCGCTAAGCGATTGCTAGCACGCGATCATTCGGGCGCGACGGCGGTTGAGTTCGCCATGATCGCACCCGTGCTCTTCACCTGCATCGTCGGCATATTGTCGCTTGGCATGGCGTATTATGAAGGCGCGACGGTTCAGTGGTCGCTGGAGCGCACGTTGCGCGCCGCAATGATCGATCCAGAAGTGACGGGCGCGCAGATCGAGGCTTCGCTCAACGAGCGGCTCGAAGCGATCGGTTCGCCAGTGGTCGATTTCTCTTACATTATTGATGATAGCGGCAGTGTGCCCGTCGCGGTTGCGACTGCGAACTACGAGGTGCCGCTGCGTGTGCCGTTCGTGCCTGACTTGGCGCTGCACTTCTCAGCCGAAAGCGTAGCACCCGCGCCGGCTGGCTGAAGCGGCGGGCCCGGCCCGAGCCGGGTCCGCTTGGCTATCGCGCCGCTGCGCAAAAAAGTGGTGCGTCCTCGCTGGAAACAAGTGACGTCGTCGACAAAACCCACCAAGCTGCTGCCCTTGGCTGTTGGGGGACGCGATGCTGCGCCGGACACTTCTTGCACTTGCTGGCGCACTTTCGCTTGGCGCTTGCGCCTCCACCCAAAGCGCGGAGCGTTACGATGTCATCATCGCCAACGGCACAGTCTATGACGGCTCCGGTAGCGCGCCGGTTGGCGCCGACATAGCGATCCGAGGCGATCGGATTGCCGCTATAGGCAATTTGGCAGGCGCGTCTGCTAGCCAGCGCATCGATGCGCATGGCATGGCGGTGGCGCCCGGCTTCATCAACATGCTCTCTTGGGCGACGGAGTCCTTGCTTGAGGATGGTCTATCTCAAAGCGACATTCGCCAAGGCGTGACGCTCGAAGTCATGGGTGAGGGCTGGACTATGGGGCCGATCAACGAGGCGATGCGCGCCGAGATGATCCGCCAGCAAAGCTACATCCAGTTTGACCCGACCTGGACGACGCTCGGCGAATACATGGATCACATGGTCGAGCGTGGCATTACGCCGAACATCGCCAGTTATGTTGGCGCCACCACTGTGCGGATTCACGTGCTTGGCGAAGCCGATCGCGCGCCCAATGCGCAAGAACTGGCGCAGATGCAGGACCTCGTGCGCCAGGCTATGCGCGAAGGCGCGCTCGGCGTCGGCTCATCATTGATCTATGCGCCTGCCGCGTACGCTCAAACCGACGAATTGATCGCGTTGACCGCCGCCGCTGCGGAGTTCAACGGCGGCTACATCTCGCACATGCGTTCCGAAGGCGATCGCTATCTTGAAGCCATCGATGAGCTGATCGCCATTGGCCGTGCAACCGGTGCGCGCGTGCAGATGTATCACATGAAGCCGGCGGGTGAGGCGAACTGGGATTTGTCTGAGCCTGGCTTGGCGCGGCTCAATGCAGCGCGCGCCGAAGGCATCGATGTCACCGCCAACGTCTACACTTACCTCGCAGGCGCCACCGGCTTGGATGCGACGATGCCGCCATGGGTGCAGGAGGGCGGCCACGACGCCTGGGTGGCGCGCCTGCGCGATCCGGCAATCCGCGCGCGCGTTCTGCGCGAGATGCGTGCGCCCGCCACGAATTGGGAAAGCCTACTGCGTCTGACGCGCGGTCCTCAGGACGTCATCCTGATCGGCTTCCGTAATCCTGAACTGCGTGGCTACACCGGCAAGACTTTGGCCGAAGTCGCCGCCGCGCGCGGCACAAGCCCGGAAGATACGATTATTGATCTTGTCATCGAAGATAATTCGCGTGTCGATACCGCTTACGTGCTGATGAGTGAAGAGAACCTCGAACGCAATTTGCGCTGGCCCTACACGATGCTGGGCTCAGACGCGGGCTCAATGGCCCCTGAAGGCGCATTTCTTCAATTCAATCCGCACCCTCGCAGTTACGGCAACGTAGCGCGGTTCCTTGGTCGCTATGTGCGTGATCGCCAAGTCATGCCGCTCGAAGAAGCGATCCGTCGCCTGACGACGTTGCCGGCGCAGTCCATCGCCATCCGCGAACGCGGCGCGCTGGAAGTGGGTTACTTCGCCGACGTCGTTGTCTTCGATCCCGCAACCATCGCCGATCACTCAACGTTCGAAAATCCGCACGTCTACTCAACCGGAGTCCGCGACGTGTTCGTCAACGGCGCGCAAGTTCTGCGCGATGGCGAGCACACTGGCGCAACGCCCGGGCAAGTCGTCCGTGGACCTGGCTGGATTGGTTACGCTTCGGAATAGGCGGCGGCGGAACTGACGTTTGGCGCCCGCTGTTCTCTTCGAAAGGAGAGACCTATGACCGAGCCGCAGCAACCGCGCAGTGAAAAGAACGCGAAGTCCGGCGTGAAGCCGGGCCAAACGCCCAACACGACCGGTTCAAAGAACGCCAATCGTCCCGTGCCGGAAGAGGATGTCTTTGGCGGCGCGGACCGGGTTCGCAAAGGCAAAGACGTTCGCTCGCCGAAGGCAAAGCCGTGAAGGGCCCAATTCAAGGGCCGCCAAGAATATAGTCGGTGATGTCAATATTCGTGTAGTCGAAGTTTTGGAGCACGATCTGGAAGTTCTCGCCGTGCACGCCGTAGAAATCCAAAATCGTGTTGGCGCCATCGGCGATCAAAAATCCATACCAATCTGGCGATTCTCCGTTTGCGTCGAAACCGAGCCCGCGCAAGTCGATGAGATCGATGCCGTTTTGAAAATCTGTGATTGTGATGACCCCGCTCGTGCGGGGCCCGATGACGAACGTGTCGGCGCCGCTTCCGCCCGTCATGCGGTCGTTGCCCGCATTTGAGATGAGCACGTCGTTGCCGTCGCCGCCGAACATGTTGTCATTGCCTAGGCCGCCATCGATGCGGTCATTGCCGCCACGGCCGTCGATCGTGTCGTTGCCGTTCGTTCCATTCAGTACATTGTTGCGGTTGTTGCCGTTCAGATTGGGCATCGAGCGCCTCCTTCGCGTTTAGCGAAAGGGGCGGTGCTTTGCCACTTTCCTCAACCCCGCGAATGCGGGGGTTAGTTGGTGAGAATGATCTTTCCTGCATGCGATCCCGCTTGCAGGCGCGCATGTGCGGCTTCGGCTTCGCTCAGCGTGAAGGTGCTGTCGATGACCGGCCGCACGCGGCCTGCGGCGATCCACGGCCACACGTTGCGTTCTACTTGAGCCGCAATGCGCGCTTTTTCTTCAACGCTGCGCGAACGGAGCGTTGATCCTGTGAGCGTAAGCCGCTTCAGCATCAACCTCATCAAGTTGAGCTGCGCCGTTGGACCCTGCAGGAAGGCGATCATGACCACGCGGCCTTGATCGTTCAGGACGTCGAGGTTTTTTTGAATGTACGGGCCGCCAACCATGTCGAGCACGACATCAGCGCCGCCCAAATCGCGCACGACCGTTTCGAAATCCTCTGTCCGGTAATTGATGCCGCGATGAGCGCCGAGCTTTTCGCAGAGCTTTACCTTCTCTGCATCGCCAGCAGTCGCGAATACTCGAGCGCCGAAGGCCCGCGCCATTTGAATGGCCGTGGTGCCGATGCCGGACGCGCCGCCGTGGACGAGGAGCGTTTCGTTCGGCTTTAGAGCCGCGCTTTCGAAGACGTTCGCCCACACCGTCATCACCGTTTCCGGCAGCGCTGCGGCTTCGATCATTGAAAGACCGGCCGGGATCGGGAGCGCCGCGCCCTCGTGCGCTAGCGCGTACTCCGCATAACCACCGCCGGCCAAGAGTGCGGTGACCTTGTCGCCGACATGCCAGCGCGTGACGCCAGAGCCGACCTCAACCACTTCACCAGCTGCTTCCAGCCCGAGCGTAACTGGCGCTCCGGGCGGAGGCGGGTAGAGCCCCGCGCGCTGCATCAGGTCGGGTCGGTTTACGCCCGCAGCTTCGACGCGGACCAGGATTTCATGATTGCCGGGCTTTGGCACGTCGTCGCTGACCAAGGAGAGCGGCTTATCGGGCCCATGCATGACCCTGCGCATCGTCGACGGTTTAAGCACGCGTCTCTCCCTTAAAATGAGGTCCGTTTAGGTTTATAATCGTTCAGAGGAGATAGGCCCATGATCGATGACGATCCATTCGCACCGCCGGCGAAGAAGGCGGTTCCGCTGGAACAGCAATTGGAGGTCGCCTCGATCGACGAACTCGAATTTCGTATTCAGAAGCTTAGAGCTGAGATCGCACTTTGCGAGGCGGCGATCACGAAAAAGCGCGCCCAACGCGAGGCGGCGAATTCTGTATTCGGCGCGCGGCCATCTTAACCCATCGCGCCTGGCTTTCGATTATGACGGCCCGCGCCTTGCGACCTTCATGGCCTCATGACCGATACGAACCAAACTTCCCCTCAGAGGGCAAATTTCGACGCTAAACGGGCCATTGATTTCGCCCGGTCGGAGCTTTTTGAGCGCACCTTTAAGGAAGGCATGGCGCTCGTTGAGGAAACCGCCGCCTATTTGGACGGCCCGGGCCGGGCTGCTTCCAAGCGTCTCTCACGCGCTGCAGCTCTCGCTTATGCCGGAGAAAGCATGCGTCTCACGACGCGCCTGATGCAGGTCGCGTCATGGTTATTGGTTCAGCGCGCGGTTCGCGATGGCGAGATCCAAATGGTTGAGGCTTCAAGCGAGAAGTATCGCCTGATCTCCCGCGACACGCAGCCGACAACCGGCTTCGCCGGCAGCGATGAGCTTCCTGAGGCTCTAAAGAGCCTCATTATCCGTGGCGGTGCGATCTTCGAACGTGTCCGGCGCCTGGACGGCACCATGTACGATGGCGATAGGGACGAGCCTGCAAACGCGGTCTCGGACCAGCTCGCGATGCTCCACCAGGCATTCGGCCGCTAAAAATCGAAAGCGGCCCGGGCGGCGGGCCGCTTTCCTTTGGGGGGGCTAATACTGAGGCCGCCGTGCGGTGCGGGGTCGTCAGCGGCCTCCCAAAGAAAATGCGCTCGCCCCTCTGGTCGTTCCTGCGCATCGCTTGAGACCTGTGCATAAGTCCAAAAGCAAAAACGGCCTCCAATCGGAGGCCGTTTTGCGTTTGGCTGTCAGGCGAGGCCTTATTTCTTCTTGATGAAGCCGCCGAATTTGTCGTTGAAGCGCGAAACGCGGCCGCCGCGGTCGAGCATGGTTTGGTTGCCGCCGGTCCAGGCCGGGTGCGATTTCGGATCGATATCGAGCGCCAGCGTCGCGCCGCTTTCGCCGTAGGTCGAACGGGTTTGGAAGGTCGAACCATCGGTCATCGTGACCGTGATCATGTGGTAATCGGGAT
This sequence comes from Candidatus Viadribacter manganicus, assembly GCF_001679665.1. GTDB lineage: Bacteria > Pseudomonadota > Alphaproteobacteria > Caulobacterales > Aquidulcibacteraceae > Vitreimonas > Vitreimonas manganica. The sequence goes on from NZ_CP013244.1 coordinate 2,896,318, forward strand.
GGCCTTCGGTTTTCATGACCCGGAATCCTGCGCGCGCCCACCTGGGGGATAAAATTGAAGCGGGGCTGATAGCGGAAAGAGGCTAGGCTAGCAAGGGCCCCATCGGGCCTTCCCAGCCTTGGGCACTCTACTTAGGACGCCAAACATGACGTGGTTGTTCGTAGGCGTTTTAGGCGGTTTGGCCGTGGTTGGCGTCGCTGGCTGGGCGCGGGGCGAACGCAAGAAGGTCGAGGCCGAGGCGGACCAGCGGCGGGAGCGGGCCCGGCTCCAAGCCGAGGAGGCGCAACTTCTGGCGCGCCTCCGGCAGGATAAAGCCGGCGAATGATCTTCTGGTCTTTTCTTGGCTTCCTGCTGATTGGCTGGATCGCGGTGCTTCAGCGTAATCATTTAAGAGAGTGCGATACTCGCCTTGAGCGCCAGCGTCGCCAAAGCGTGGGTGCGCTCCGATCCCTGGCGCCCACCAAGATCCGGACGAGGAAGAACAGCGCCTGTTAGCGATCCTTCAGGAGCGCAAAGAGAAGGGAGAAAGCTGATGGCGCAGGCTGGCTATTCCGGGACGCCGCTGGCGAAGAAGCTCGGGTTTAAACCAGGCGAGCCGTTATGGGCGTCCGGCATGCCGGCCTCGGTGAAGAAGGTGATCGATAAAGAGGCGGGGCCTTGCTACCTCGCGCGCCCAACCAAGGCGCTGGCCGCCGCGCACATCTTTCACACCAGCGCCGCCAAGCTTGAGGCAGAGCTTGAGAGCCTTCGAACCAAACTCGCTCCGGATGGGATGGTGTGGGTGTCGTGGCCGAAGAAGGCCGCCAAGGTCGAGACTGACATCACCGAAGACACCATCCGTAAAGTAGCTCTGCCGATGGGCTACGTGGATGTGAAGGTCTGCGCGGTGGATGAGGTCTGGTCCGCACTAAAGCTCGTGATTCGCAAGGCTCTTCGCTGATCAGTGTGCGCTTTCGCTGGCGGGCGCTGCTTGCGTCTTTGCTTTTAAGGGTTCGGAATCTGGCACTAGCCGCAGCAAGAACGGGTTGACCGCGATGGAGATCAGTGCGGCGGCGAGAATGAGATTGTAAGTCTCTTGCGCCATGACTTCGAGCTGAAGTCCTAGTCCCGCCAGCACGAACGAGAACTCGCCGATCTGGGCGAGCCCAAGCGCCACCAGTGCGCTGGCCTGCGGTGGTTGTTTCATCATCCGCATCAGCACGAAGGCCAGCAGCGCCTTGCCCACGATGACCACAGCGACAATCGCGGCCACGCTCCACGGTTCACGGATCACCACAAACGGATCGAACAACATGCCAACGGCAACGAAGAACAACACCGCGAACGTGTCGCGAAGCGGCAGCGAGTCTTCGGCAACTTTGTGCGAGAACCGCGAGCCATTGAGCGCGAGCCCGCCGAGGAATGCGCCGAGCGCAAAGCTTGCCCCGAACCAGAAATAGGCGGCCCAGGCAACGCCGAGCGCCAGCGAGAGCGTCCCAAGCGAAAGCAGCTCGCGAGATTTGGCGTGCGCGATCTGCACGATAAGCCACGGGAAGAAGCGTCCGCCGATCACCAGCATAAGCGCGATGAATCCAGCAATCTTCGCGAAGGTGATGGCGAGCGCGATCACAAGCGGGCCGATGGAAACGTTGGCTTGCTCTGCCGCCATGGCTGAAACGATGGCGGGCAGCACGACGATGGCGAGCACGATCAGCACATCCTCGATCAGCAGCCAGGAAATGCCGATCCGTCCTTCCTCGGTTTTGAGCGCGCGCTTGTCCTCCATGGCGCGCAGGAAAACGATTGTGCTCGCGATCGAAAGCGATGCCCCCAGAACGAAGCTCTCGACGCCGGACATGCCGAGGAGCAGCCCGGTCACGTAACCCACGGCGCCTGCCGCTAGCGTGTGCACGAGCGAGCCAGGCACGGCGATCCCGCGGACCGACCAGATATCGTCGATCGAGATCTTCAGCCCGACCCCAAACATCAGCAAGATCACACCGATCTCGGAAAGCTGCAGCGCCAATTCGGTGTTGCCGGTGAAACCGGGCGTGTACGGACCAACCGCAAGGCCTGCGAGCAGATAGCCGACGATAGGCGAGAGCCGCAGGCGCGAGGCGACGAAACCTAAGACAAACGCCAGCACGATCGCGGCCACCAGGGTCGTGATCAGTGCGTACTTGTCTTCCATTTCCGCTGCGCTCCCTCCGTGTGATCCATAACGCACACTGCGACGCTGGCACGCAAGGCAAGCGACTGATTTTCTCCGCCGCTAGGAACAAGGTGCGATGCGCCACGTTTTCGCCTCATCGGATGGGACCGAAACGGGCAGATGTCATGGCTTGCGATGCTTCACTGAGTTCTGATGCGGCCGTTGCGCCGGTCTCGTTCCGCCGTGACGAGCGCTTCGCTGTTCTCTTTGGCGGCGCAGCTATTGGCATCGCGACAGGTTTCGGTGCGGCGATGGCCATGGGCCGGACTGGTATGTGGCCGCTGCTCGTTGCGTCGCCGCTCTTCATCATTGCAGCTTACCTCGCCGTCGCGACCTTTCGCGATGCGCTAGACCGGCGCGCGATTGGGTGCTCGCTCGCCGCGGCGATGGTGACGCTGTCTCTGCTGGCTTGGCCGGCGATGGCTGTGATCTTTCCGATGTCAGCGCCGCAATTTTGGATCGCGCCGGCGGCGACGATGGGCTCGATCGTGCTGCTGGCGTCGTGCTGGAGCGGAACGCAGGGCGCCGCTTATCGTCTCTCGGGTGAGGCCGCCTCGATCTGCATGATCATCGGCTTTCTCGGCCTAAATCAACTTATGGGCTAAAGTCCAACGGCGGTGAGGGCTTTCGCTTGGCGCTCCGCCAGCGCTTCAGGAGAGAAGCCCTCAACGCTCTCGGCGAACATGGCGGCGAAGTTGAGTTCCGCGCGAAGGTGCAGGAACGCTGCGCCCAGTCCAATTGCGGCGCGATCCATGAACACGAACTCGCGCGGGATCAGGACGGGGCCAAGCGTCTTTAGCCGCTTGCGCACTTGCATCGCTTCGCGACGTCCGTACTCAGCCGGCGGCACATCGTCCGCGATCGTGCGCACGCGATCTTCCAAAAGCGGGCCATAGATAAAGCGCGCCCACATGGTCAGTGCGTCGATGAGATCCTTGTTGAGGTTCTTGAAGCCCCAAATCTCATACGAGTGCGCGACTTGCGCCATGTCTTCGGCTTTGAGCCCGCGCCACAAACCGACGACGCCTTCAAGGAAGCGGGCAGGGAAGACGCGAACGCAGCCGAAATCGAGCAAGTGCAAACGCTCGGCATTGTCGGTGAGCGCATAATTGCCGAGGTGCGGATCGCCGTGGATGACGCCGTAATGCGTCATCGGTCCCCACCACGCCTTGAACAGAAGCTCGGCGATGCGGTTGCGGGTTTCTTGGGGTTCGTCGAGCCAGTGCATCAGCCCGCGACCTTCGAGCCAGGTCATGGTTAGCAAACGCTTGCTGGAAAGCGTCTCGACCGGCTCCGGGGTTTTGATGCGCTCCTCATCCGCGAGGATCTGCGCGAACAAGAGCATGTGCTTCAGCTCGCGTCCGTAATCGAGCTCCTCGCGCAAGCGTTCGCCAACTTCCAGCACCGCCTCGGATGAATCGATCGAGCCATCCATGCTCTTGAAAAGCCCGAGCAGCGTCTTGAGCTGACCGAGATCAGCTTCGACGGCGCTCGCCATGTCCGGATATTGAAGCTTGCAGGCAAGCGCGCGTCCGTCATGCGAGGTCGCGCGATGTACTTGGCCGAGCGAGGCGGCGGCGGCGGCTTCACGCTCAAACGACCCAAACTTGGTTTCCCAGTCCTCGCCAAGTTCCGCACGCATGCGCCGTTGCACGAACGGCCAACCCATCGGCGGCGCGTGCGCTTGAAGTTTGCGGAACTCTTCCGCGTACGCTTGGGGCAGGAGGTCAGGAATTGTTGAAAGCAGCTGTGCTACCTTCATCAATGGGCCCTTGGAGCGACCCAGGGCCTGGCGCAAAGCGCGCGCTAAAGCGTGTTGATCCGCACCCATCATCCGCGCGCCGACAGCGCCGGAGATGTTCGCGCCAACACTTGCAACGCGCCCGATGCGCGCCGTGATGCGATTGCGTTCTGGGTCTTTAGCGTCGGTCATCGCATCCAGGCATGGTGAACAGCTCGTTTATCTAATGCCTATGAGGCCTTACGATAATCGCGTTTCGGTGTGCCATTTTAACGCGACCTGAACTTCCTTTCCGTACTGTCGGCTCGTGACCAGCGTTTCCGTCAGAGAAACGCGGCAATAAGTTGGTGGTGGTACATGGGAAAGACGATCCTGATCGTCGATGACGATCCGGCGCAGCGCCGTCTGTTGCAGGCGGCTGTAGAGCGCAATGGTTTCCTGACACGAGCGGCAGAGAACGGCGCCCAAGCGGTCGAGGCCGTCGATAAGCACGCTGATATCGACATCGTGCTATTGGATCTCGTCATGCCGGGCATGACGGGCCAAGAAGCCTTGAAAGAAATTCGCATGCGCCGCGGCGATCTGCCGTGCATCGTTCTGACTGCCTCGGGCGGCATCGATACGGTTGTGCAGGCCATGCAAGCCGGCGCGAGCGATTTCTTCGTGAAGCCGGCGTCGCCCGAGCGGATCATGGTTTCGATCCGTAATGCGCTCGAAATGTCGAACCTGAAGACCGAAGTAGTGCGCATGAAGAAGCGCGTCGCCGGTCATCTTTCGTTTGACGATATGGTCGCCAACGCGCCGGTGATGGCGCCGGTCGTTCGCATGGGCAAGCGTGCGGCAGCCTCGAACATCCCGGTGCTGATCACCGGTGAAAGCGGCGTCGGCAAGGAATTGCTGGCGCGTGCGATCCAGGGCGCTTCAGAGCGCGCCGGCCGTCCGTTCGTGACCGTGAACTGCGGCGCGATCCCGGAAAACCTGGTTGAGTCCATTCTGTTCGGCCACGTGAAGGGCAGCTTCACCGGCGCGACGGATAACCACGCCGGCAAATTCGTTGAAGCGCACGGCGGCACGCTGTTCCTCGACGAAGTTGGCGAACTGCCGCTCGACATGCAGGTGAAACTGCTGCGCGTGCTGCAAGAAGGCGAAGTCGATCCGGTTGGCGGCAAGCGCCCGGTGAAGGTCGACGTTCGCATCATCAGCGCGACCAACAAGGATTTGGCGAAACTCGTTGCCGATAACGCCTTCCGCGAAGATCTCTACTATCGCCTCAATGTCTTCCCCATTGAAGCGCCGCCGCTGCGCGATCGCAAAGAAGATCTGCCGTCGCTGGTTCAGCGCTTTGTCGCGCGCTTCAACGCAGAAGAGGGCCGCAACGTTCGCGGCGTTTCCGCCGCGACGATGCAGATGCTCATGGGCTTCGATTGGCCGGGCAATGTCCGCCAACTTGAGAACTCAGTGTTCCGCGCGGTCATTCTGTGCGAAGGCGACACGCTGGAGCCTGAAGACTTCCCGCAAATCTCTGGCTTGAAGCCTTTGATGGCCGCGAACGATACGCTGCCGATTGAAGTGCCGGCGCCGGCCAACGATCATCACGTCACTGCAGCGCACGTCGCGTTCGCCTCGGTGGTGGAAGCCGCTGAAGACGCCGCCGCACGTCCCGTGGCTGTGTTCGACGGCGAAGGCCACCTGCGCCAGCTCGAGCAGATCGAACGTGACTTGATCGAACTCGCGATTGACCACTATGCCGGTCATATGTCGGAAGTTGCTCGCCGTCTCGGCATCGGCCGCTCAACGCTTTATCGCAAGCTTCGCGAATACGGCCTCGAAGAAAAGGCCGTCGGCGAAAATTAAGGAATTAGTCGATGACGTTGATGCTCCTCTCTTTGGCGGGCATCAACGTCATCGCCTTCTTCGCATTCGGATGGGATAAGCGCCGCGCCGAAACCCAGCAGCGCCGGATCCCCGAACGCACCTTGCTTATGCTGGCGTTCTTCGGCGGCGCTCTCGGCGCTTTGCTGGGTCAACAACTCTTTCGTCATAAAACCAAAAAGCAGCCGTTCGGCGTGCTGCTCTTGCTCTGCGCGCTCGCGAACGTTGCGTTTGGCATCTTCTGGCTGTCGCCGGTTATTCGCGCAGCCATCGGCCTCTAACTCTCGTCCCGCGCGGGGCGTTGCGGCCGGTTCTTCCAACCGAGCGGCTTCTTCGTCGTCATGCCTTTGCGCTTCTTGCCGCGCGCTTTCGCGGCGATCTCTTTCAGCTTCACGGTCTGAAGCGAGGAGAGGGCTTCGTCTTTGCGGCCCTTGCTGAGATCGTTGAAGGCAGAGCCGTATTTCTCCAGCCGCTTGTCGACTTCGGTAAGAAATGCCGTTTCCCACTGCGAGTAATCGACAGCGCCTTCGCCGGGCTTCACTTCGCCGGTCTCGGGATCGATCGCCTCCGGCGCAGCGCTTTTGGCGGCGAGCTTGCGGATGATCCGCAGCGCCTTGCGCGTCTGCTTGGGGTCGACCTCACGGGCCATGCCCGCAAGCTTAGGCGTGCGGGCGCCTTAACGCAAAATCGGGGCTTAGATTTCGCCCAGTGCGTGCAGATAGAGTTCGCGAATTTGCTCTTGCTCTTCGCGCTCTTGGCGGTCCTGCTTACGGATACGGATCACTTGGCGAAGCACTTTGCTGTCAAAGCCCACGGCCTTGGCTTCGGCGTAGCTTTCCTTGATGTCGTCGCCGATCGACTTTTTCTCTTCCTCGAGACGCTCGATGCGCGCCACGAGTTGGCGCAGCTTTTCTTGCGCCGTTTGCGTCAGAGATTGTGTCGCAACGACCGTATCGGTCCCACCAAAGTCCGCCATAGCCCACCTGTTCGTTTCGAGAATCGAATCGTTACCAGAGGCTAGTCCGTCGTTCGCGTTGACGTCATCTCGTTGACACGGCGAATCGCGGCGATGACCAGATCTGTCCTCAGGCGGTGCGGCATATGTCCGGTTTCGGGGGCGATCACGAGTTCCGCCGCCGGCATATCCACAGCCAGCGCGCGTGCGTGGCGCTTGGGCGAGACGATCTTGTCCTTCTCCGCCGTGAGAATGACCGCCGGTGTGAATAACTCGCCGTAGCGCGGCTGCTGGGCGCCGAACTCGACATTCGAGGCGACAACATCAAATGCGCTGGCGCGAAATGCGCGCGGGCAAAAGATCAGTGGCACCCCGGCTTGCTCAAGATAGTTCACCGGCACAGGCGCTGGCCAAAAGTTGTTGGCGACGCTCTGCGGGATCATCGGCGGCCCGAGCCACGGAATGATGAGGTTGCAGAAAAGTTCGCCGATGATCGGCTTGGTTGAAAGGCGCGCCCACCATGCAGGTTTCCAAGGATAGGGATTGCATGCCGGCGCAACGAGCACGAGGCCACTGACCAAACGCGGATGATCGAGCGCAAGGCGCAGCGCAACGCCCGCGCCGAGCGAATGGGCCACGATGATCGCCGGCCCATCGCCAGTTTGCTCCAGCACCCGCGCCGCCGCCTTCGCTTGCGAGGCCATGGTGTGGGCGTCGCGGCGGGCGCGCTCGGAATGGCCCATGCCGGGGCGATCGTAGGCAATGACGTGATGCAGAGGTGAGAACTCATCCGCCAACGGCCCCCAAAGTTCGAGCAGATTCGAACTCGCGCCATGGATCAGAAGCATCCGCGGTGCGCCTTGTGGGCCGGCCTCGCGGACATGCAAACGCACGCCGTCAGCGTCGATAAAACGGCCAGTGGGCGCAAAGCGCGCAACAGTGCGCCGGACGTACGCGCGTGAATGTGACGCCAACACGTAGCCGCTCAGTGCGATCGCGGCGGCGATCGCAGCCAGCCACAGGATCATGCGTCGCGGCCGTCGACGCGTGGCTCGAGGCGGCGAACGCCTTGCAGCGCGACCTCGTAATGGGGGTGAATCACCAACGCTGCGCGGAAGGCTTCGAGGGCTGCGCGCTGCTGGCCCAGTTCTTCGTAGATGAGTCCAAGGCCGGCGAGTGCGCCGAAGTGGCGTGGCTCGCGCTTCAGTGTTTCTTGAATCGCCGCGATCGCGCCGGGATAGTCGTCGGTTGAGTAATAGAGATTGGCGCGCCGGTTCCAGGTCTCTGCGTAATCTGGCGCGAGATCCGACGCTTGATCGAGGAAACGCTCCGCCAGTTCGGCGTCGCCGGCGCTTTCGGCCGCGTTCGCGCGTTCGAGCAGAATGTTGACGGTTGGCGAGCCGCTGTCGGCCCAACGCGCCCAGATGGCTTGCTCGATCGGGGTTGCGGTCTGGGCGTCCTCGGCTTGCTCCAACTGAGAGAACAGGGCGTCGAGTTCGGGATCGGCGCGCGTCGGTGCGGACGAGCCAGCGTTGCACGCGGCAAGCGTCAGGGCGGCTGCGACTGCGAATAAGAAATTGCGCATGACGAGATGAATCGAATTCATCTTACCTGAAATTCACAACGCCCGCGAGGGCTTCGCGGGCGCCTGTGAGCTTCAATTGGGGCCTAATTCAGCCCTGCTTCGCCTTATACCGGGGATCAACTTTGTTGATCACGTAGATCCGGCCCTTGCGGCGCACGACTCTGCAAGCCCGGTGGCGAGCTTTGAGTGACTTGAGCGACGACTTGACTTTCATGGCCGAATTTCCGGGGCGAAAAGGAAGCGGGGCTTCTAAGGGGGCCTCCTGCGTAAGTCAATGTGGGGACGTTGATACGGCCCCCGACGCACCCTAAGGGCGTTGAGGGCTGATGACGAAGGGGTACCAGATGGCGCGAGCTTTTATACTTGCGGCGGCGATTTCGCTGGCGATTGCCTGCGGGCCGTCCACGGTTGGCGCCCAGCCGGCCCCCCAGCCACCCAGCTTTCAGCCCACCGGGAACCGGGCTTTCGACGAATGGCGCGACGAATTCGCGCGCCGGGCGGTTTTGCGGGGGCGGGACCCCGCCGTTCTCGGCCGGTTGCTGGCCGGGATCACGCCGGATGATCGCGTCATTGAGCTGGACCAGCGCCAGCCCGAATTCGTGAGCCCGGTCTGGGATTACGTGACCAACCGCGTCACCGAGAACCGCATCAGTTCGGGCCGCGCCCTGAAGAACGAGATCGCCGGCACCCTCGATGCCGTTGAGCAACGCTACGGCGTGCCCACCGGCATCATCCTTGGGATCTGGGGGCTGGAGAGCAATTACGGTGAGGCCGCGCTCAATTGGGATGCGCAGACGGCGCTCGCGACGCTCGCTTACGAAGGGCGCCGCCGCGAGCAATTCGAAGGCTACCTGATGGCGCTCGCCGAAATGGTCGAGCGCGATCTCGCGAGCCAAGGCCAGTTGCGCTCTTCATGGGCCGGCGCGCTCGGCCAGCCGCAATTCATGCCCGATGTCTATCTCACCACCGCCGTCGATTGGGATGGCGATGGCCATCGTGACATCTGGAACAATCGCGGCGACGTCGCCGCTTCGATTGGCAACTACCTGCAAGATCGTGGCTGGCGTCGTGGCGAGCCGGTGTTTGAAGAAGTGCGCCTGCCGGACAATTTCGACTACGCGCTCGCCGACGGCACCATGCGCACCATTGCAGATTGGAACGAGCGCGGCGTGCGCCGCATCGACGACGTTGCTTGGCCGGGCGCGGAGTGGGGTCTGCAGGCGCAACTCTTCTTGCCAGCAGGCGCGAACGGTCCGGCGCTGATGCTCTATCACAATTTCGGTGTGATACGGCGCTACAACAATTCGGATCGCTACGCACTGGTGGTGGCTTTGCTGGCGCGCGCCTTCGATGGACGTAGTGGCTTGGTGTCCGATTGGCCGCGCGCTGCGGGCGCGCTCAATCGCGAACAAATCCTCGAACTGCAAACCTTGCTCAATGGCTTGGGGTACGATTCCGGCACGCCGGACGGCCTGTTTGGCTCGGGCACGCGTCGCGCAGTTCGCAACTACCAGGCCGCTCAGAGCTTGCCCGCTGATGGGTTTCCAACAGCGGCATTGTTGACCCGTGTGCGCTCAAGTGCAGGCATCAGCGATCCTGAGCCACGCGTGCCGCGCGGCCTGCAGCGCAATGGCATTCGCGAGTTGCAGCGTCTGCTGAACCGCCAAGGCTATCATGCTGGCGCTGCCGATGGTGTTATCGGTTCGCGGACGCGTGACGCGATCCGCGCGTTCGAGCGTGCACAGGGTATGGAAGTTCGCGGCCGCGCGACGGACGTTGTGCTGGAGCGTGCACGCGCCGCTGGACGCTAAGCTGGCGGCGTTTCGCTTGGCGGTGGCGGCGGCGCGACGGCGTCGCGCAGTCGCCGGCTCATCGCCGCGAACGTACACATAAAGGCGAGCACCGCCGCGACGATCGCCAGCGGCGCGTTCATGCCGAAGTGTTCGTAGACAACGCCGCCGAGCAGTGGCGAGAAGATGAAGCCCGCACCGTTCACGGCAACGACCAAGCCGGCCGCCGCACCTTGCTCGTGCGGGTCCACCGCAACTGACGCGCCGCCGGTGAAACCCGGCCGGGCCAAGCCGGCGCCAAGTCCCAATAAGGCTTGGGCGGCAAGCAACACTTCAAAATTCGCCGCGAAGATCTGCATCATCACAGACGCGCCGGAAATCGCCGCGCCCCAAATCATGAGCGATCGCGGCCCAATTTTCAGTCGCGGCAGAATAACGAGCTGTGTGAACAGCAGCGCCATCGCATTGGCCATGAAGCCGTAAGAAATAAGTTGCGTGCCAGCTGCGCCCGAAACGCCAAGCCGGTCCATCGTGAACAAGCCGAACACCTGCACCGTCACACCTGCGACGATCGACAGTGCAAAGCCGTAGATCAAATACCCAGAAAGCCGCCGATCGGTTATCAAGGCGAGGGATTGCCCAATGCTTGCGCGCTGGCGTTTTGAATGCGGCGCCGTGCGCTCAGGCAAGAAGAACAAAATCGCGAGCGACGCGCAGAGCGCTAACAGGCCGACCAGCCAGATCGGAAACACAGTTCCAAAGCGCGCCGCCAACCAGGCGCAAACACCAGGCCCCACCGCTTGCCCTACCGCGAACGCTGAACTCAATCCCGCCAATTGCGCGGTGCGCTCGAACGCTGTCGTGCGGTCCGCGATGTAGGCTTGCGCGGAAGGTGAGGAGGCTGAGCCAAACGCGCCGAAGATTGAGCGCGCCAAGACCAAAGAAATGAAGAGCGCAAAGCCGGTGAGAGCGCCCGATTGCCCGAGCATCACGGCCGTTCCGAACGAGGCCATCGAGATCGCATACGCGAACAAGCCGAGCGCGATCGTCGGCTTGCGCCCCACATTATCTGAAAGCCGGCCCCAGTAGGGGCTCGCAAGCACCCAGAGCAAAGCAGAGAGGGAGAAGATCCAGCCGACGCTCGAGTCTCCAAGATTAAGTTCGCGCACCAAAGGCGGTGCGACCGCAAGCAACATCGAATTGCCCGCGCCGATCACCAGCATGCAGGTCCAGAGGAGGCGAAACTGCCGGTTGCGACCGATGGGTGCGGTTTCCGCAGCTGGAGGCGCGGCAAACGGGTCTGGAGCTGGGGAATCCGCCATGTCAGCGGCTCTTGCTACGCCTAAACGGCAGCGGCGGCCAAGGTGTTGACGAAAAGGAAACTGGCAAACACCGCAGAAAGGCTAACGGCGAAACGGCGCGTTAAGCGCGAGGGTGCATAAAGCCAGTTGGCAGAATGCCTTCTAGGTAAACGCGCGCTAACATGTTTCCAATTATCGGCCTCGTCGTTGTGTTCGGCATGGTGTTCGGGGGCTTTATGCTCGCGGGCGGCCACTTTGAAGTCATCATCGAAGCTGCGCCGATGGAATTCATGATGATCTTCGGCAGCGCCGTCGGCGCCATGATCATCTCCAATGACATGCACGGCCTCAAAGGCGTGATGGGCGGCTTCGGCATGGTGATGTCCGGCCCGAAGTGGAATAAGAAAGATTACTCAGACCTTCTGGCTCTGCTCTTCCAGCTGACGAAGCTGATGAAGACAAAGGGTGTCGTCGCGCTCGAAGCGCACATCGAAAAGCCCAATGAGAGCCCGATTTTCCAAAAGTACCCCAAGCTTTGCAAAGACCACTTCGTGGTCGATTTCATCTGCGACACGCTTCGCATGATGACCATGAACCTCGACGATCCTCACCAGGTCGAAGACGCCATGGAAAAGCAGATTGAAAAGCACCACCACGAAGCGCTGCATCCTGCGCACGCGTTGCAGGGCATGGCCGACGGCTTGCCGGCGCTCGGCATCGTCGCGGCCGTGTTGGGCATCGTGAAAACGATGGGCGCTATCAATGAGCCGCCGGAAGTTCTCGGCCTCATGATCGGTAAGGCGCTCGTTGGCACGTTCCTCGGCGTGTTCCTCGCCTACGGTATCGTTGGTCCGATGGCGTCGCGCTTGAACTCCGTCATCGAGCACGATGCGCAGTTCTACAAAATCATCCGCGATGTGCTCGTGGCGCACTTGCACGGCAACGCGGCCCAGGTTTCAGTTGAAATTGGACGCGGTTCGGTGCCGAGTTCAATGCAACCGAGCTTCGCGCAGCTTGAAGAAGCACTGGCAACAGCCGCTGAAGGCTAGTGCTAGGCCTGACTTCGCCACAGTGAGCTATGCAGATATGCATGGGCCTGTCGCGCCTCACCGCTTGCCAATGCGGTTAATCCTTGGCATGGAGTCGCCTCCTTGCGTTGGGGGTAGACCCTGGCGCTGAGACGAGGGGTAGAACCTATGACGAAGTTCAAGTTGGGCATGGCGGCTGCTGCCGCTGCCGTTCTCGCCTTCGGCGTCGCGGCCTGCGGCCAAACGACGGCGACGACGGAAGAGCCGGCTGCGGTTGAAGAAACCACGACCGAAGCTCCGGCTGAAGCTGCTGCGACGACCGAAGCTCCGGCCGACGCTGCTGCGACGACCACGGAAGCTCCGGCGACCACCACGCCGTAATCTACGTTCACACGTAGTTTTCGCGACGAGCCGCCCGAAAGGGCGGCTCGTTTGCGTTTAGGGTCACCAAATGCCGCGTCTGCCGCCTGCACCCGAGCTGCAATGGAGCGAAGATTTCACCTCGCTCAGGGCGACTGCATTCGATGATATTTACTTTTCCAAGGACGGAGGGCTCGCGGAGGCCGATGCTGTGTTCCTGGCAGGAACCGGATTGCCGGAACGCTGGCAAAATAGGGATCGTTTCGCCCTGTGCGAGCTTGGTTTCGGCACGGGTTTGAACATTTTGGCGCTCTGGCGCGCCTGGAAAAAGACACGATTACCTCATGCGCAATTGCATATCTCCAGCATCGAGTCATTCCCTCTAGCAAGGGATGACGCCGCCAGAGTTTTGCGAGCATTTCCAGGCGTTTCTGAACTCGCCGAGCAGCTTCTAGCGCGCTGGCCGGTACGCGCTTACGCGCCGCAACGCCTCTGGTTCCCTGAAGATGGCCTCTCGCTGACGCTGTTGACGGGCGATGCTGAAACCGTCTTGGGCGGCCTTACGGGTGCGTTCGACGCCTGGTTCCTCGATGGTTTTGCCCCCGCGCGCAACCCTGGGATGTGGTCGCCGGCGCTGTTCGAGCACATCGCCCGCCTAAGCGCCCCTGGCGCGCGCGCCGCGACCTTCACGGTGGCTGGCGATGTTCGGCGTGGTCTGGAAGCAGTTGGCTTCACGGCCGAGAAGAAGCCGGGGTTTGCCAAGAAGCGGGAGCGCCTAGAGGCGACATGGCCGGTGGAGGCTCTTCCGCAACCGCGCGGCATCTACCCCTTCGTGGCCATCAATCCAAAGCGCGTGGCCGTCCTAGGCGCCGGCATAGCGGGCGCCAGCGTCGCGCAGGCGCTCACCCGCCGCGGGATTGAGGTTGTCGTGCTCGAAGCAGCGCGCGGCCTTGGCGCGGGCGCCAGCGGCAACCCCGCCGGCCTTGTGATGCCGCGGCTCGATCGCGCCGGAGCCCTCAGCGAAGTCTATCTCGCCTCCTACCTTCATGCAGTCGCTGCGTACGAAGCCATGGGTGTGCTTGAGGCCTGTGGCGTAGAGCAGCGCGCTCGCGATGGCGGCGAGGACGCGCTCGCGGATCTGCTGGATGATCCGCCGCTGCCGGCTGATTGGTTTTCACGTTTGCCAAGCGGCGCTGCGTTGCACGCGCGCGCCGGTATGGTGCGTCCGCAAGCGGCCATCAAGCGTATGCTCGAAGGCGCGACACTGATCACGGAATCTCCAGTGCAACGCCTCGACCGAGAGGGCGAGGGCTGGATCGTTCGCGCGTTGGATGGACGCGCTCTGCTGAAGGCGGATGCTGTTGTGCTCGCCTGCGGCGCGGCTCTGACACAGTTCGAGCCCGCAGCCTTTTTGCCTATCGCGCTTTCAAGCGGACAGATCGAGTGGGGAGAGGGGGCGCCGCCAACCCACGCGCTCACCCACGGCAGCTACGTTGCGCCTTTTGATGGCGGCGTGCTCTTCGGCGCCACCTTCGACAAGACACCAGCGCCGCCAGCCGATGCACGAGCTCGCAATTTATCGGCGTTGCGCGACCTCGCGCCCGATGTCGCCGCCAATGTCGATGAAGCGAGCTTGCACTCGCGCGCGTCTGAGCGCGCAACGACCCCCGATCGCGCGCCGATCGCAGGCCTCCTGCCGGATGCGCCGGCATGGTTAGCGCAGTACGCGGATCTCGCGCATGGCCGCGCCGTGACCACAAGCCAAGCGCCGCCGGCGCATTCCGGCGTTTACGTTATCGGCGGTTTAGGTGCGCGCGGCCTCACGTTGGCGCCATTGCTTGGCGAAGTTATCGCCAGCGAAATGTGTAATGAACCTGGGCTGTTAAGTCAGCTCGCGCGTGACGCGATTCATCCGGCCCGTTTTCTGCATAGGGCGCTCAAACGGCGTTAAGGCCGAGTTTGGGTTAATCGCAATGGCGTTCGATGCAGGCGTCCGCACGACGGACACAGTTAATTTCTTGGACCTTGAATTTAGTGGTTTGAGTCTCGATGCGGCGCTTGATGCAATCTGTGCGCGCGCCAGCTTGAGCTTGCCGTTTGCCTATGTTGCAACGCCGAACGTCGATCACGTCGTCGGTCTCGCCAAAGAGCCGGGCCGGCGCGCGCTTTATGATCGTGCGTGGATGCTGCTCAACGATAGTCGCGTGCTGAGGGGGCTCGCGCGCACGGCCAATGTCGATCTGCCAGTTGCGCCAGGTTCGGACATTGCCGAGCACTTGTTTGACACAGTGATCGACAAGTACGAGCCGGTAACCATCATCGGTGGCGATCGCGCCAGCATCGAAGAGCTGAAACGCATCTATGATCTGCGCGACCTGCGCTGGCATGAGCCGCCGATGAATTTGAAGCACAAGCCGGGCGCCATCGTGCGCGCTGCAGCGTTCGCGGCCGCGCAGCCGTCCCGCTTCACCTTCATTTGCGTGGGTGCGCCTCAGCAAGAGATGATTGCTTACGCCATCGCCCAGCACGAGGACGCGCGCGGTGTTGGCCTCTGTGTTGGCGCCGCGCTGGATTTTCTCTCCGGCGCCGCTGAGCGCGCACCGCGCTGGATGCAGGCGATAGGCCTTGAATGGCTGCATCGTTTGGTGAGCGAGCCCGGCCGTCTTTGGCAGCGCTATTTAGTGACCGGTCCCAAGGTGTTTTCACTGTTCGCCGAATGGCGCGCTTCGATGGCGGCGTGAAGCTCCGCTTGGCGCTTTTCGTCGATCGGGTAATTGCGCAGCGTTAGAGCTGCGAGGACGCACAGCACGATCGGTACA
Source organism: Candidatus Viadribacter manganicus (assembly GCF_001679665.1). GTDB lineage: Bacteria > Pseudomonadota > Alphaproteobacteria > Caulobacterales > Aquidulcibacteraceae > Vitreimonas > Vitreimonas manganica. Next base: position 2,911,960 of record NZ_CP013244.1, read on the forward strand.
AAAATGAAGAGCGCCGATAGCGTCATCAGCGCTTCTGGCGTGTTGTTCGCGCCATTTACAGATTCAAATCCGACAAGCCCGAGGATTGCGTACGTGATCGGGCCGAGCGCCGCGCCGGCTTTTGATGTTGTGAGCAGCAGGCCAAAGAACAGGCCCGAGCGGCGCGCGCCTGTGTTCAGTTCATCTTCATCGACGACGTCGGCCATCATCGTGCGTGTGAGTAGTACACCACCGCCGTTGCTCAGCCCGGCAACAAACATGAAGGGCGCGGCGAGCCAGATGTCGCCTGCGGGTAAGACGAAAAGGATCGCTGTCGTCACGGCTGTGTAAATAAACGCACCGGCCAGCGCGCGATGTTTGCCCCAGCGCCGGGCGGCGAACCACCAGATCGGCACGCCCACGAGTGCGGCGACGAAATAGAGTGCGAGGAGCGCCTGGGCCGTATTGGTGAAACCAAGGACGAATTGGAAATACCAAAGGAAGAGTCCGCCCGAGACGCCTTGCGAGATGCCAAGCAAGAAATCGGGAAGCAGGACGCGCTGGGCCGAACGGCTCGCGATGAGAGTTTTGATCGTTTCGATCAGCGTCAGATGATGCTGCGGTGGACGCTTTTCTTCTGGTACAAACACGACTGCCAGCGCTGTCGTCACCGGAAGCAGAAATACCATGGTCCAGCCCATAGCCATGACGGCGGCGCCGTTGGCGCCATCGCGATCGTCACCGAATGCGAGCGCAGCGATACCGGCGATAACGAGCATGAGCACCTGGCCGATAGCGCTGGCGAATTGCACAGCGCCGAGCACGTGCGTGCGTCCGTGATAGGTGGGCATCAGTTCGCCCGCCCAACCTAGATGCGCGATCATCATTGCGGCGTAAGCGCTATAAAGGAGGAAGACCGTGAGCGCAGCGATGGCAATCGGCACGCCCGGCCAAAGCCCGATGAACAATATCCAGATCAGCATCATCAAGGGTGGGCATGCGGCCGTGAGCCAGAAGCGCCGCCGGCCCCACGGATGGATCGTGCGATCCTGAATGTTGCCGAGGGTTGGATCGATGATGATGTCGGCGATGCGGACGCCGAGGAAAATTGCCGATACCCAAAAAAGCGGGATGCCGAGATGCGAGGCAAAGTAGGGCGGAATAAAAATGATCGTCGGCAACGAAAGCGCCAGAAGCGGCGCGGCGGGCGCTGCGAACGCCGCGATTTCCCAAGCGGAGACCTTGCGCTCGCGCGTCGAGGTTTGCGTCACTGTTCCTCCCACCCATACTCCGCGCGGAGCTGGGCTTTCGTTACAGCGTACTCTCTAGAAGTGTCGGCGCGGGATCAACCGCCGCGAACTGTTTGCGTCAGCGATGCGATGAGCGTTTGATTTGCCGCTACGACAGCGCCGGTCTGCATGAAATCGCCGCCATCGAGTTCATTCACGGTTCCACCCGCTTCACGCACAAGCACGGCGCCGGCGGAGATGTCCCAAATGCCGAGGTCGCGTTCCCAGTAACCATCGAAACGGCCGGCGGCGACGTAAGCGAGGTCGAGCGAGGCTGATCCGAAGCGGCGAACACCGGCCGTCTTTGCGATCACACGTTCGATTTCACCCAGCGCTTTCTTGTGGTCGCCTTTGCCGTGGAAGGGGGTGCCGCAGGCAAACAGTGCGTCGCGCATGTCTGTGCGGCCCGCAACGCGCAGGCGCCGGTCGTTGAGGTAGGCGCCTTGGCCGCGTTCGGCCCAGAAGAGTTCGTCGCGGATCGGATTGTAGATGACGCCGGCTACCAGCACGCCCTCGCGTTCGAGCGCGATGGAGATCGCGAAGTGCGGGATGCCGTGCAGGAAGTTGGTGGTGCCGTCGAGCGGGTCGACGATCCAACGATTGGTTTTATCGGTGCCCTCGACGACGCCGCGCTCTTCCATCACGAAGCAATAGCCCGGACGCGCTTTAGAGAGTTCTTCAAATAGTGTCTTCTCAGCCTTGAGGTCTGCGGAGGTGACGAAATCGCTCGGGCCTTTGCGTGAGACTTGGAGGTTCTCGACTTCACCGAAATCGCGCGACATAGGGCGCGCAGCTTTGCGCGCGGCGGCGATCATCACATTGAGGAGAGCGGAAGCTTGCGGCATTTCTGACCTTAGGGGAGCGCGGCTAGCTAGCAGGGCGCCCTACACGCGGCAAGGGCGGGGCGCTGTCCTGGGGAAGGCTTGCGCGGCGAACAAGGCTATAAACGCTGCAAAATAGCGCGCGCTGCCCACACGCCGGTGGCAAAGCACGCTTGAAGCAGGTAGCCGCCGGTCGGCGCTTCCCAATCGAGCATTTCGCCTGCGGCGTAGGTGTCGGGGATGGCGCGAAGTTGGAGGCTTTCATCAACCGCATCCCAGCTTACGCCGCCGGCGCTGGAGATGGCGCGCTCCAGCCCGCGTGCAGAATTTAGCTCCACCGGAACGGCCTTGATCCGTGCCGCGAGCGCCTCGGTGTCGCGCGGCGGCGCGCCATTTTCATAAAGCAGGCTGATCGCCAACGGTGAAAGGCCAAGCGCCTTGCGTAGAGTCGACGAGAGGGTGTCGCTACGCTTTGCACGCGCGAGCTTCGCGGCGATATCGGCCGCAGTGAGATCAGGTCTTAAATCGATGCTGATTGTGAGCGGTGTTTGACCGCGGAGTTCGCTGGTGAGCGCATAGATCGCGCCGCCTTCGATGCCATACGCCGTGATCATCACTTCGCCGCGCACCTCGCGCGCGCCGTGGCGCAAAGCGATCGTCTTCAATGGCTCGCCCGCGAACTTTGTACGCAGGTGCTCGCTCCATGCGACATTGAAGCCAACATTGGCAGGCGCGAACGGTGAAACGGTTACCCCGCGTGCGCTTAAAATCTCGCGCCATGATCCATCCGAGCCCAAACGCGGCCAACTGGCGCCGCCCATCGCAAGGAGCGTGGCTTCGGGCCGAACCTGTTCGCCGCTGTCGAAGAGCAGCGCGCCATCTTCGCTCCAGCCGCGCCATGTCGTTCGCGTGCGAATCCCCACGCCCTGCGAACGCAGGCGGCCGAGCCAATTGCGCAGGAGCGGCGACGCCTTCAGCGCTTTGGGAAACACGCGTCCGCTTGAGCCGACAAATGTCTCAGCGCCGCGTTCATCGGCCCACGCACGCAAACCTTGCGGCGTGAAGGCGCTCAGAATTGGCGCCAGGCGTTCGCTGGCGGCGCCATAGCGCGCGAGGAAGCGCTCGTAGCTTTCCGAATGGGTGAGGTTCAACCCGCCGCGACCCGCCATTAGAAATTTGCGCGCCACGCTCGGCATGCGTTCGTAGACAACCACACGCTTGCCGGCGGCGCTAAGAACGTCCGCCGCGATCAATCCTGCCGGGCCGGCGCCGATAATGGCGATCGGCGCGTCACTCATGCAGGTGGCTGCACGCTTCGATCTTGTTGCCGTCAGGATCGCGCACGAAGGCGCCGTAATAATCCGGATGATACTCGGTGCGTAGGCCGGGGCGGCCGTCCTCAATGCCGCCTAGCTCAATCGCGGCGAGATAGAAGGCGTCTACCGCTTCGCGCGTCGTGGCGCGAAAGGCGATGTGTACGCCGTTGCCCATGCTGGCGGGTTGCCCATTGATCGGCAGCTGAATCCAAAAGCTCGGCTTGTTCGGTTCGCCATATCCAACGCCGACCAATTGGCCGTTCACTTCAACAGGATAAACCGGCGCCAATCCCAAAGGTGCGAGCGCGGCATCATAAAATGCCTTCGAGCGTCGAATGTTGGTTACGCCGACGGAAACGTGGTCGATGGCCATGGCTGCTCCTTCAGGGCCAGCGCGCGAACCAATTGAGCGTGCGTGACAGCGCAAGCTCGCGCGCGGCTTCGTTGTAATCTGAACTGCCGGCGCGGCAGAAGCCGTGGCCAGCGTCGTACAGATAGAGAGGCGAGTCCGGCGCCGCTAGACGCACCGTCTCAACATTTTCCGGCGAGATCGAACTATCGCGCGCGCCGTAGTGAAGCATGGTCGGGATTTTAGGCTTGTGATCGAGAATGTTCGCAATCAACCGGCCATAGAAACACGACGAGGCCTTGAGGCCCGTACACGCCGCCGCCGCCATCCAGGCCCCCGCGCCGCCATAACAAAAACCGGTTACGTAGACCGGTTGCGGCAGTGCATCGATCGCCGCTTGGATGTCGGAGACGACTTGCGGCCATGGCGATTTCATCACCGCGCCGATGCCGCGTTGAATGCCATCCTGGTCATGGCCGGCGTGAAAGCCCTTCTCAATGCGATCGAAGAGGCTGGGCGCAATTGCGTGGTATCCCGCATCTGCGAACACGCCGCAGATATCGGCGATGTGGTCGGTCAGGCCGAAGATCTCCTGGATCACCACCACACCGCCAATGGGCGCCGACGCCGGCGCATGGGAAAGGGCGGTGAATTCGAACTGGTCGATCTTGCTGGTCAGCGTGATTGTCATGGCCGCTCCGTCGCACACGTGCGACCGTTCGTCGAGGTCACGGCAGATCGCGCGAAGTTGAGCGCGTTGTCACTGGCGCACCCGCTCGGGCGAGATCATGGTCACGCTCGTCATGGGGTTGATCTGCTACCTGAAGGTGATCGCGGCAGGCGCTATAAGTTGCCTGTTCGCGGCCAATGCTGCCGCCGAATGTCTCGACGCCCCCGATCTTGCCGCCTACCAAACCGCAACGCCTCAAGATTTCGCGCTGGGTCCCACGCGCACCGATCGGCTCGGCCGTGTCGTCGCGCCAGTCACGGTCAACGGGCAGGGGCCGTTTCGCTTTATCGTTGACACCGGCGCCAATCGCTCCGTCATGTCAGACGATCTCGCAGCGCACCTGGGGCTGACGCCCAACGGCTTCGACAATGTGCACTCGGTGCACGGGGTCAGCGTCGCGCCGCTCGTGAGCGTTGATCGGCTCCAATATGGCGATGTCGCGCTCAATGGCGAAGACCTGCCGATGCTTAGTGGGCGTGTGCTCGCGGGCGAGCAGGGCCTGCTCGGCGTCGACGGCATGAGCAATCGGCGTCTGCGCATGGATTTCGAGCGCAATTGCATCGAGATCGTGCTGTCTCGTGACGCGCGGCGCCTGCGCGGCTGGTCCACCATCGAAGGCGACATGCGCTTCGGTCATCTCGTCGTCGTGCGCGGCAGCATCAACGGCATTCGTGTGCGGCTGCTGCTGGATACGGGCTCGGATTCTTCCCTTGCGAACCTGGCGCTACGAGACGCCTTCAATGCGCGCTTGCGCCATCGCCCGCGCGAGGAAGAGACCATCGCCTACACCGCTGGATCCACTGTGAGGCTCGAAGACGCCATCCTCATTCCCAGCATGCGTTTGGGCGAACTCGAAGTGCGCAACGTCACGGCTTACGTTGGCGATTATCATATCTTTCAGCTGTGGAATCTGACCGAAGAACCCGCGCTCCTCATCGGCATGGACGTGCTTTCGCAAGCACGCGGTCTCGCCATCGATTACGGACGGCGCACCGTTCATCTACAAATCCGGGACCGCCTGCGCTTCGATACGCGCCTGCAAAACTAGATCTTCGAGGCCGTTGGCGTCGGTCCAACGCCGAAGAGCTTGCCGCGCTCGGTCCAGAGCACCGCGAGTAACGTCGCTGCACCCGCCGCCGCGAGCCCAATCGCAAATGGCGTTGCTGTACCGTCGAAAGCACGCGCGATGAGCGCGCCTAAAGCGGCGCCTCCTGTGGCTGTCACGGCGCCGAAAATTGCCGACGCCGAGCCGGCAACACGCCCCACCGGCTCCATTGCGAGCGCGTTGAAGTTGGAAGCGATGAGGCCGAACATGGCGAATGTCAGCGCCGCCATGCCGGTGAACACCCAGAAGCTCGCAAGCCCCAATTGCGCGAGCGCCGCCAGCACCAACGCCGACAACGTAAACCCGATCGCCATGGTGTGAGAAATCCGCCGCATGCCGTGGCGGATCACGAGCCTTGAATTCATGAACGTACCGCAGGAGATCGCGATGGCGATCGATCCGAACGCAATCGGAAATGCCGGTCCCAGCCCATAAACATCGACGAACAGCTGCTCAGATGACGTGATGTAGCCAAACAAGCACGCCGTCACGAACGTCGAGGCGATCATATAGCCGACGGTTTGTCGCTGGCTGAGAACAGAAAGATAAGCGCTCGTGATGGCGGGAATGTTGAACTGGCGCCTGTTCTCCTCCTTCAGCGTCTCGGGCAAGCGCAAGAACGTCCACGTCAGCACGAGCAGGGCGTAGATCAGTAGCGCGGCGAAGATCCATCGCCATGGCGCCACGAACAAGATCAATTGCCCAAGCCCCGGCGCGATGATCGGCACGATCATGAACACCGTCATCGCCATCGACATGACCTGCGCCATGCGCCGGCCTTCGGTGAGATCGCGCACAACGGCTGTCGCGATCACGCGCGTTGCGGCCGCGCCCACGCCCTGCATCGCGCGCGCCGCGAGGAAGAGTTCAAAGCTCGGCGCAACCACGCAAAGGATGGAGCCCGCGATGTAGATCCCGAGCGCATAGATCAGCACGCTCCGGCGCCCGAACGCGTCCGCAAGCGGCCCGTATACGAGCTGCGCGATGCCAAATAGTGCAACATACGCCACGACCACCAGCTGGCGGTCGTTGTCGTTCGCGAGCTGAAAGCTCTCGCCGATTTGCGGCAAAGCCGGCAGCATGATGTCGATGGCGAGCGCGTTCAGCGCCGAAAGCGACGCCACCATTGCGACGAGTTCGGGCGTTGAAAGTGTGCGTGCGGCGGCGCTCGCGCCCTCAGGCATTGAATCGGAAGTGCATCACGTCGCCTTCTTTGACGACGTAGTCCTTGCCTTCAAGGCGCATCTTGCCGGCTTCCTTCGATCCGCTCTCGCCCTTGTAGGTGATGTAGTCATCGTAAGAGATCGTCTCGGCGCGAATGAAGCCCTTTTCGAAATCGCCGTGAATGACGCCGGCCGCTTGCGGCGCCGTCCAGCCTTTTTGGATCGTCCAGGCGCGCGCTTCCTTGGGCCCCACGGTGAAGTAGGTCTGAAGCCCCAGAAGATTGTAACCGGCATGGATGAGCTTGGTGAGGCCCGGCTCTTGGAGGCCGACCGTCTCCAAGAACTCAGTTTGCTCTTCGTCTGAAAGCGCGGCGATCTCAGCTTCGATTTGCGCGCAGATGACAACGCACGCGGCGCTCTCTTGCTTGGCGCGTTCCTGAACGCGCGCAGTGTGATCGTTGCCGCCGGCGGCGTCAGCCTCGTTGACGTTGCACACGTAAAGGACGGGCAGGGCAGTCAGAAGCTGCAGCATCGAGAATGCTTTTTCTTCTTCTGCTGCGCGCTTGGTGTGGCGCGCCGGCTTGCCATCCTCAAGCAAAGCCTTCGCGCGCAACACAAGTTCAAGTGTTAGCTTCGCGTCCTTGTCGCCGCCCTTTGCCTTCTTCTCGAGATTGTTCACGCGCTTATCGAGGCTCTCGAGATCGGCGAGCATCAGTTCGGTCTCGACCGTCTCCAAATCCGCGATCGGATCGATGCGGCCTTCCACGTGCGTGATGTCGTCATTCTCAAAGCAGCGCAGCACGTAAGCGATGGCGTCGCACTCGCGGATGTTCGCGAGGAATTGGTTGCCCAGACCTTCGCCCTTCGAAGCGCCGCGCACGAGGCCGGCAATATCGACAAAGTTCATCCGCGTCGGGATGATCTCTTTCGAACCCGCGATCGCGGCGAGTTTCGTCAGCCTCGGCTCAGGCATCGCCACTTCACCGACGTTCGGTTCAATCGTGCAAAAAGGATAATTGGCCGCTTGCGCAGCGGCCGTCTTGGTCAGCGCGTTGAAGAGCGTCGACTTGCCTACGTTCGGCAAGCCCACGATGCCGCATTTGAAACCCATGAAACTCTTGTCCTTCTGAACTCAGCTGCGCCCTAACGCCTTCGCGGCGAGATCGCGCCAGACGCGCGCTTCGGGGCGCAGGGGTGGGGCAATCTTGGCGAGGCGGCGCTCGATTTCCGCAAAGCCGATCTCGGCGTCTTTGCGGCGTCCGGTCTTTGCCATGAACGCTACATAGCGGCCGCCGGATTCCAGTCCAGGCACGCGGTCCGCGGCAAATCGGTAAGCGTCGTCGGCTTCCTCGTTGTGGCCGAGGCCCTCATAGGCGCGGGCGAAGGCGAGCGCCACCGTTGGCGTCTTGCCCTCCGGGCCCAGTGCTTTCAGTTTTTCCAGCCGCGCGAGCGCGTCAGCGAAGCGGCCGAGTTCGAGCAATGAAATTGCGTGTCCCATCAGGATCGATGGGTCGTCAGCCCAGGCGCCCTCTGCACTGAGCGCCCATTGCGTTTCCGCATCGCTCCATCGTCCGAGCGCTGCGGCAGCGTGCGCCACCTTCATCCGCGCGCCAACGGTTGGCGTCTCATCGAGTGCGCGCAGCGCATTGCGGTAGTCACGTTCGGGATCGAGCGCTTGGCGCGCAACCTTGCCAACGCTCCGCGCGCCTTTGCCGCCCATCCATTCCGGTACCAGAACGGCGAAGAAATAGAAGGCGGGCGCGATCAGCGGGCCGATGATGAACAGCCATAGCCAGAACATCTCGCGGCCCGTGCGGACAACGTGGAAGCCGCACACAAGTGACGGCAAGTAAAAGAGAATTAGACCCAACATAAGCAGCGTTTCCCGGCGCCGGTCTCTTACGGAAATTCGTTCCGATTGCGAAGTAAAACAGTAGTTTGCTTGGCTTATTTCGCGAACGCTAGTACCGCGAATCGGTGACATATCCACAAGCTGGGAGCTTGAGATGGCGCAACACCGCTGGAATCGCCGCTTCTTGCAGGACGCTGACGCACCGCCGGACAATCTGCTCTATTTCGAGCCGGATCTCGTGCGCCGTCGCCGCGCCGCTGAGCGCAAGCGCGATGAGCGCCGCGCCGAAGAGGTGATCGATCGTTCCGGCTCAAGCCGACACCTCGAACGCGCCGCCAAGCGCCTGAAGCACGTGAACACTGTCGATCGCGTTCTCTACGTGCCGCAATGGGACATGGCCAAAGCTGAGTTGGCCATGCGCAAAGCCGGCGTTTCGGGTGCGGTCAGCAATCTTTGTGGCACGCGCCGAAAGATCGTGAAGGGCGGGCGCCGCTAAGCGGTTTCGCCCGCGCCGGGCTTGCGTGGATCGGCCTTCGCAGCGGGTGCGAGGCGCATGACTTCGCCCTGGTATTTTTCGTCATCACCTTTGGCGAGCATCGGCGCGGCCTTCGCGCACGCATCGAGCAATGCGTTCAGCCATTCGACTTCGGCTTTGTAGAAGTCGCTGAGCACGTAGTGATGCACGAGTTCTTTTTGGCCAGGGTGCCCAACACCCAAACGCGCGCGCCGGAAGCCTTCCCCGACCGATGACGCGATGATTGATCGGATGCCGTTGTGGCCCGCAGCGCCGCCGCCGGTTTTCATCCGAAAGCGTCCGGGCGCCAGATCGATCTCGTCATAAAACGCCACGACATCATGCGCAGAGAGCTTGTGAAAGTTCGCAGCTTCGCCAACGGCGCGCCCGCTCTCGTTCATGTAGGTCTGCGGTTTTAACAATAGCGTGCGCACGCCATCGATTTGGCCTTCAGCCAACTCGCCTTGAAACTTCTTTTTCCAAGGGCCGAAATTGTACGCGCGCGCAATCGCGTCCACGGCCATGAAGCCGACATTGTGCCGGTTGCCTGCGTATTTCGCGCCCGGATTGCCGAGACCGACGAGGAGCAGCATGTACGCCTTCTAAGCTTCCCGTTTCGGGGAAGGGAAGGCGGATTAGCCTTCCTTCTTGTCCCCAGCGGCAGCAGCCGGGGCCGCCCCTTCAGCCGGCGTCGCCGCAACTTCTTCTTCAACCTTGCGGCCGACGATGGTGGCGATCGTGAAGTCGCGATCACGGATAACCGGACGCGCGCCCTCCGGCAGAGCGATCGACGAGATGTGGATCGAGTCGCCGATGTCGCGGCCGGTGAGGTCGATGACGACTTCTTCGGGAATCTTGTTGGCCTTGCACTTCAGCTTGATCGTGTGGCGCACGACGTTGAGCGCGCCGCCGCGCTTCAGGCCCGGTGAGGCTTCGTGGTTCTTGAAGTGAACGACGACGTCGATCGCGATCTCGGCGTTTTCTTCAACGCGATAGAGGTCGACGTGAATGACTTCGTCCGTCACTGGATGGAATTGAAGAGCGCGCGGAATAACCGGCTGCTTCTCGCCTTGGTGGTTGAGCTCAACCATGTGCGAGAGAAACTTGCCCGAGCGGATCGCCATGGTGACGTCCTTGGCATTGATCTCGATCGGGATCGCACCGCGCGTACCGCCGTAGAGGACGCCCGGGATCAGGCCGGATTTGCGGGTCGCGCGGGCGCCGCCGGTGCCAGTTTTTTCGCGCTTTTCAACGTTGAGAACAATGCCAGCCATGGCTGATAGCCTTAAATTCCGGGGCGCCGGGAAAAATGGAAGCGGGGCTTCTAGCGGAAGGTGGGGGTCACCGCAAGGTGGGCCCGCCGGACGGTGGTGGGGTCATTTGAATTCGGGTGTTGCCGATGGGGGCGGCGCGGTCCACCTAGGCTAAATGAGCGCAAAACCGCCTCCCAACACCCCAAAGCCCAAGCGGCCCCGGGATTTTAATCAGCTGGCCAAGAGCGTCGTAGACCACGCCACCCTGGATCAGGCGGGCGTGGACAAGCTTCGAGAGGAACTTGCTAAGGAGCGTCGTCAAAGCCCCGGCAATTCCCCCTGCAAGTCACCCGAGGACGAAGCAAGCTCATAAGGGTCCACGAGCGGCTTTTGGGTACGGTATTTCTTGCGGAGGGCCTGCAATTCGGGGCCCGCCGAATAGCGACGCGCGCGGGTCTCACCCTGCGCATCCAGTAGGCCGAGTTCGGAAAGCTTCTTCAGGTCTCTCGACGCGATATGGAACGTTACCTGCGCGTCTCCCTGATACCGAGCGTTTGTGAGGTTTAGGCCTAGAGCAGCATCGAACATTGGCAGCGCAGTGCGTTCGTGCAGCCCGTGCTGTGCAATCAATTCAATGATGCCAGCGTACAAGCGCTCATACTCGCCCATGCGACGCAGTAGTTTTGAACCCTGCTGGTAGTGCGCCTTAAGACAGAACCTCATCCATTTCTGCGCGGCACGCTGAGGCTGCCAGCGGCCCTCGCCGGTCTCACCAAGGACCGAATAGTATTCTTCAGTGTTGTCGCCCAGCCATTCTTCGATGCTGGAAAATACAGGATGAAGCAGGCCATCTAGCCCAATAATCAGCGTTTGCAGCGCCCGCGCCATGCGCCCGTTGCCATCGCTGAACGGGTGAATCATGGTTAGATTCAAGTGCGCCATCGCAGCCTTTACGTACAAGTGCTGCCTCGTCTTGCCGCGCACATACTCGACCAGCTCGCAGATCAGCGGATCAACCTGCTCTTGGTCGGGTGCCTCATAAACGACATTGCCAGACTTCGAGTTCACGACGAATATAGAGCCGGGCCGCCATTGCCCCGGGTTCTTCGTCATGTCGAAGCCGATCATCATAAAATGAAGGCTCTTCAAGAACTGCTTGCTGAAGTCGAAATACGGATCGCGCGCGGCTTGCATCACGTAAGTCATGGCGTTGCGATAGCCTTCAATCGCCATCGTGATTTCGTTGCGCTCATCGATGGGTGGTTCGCCTTCAATGGCGGCAATCACCTGGTCCATCGACGCGTTGTAGCCTTCGATGCTGTTGGACCCTTGGATAGCGCGCGCGAAGGTCCGGCGCCGGATGGATCCCATCCACCGCTTCGGATTGTGTTGCGTAAAGGTGCCCAACCGCGACCGTTGCCGGTCGATTAGCTTAAGGACCTGATGGTCAATGGATTCTAGCTTTGGCTCGGTGTAGATCATGCGCGAATCCCTATATCATCTACGCATCTTGCTATAATCATTCTTGCATTCTGCGTCAATGATTATATCATACGCGCATGAACCGGCTGGATACGGCAACGCGCACCCGCATTCTCCACTGCCTCGTGGAAGGGAACTCCGTTCGCGCGACCGCTCGGCTGACGGGAACCACAAAGCGCACCGTTACAAACCTTCTGATTGATGCTGGCCGCGCCTGCGCCGACTACCACGACCAATCTGTGCGAGGGGTCCAATCCAAGCGCGTCCAGGTGGACGAGATTTGGAGCTTCACCTACGCCAAGCAGAAGAACGTTCCATTTGCCAAATCGGCCCCAGAAGGCGCTGGCGACACATGGACGTGGACAGCCATCTGCGCGGACTCGAAGCTCTGCATTAACTGGCTAGTCGGCGCACGTGATGCCGAATACGCGCGCGAGTTTTTGACGGACACCTATGACCGGCTCGCCAATCGCGTTCAGCTCACGAGTGATGGCCACCTGGTCTATCTCGGCGCCGTTCGTGATGCCTTCGGCATCGATGTCGATTACGCGATGCTTGTGAAGGAATACGGGCAGGCGCCGGATGGGCCGCAAACGCGCTACAGTCCGCCCGTCTGCACCGGCGCTGTAAAGAAGCCCATCCACGGGCGCCCCGATCCCAAACACATCAGCACTTCATTTGTCGAACGTCAGAACTTGACGATGAGAATGCACATGCGGCGCTTCACGCGCCTCACCAATGCGTTTTCCAAGAAGGTCGAAAACCACGCTTACGCAGTCGCGCTTCATTTCACCTTCTACAATTTTTGCAGAATTCACAAATCGCTGCGCGTGACGCCTGCGATGGCCGCCGGTCTCTGCGACCGCGTGTGGGACATCGCCGATATAGTTGCGCTGGTGGAAAAAATCGAGAATGCCGCGCCTTCAACGAAGCGTGGGCCCTACAAGAAAAAGGCGGCCTGAAATGCCTGAATCATCTGTGGGACTCATTTCGAGAATCGCGCTTACTTCTCGGTTGGCTTCCGAAAAGGCTCGTCCAAAGCGAGAACGGACGGAAGTCAGGAACGGACCCTGAAAGGGCAATCTCGCCCCTGAACTGCGCCCAAGGCATGGCTTTCAAACGAGCCTTAGCGTCGTCCAGATCGCGAGCGCGCACCTCCAGGGCCCATTCCGATCCTTCGTGCCGGTACTCAAAAAGATACCGGGTGAACTGTTCAGACTCAGACAAAGGACCTCCTAGAATGTACTTCTATGTTTACAGGGAGCAATCGCCGCGACGCGATTATCGGTGGACGCTGTATGCGGCCAACGGACGCAAAATCGCGAACTCGGGCGAGGGTTTCGTTGCGCGCGCCGGTTGCTACCGATCGATGCAGTTGCTCATTGGGTTGGACAACATCCCGATCCGCCATTCCACCAATGCCGCTGGCCAGCGCGCTTAATCGGAGACGTTCAATGAGCAAGTCCACGCGCAACACCGGCAAGCCTTGGACGCCGGGAGAAGTGAAGCAATTGAAGGATGAGGCGAAGGGCAACACGCCAACCCGCGTTATCGGCGTCAAGCATGGTCGCACCGAAGCTGCCATCCGCAACAAGGCGGCTGAGGAAAACATCAGCCTCAAGCCCACTAATCAGAGCCCGTACAACCGCCGCAAAGATAGCTAGCAGCGGTTTCGTAAAGCTGGCGCTCTCGCTCTGTCCATTGATGGCCGTGGGCCACCAATGCCAGGGCGAGAGCGTCTAGGGCTTGCAGGATTGGATGCTCGGCAGCGCCGCGCTCACATCGTTTCCTAATCTCGGCCAGGTCGATCACTTCACCCATGTCAACCAGCCGAAATTTGGAATGACCCCACTACCCGCCGGACGGGTCTGGATCGGAGGGTTGCGTTGCAGGGGGCTGAGGCGCCTCCCGGCCCTCGGCTTCTGAGATCGCTTGTTCGAAGGCCCCGATAACGTCCGTAACGCAGCAGGCGTTGAGGAAATGGTCGCCGCCCGGGACGCTGATCAGGGTATGGCCGTATTCGGCCGCGATCCGCTGGTCCGCCGCGAGGGGCACGAAGCTGTCGTCATCGCCATGGATAAAGACGACCGGCTGCCGGAGGCCGCCAAGCGCGGTCCAAACACCCGGCAATTGGGCCGTCTGCGCCCTCATTTCGCTGATTGAGTTGCGAAAATCACGGGGCAGCATGGGTTGGAAGAGCTCGCCGGCCCCGACGAGGCGGCGCGCTGTCGGCCCACGATCTCCGAAATAGGCAGATACCAGCACCAGGGCGTCGACCTGGTCCGGATGGCGCTGGGCCATCAAGGTCGCCACCGGCGCGCCGAAGCTTTGCCCAACCAGAAGCACGCGCTGGCCCGCCCGATGCGCCAGCATCGGCGCAAGCGCGTCGGCCTGTTTGGCGAGGTCGCGGACAGCGTCGCGCGGCTCAGATGTCCGAAAGCCCGGCCGGTCCGCGACGATCATTTCACGGTTTGGGGCAAGCGCCGCGATCGTCGGAGCCCAGTATTCGCTCCAGGAGGGGGTCCCGGTGATGATGACGACTTTCCAGTCCGCTTCGGCGCGCGGCGGCGTCTGCAGCGCGGAGATGCGCCATTGCTCGGGCACGCCCGCCCTAAACTCGATCCGCTCCATCGTGCCGGCGGGATACGATTCTGAGGTCGGGAAGCGGTCGTTGTCGTCTTCGGCCGCGCCGATGGCGCACGCGCCGAGCGCCAGCGAAAGGGCGACAGCGATGGATTTGATGATCCGCATAGCTCCCTTTAGCGGGGCGGCGTCTTTTCGTCATCCATGGAGACGCATGTCTTGCTAGTGCGTAATGCGTAGTTGCGAGATCGACTGGCCGATTTGCTGGAACGCGGCCTGCAGCGTGGTGCGGTCGTCTGCAAGATAAAAGTGCGATTCATCGGTCGCGCATTGGCGGAACACCGAGAGCGCCGTTGCATCGTTATCGATGTGAAACCCGACCGTGTAGACGATGATGTCGCGGTTCTTCATGGCGTTGCAGATCGAGATCGTTTGCGACGCCGACGAACCGTTCGTTGCGTTGCAATTCGCTGACGCCCTGGACCCAAACCCAATCGTTATTTGCAAATCCGTGATTGTTCGAGGTGACGCGCACTTGGCACGCCGCTTCAAGGCAACGCGTGACCGTGCCGCTTCCTGGATAGCTGCCGCTATATCCTGAGGTGCTGACGATATTGCCGACGGAATTGCGCAATTGGAACGTGTTGGTAGCGGCGCTCGCGACTGTGTACCAGCGCCCATTGAGACCGGTGGCCCAATTGCCCGTGCCTGAAACGTTAGCGAGCCAGACGATGTCGCCATTGGCGAGGCCGTGCGCGTTCGATGTGAACACTGCGGGGTTTGCTTTGGTCGCTGCGCTGATCGCTCGCGCCGTCCCATTCGCCCAGGCCAAGTACGCTTAAGGTCGGGTTTGCAATTGGCGAAAAAGTTTAGAGCCGAGTGGCAATTGAAGGTTCACGCGCAGGTAGCGTTACGCGCGATAAACCATGCGCCAGAGCGCTAAGTGCTGTTGCGAGCGGCAAGGCAGTCACTATACCGAGTGCGGGACGCCGCTGACGTTAATGTCGGCTGAAGCTTTGGGGGATGTTCGTGCGCGCTTGGATTTTTGTGGTTGCTCTTGCTCTGATGACCGCCAGCGCCATGGCGCAGACCCTGGCCGATCAGCATTTGACGGGAAGTCTTACGGCTCGCGCGCCGCGTGCATCGTTCACGCTGGACTTGCAGCAGGGGCAGGTGGTCACGCTCACCACCTCCTCGACAGAAAATCTCGACACTGTGTTGACGTTGAACGGTCCCGATCGTCGCCGTGTCGCGGAAAACGACGACCAGCAGCAGGGCATCCTATCTTCGCGCATCGTCTATGTGGCGCGCACTACGGGCCGCCACACGGCGATCGTGTCGGGGTACAATAACGCGCGCGGCGCCTTCGAGCTCGACATCACCTACGGCCTTGATGTCGGCCTTTCAGATGCGTCCCGTCGCCTGCGCGAGGATCGCGTCGCGTTCAGCCCGCGTCAAACCCAGCACAGTTTTGATGTTGATCTCGCGGCGAACGATGTTTTCGTCGCCTCGACGTTTGCGTTCACTGAGGGCCTCGACACCACGCTGACACTGCTCGACGCCAGTGGCGCAACCTTGTCGTCGAATGACGATCAGGGCGATGGCTCGCTCAACTCGCAAATTGTCTATCAAATCGCGCGCGCCGGCCGCTATCGCGTTGTCGCCAGCACCTATGGCGGCAACGGCGTTGGCGAAGCGATTGTATCCTTGGCCGTCGATCCGAACGCGCGCGCGCCATTCAATTTCTCGTCTATCGAAGGTGCAGAGATCGCCCGCCACGAAGGCGAACTCAATGACGCCCGGCCGTCGGTTGAGTATACGGTCGATCTCGCGGCAGGGCAGACGCTCTACGCCAACGCCGAAACCACAAGCGGCGACCTCGATACGGTGCTGCGTCTCAATGGCCCCGATGGAAACCCGGTCGCGCTCAATGACGACCGCGGCGATGGTTCGCTGAATTCGGCCTTCGCGTTCACAGCGCCCGCGGCGGGCCGCTATCGGCTTGAGCTCTATCGCTTCGCGCAATCCAACAGCAGCGGCGGATTCCGTTTGGTGCTGTTGTCGGTCAATGCCTCCGTCGTCACGGCGCTGCAAGAGCTGGTCGACAACCAGGTGACGTTAAGCGGCCCGGTGCAAACGATCACGACGCAGGACTTCCGCCTGGACTACACGCTCGAGGGACGCGATGCGTCCACGCACGAATACGCCCGTGCGACCGCGGACGCTTTGCAAGAGGTTCTCGCGACGCAAGTCAACCGCATCGGTTGGGTCGCGCCCGTGCGCGATCGTGATGGCCGTTACCGCGCCTATATCGGCGAAGCAAACGGTTCGATGGGCTACACCAAGCCAGTCGAAATGATGTTCGACAACGCCAATACGCCGAATGTCCGCGAAACCGCCGCAGCGCGCGCCGTCCTCGTCATCGACAATGACTTCCGCGGCATGGGTAAGAAGGCGCCGCCCGAGAGCTTGATGCGCGCCACCGCGACGCACGAACTCAACCACGTCATCCAATTCGGCTACGACGCGCAGGAGGGCCTGAACTGGCTCTATGAATCGACCGCGTCGTGGACGGAAGTCGTCACCGTTGGCGACGATCAGGACGCGACCGACTACGTCGAGACTGATTTTGCTCAGCCTGAGCTTTGCTGGACCACTACCACGCAAGGCTTCAACTACGCGCAGTGGACGCTGCTGCAATCGCTGGCCGACAGCTATGGCAATCGCATCGTCGTCAATCTCTGGGAAAACGCCGTCACCTATGATGGCTTCGAAACCATGTCGCGGACGCTCAGCGTTGTCGGCACGACAATCCCGGATGCATTGCAACGCTGGCGCGTGCAGAACTTCGCCCGCGCATACCAACTCGCCCCGCGCTTTACGCGCTCGGTCGCGTTGGCCGGTACGATCAACCGCAATGGCGCCTGGTCGCCGCGCGGCCGCGTCCAACAACTCGGCGCGAACTATGTGGCGCTTCGCCTCCAGGGCGCTCGCACATACGCCTTGCGCGGCGACGCCAATCTCGAATTGGTTGGTCTTGGCAAGCGCAATGGCCAGATTGAGGTCGTGCAACTCGGACGCGGCGGTGTCTTCGACACTTCCGGATACGAGTACGCAGCGCTGATGGTGTTCAATCGCGCGGTGCCTGCAACGCCAGGCGCATGTGCGGGCGAAAACTATTCGATCAATGTCAGCGCCGCGACCGGCGCGATGGCGCCGCCGCAATACAATTTCAGCGCCGAGCACTTCTCGCCGCCGTCATGAAGCACGCAGGCTCGTGTCTCTGCGGCGCAGTGCGCTTCGAGCTCGAAGGTTCGTTTGACGGCTTCTTTCTTTGCCATTGCAGCCGGCGCCGGAAAGGCGCCGGCTCGGCGCACGCTTCCAACTTGTTTTCCGCAGGCGGAAAGCTTGCCTGGATATCCGGCGCGGAGAAGATGAGTGGCTTCGCCCTCGAGGGCATGCGCCATTAGCGCGTTCTGCTCAAGCTGTGGCTCGGCTATGCCGCGCGCTCATCCGCTTGCCGGCGTCGTTGTGCCTGCCGGCAGTTTGGACACGCCGCTCGATATGCGACCCAGCGCGCACATGTGTTGCGCCAGCCGTGCTGATTGGGACGTTGATCTTGAAAGCGCGCCGAAGTTCGACGGGCTGCCTTGGCAATAAGCCTATTCAAACAGTGAGCTTACGCTTTGCTCGTTCGCGATGCGCCAGATTGCGTCGCCCATAAGCGCAGCAACGGAGATCTCGCGGATCTTCGAGCTCTTGTGCTTGCGCCCGTTCGGATCGATCGAGTCCGTCACCACCAGCTCTTTCAGCATGCTGTCATCGACGCGCTTGACGGCGCCGTTCGAGAGCACCCCGTGGGTGATGTAGGCCGAAACCGATTTGGCCTTTTCCTTCAGCAGCGCCTCTGCGGCGTTGCACAGCGTGCCACCGCTATCGACGATATCGTCGACCAGGATGCAGTCACGGCCCGCGACGTCGCCGATGATGTGCATCACTTCGCTGACGCCGGCTTTCTCGCGGCGCTTGTCGACGATGGCGAGATCGGCGCCGAGGCGGTTCGCCAGCGCACGCGCGCGCACCACGCCGCCCACGTCCGGCGAGACGATCATGAGCTTGGTCGTGTCTTTGCAGTTTTCCCGAATGTCGCGCTCGAGCACGGGCGTCGAGAAAAGGTTGTCGGTCGGGATGTCGAAGAAGCCTTGGATCTGGCCTGCGTGCAGCTCAAGCGTGAGCACACGGTTGGCGCCCGCTGTTGTGATCAGGTTCGCGACCAGCTTTGCCGAGATCGGCGTGCGGCCGCCGACTTTGCGATCCTGGCGGCCATAACCGTAATAGGGGATCACTGCCGTGATGCGGCGCGCCGAAGCACGGCGCAGCGCGTCGATGCCGATTAGCAATTCCATAAGGTGATCGTTCGCCGGGTACGACGTCGACTGCAGGATGAACACATCCTCGCCGCGCACGTTCTCCTGGATCTCAACGAAGATCTCGTTATCCTTGAAACGCTTGAACTCGGCTTGCGCGAGTGGCGTATCAAGATGTTCCGCAATCGCCTTGGCGAGCGGGTTATTGGAATTACCGGACAAAAGTTTCATGGGAGCGGGCCCCGTCGCTTCCTGGATCGGCTCCCTTTAAGCGCCGACTCGCCGGAGTCGAAAGCTTTTGCTGCACTTTAATGACAGCGCAGGCGCCCGTGGCCCGGGCGCCACGTTTTATGACGCTTCCGCACCGGCATAGAGAGCTTCAGGTTCGTTGCGGAGCTTTGCCCACATCTGGTCCCCAAACGAGAAATGCCACCATTCGGATGGATTGGAGGCGAAACCAACCTCGACCATCAGCCAGTACAACAACCGCCGGTTGGCGCGCGCTTCCTCGTTGGAAAACGAAAACGCCTCAGGGTCGAGGGCCTCCTCGAACCGATTTGTGTGCGCGAGCGGCGAGGCGTCGTCGAACAACGAGCCCATCCACAGCGCCTCACCGGCCCGCCAGCGGATCGTCAGATCGACAGCGCCGCCGGTCGAGTGCGGGGATGGCCCGCCGGCGCCGGTGCTGGGCGCTGCCCAATAGTTCGAGACTTCGGCGGCGAGTTGTTCGTCCGAGAGCTGAGGCTTGCGTTTGCGTAATTCCGCAGGGAGCCATTGATCGAAGAAATAGGACTGCACCGCTTGCGGCCGCCATGCGTCAAAGACGAAGAGCTCAAGCTCGGCTTTGTTAAGGCGCGCGTTGACATCACGCAGCCGCTCGGCCGCGCCTTGCCGAAGCGATAGCGTCGTGATCGCGCCGGGAATGATCGCGTAATAGGGTGGGTTGCGCTCTTGCGCATAGAAGTTCTCGCCGCGCACGCCGTAGTCGCTGAGTGTCACCAGCGGCTCCTTGTTCGCGGCGCCGTCAAACGCGATTGGAAGTTCGCGATAGCCGCGCGCGCCCTTTGGCGGCGGGGGCGGAATTGGCCTATCGCGAAGGCCGCTGAGTGGACCGAAAATGCTCATGCCAGCAATCGACTCTTCTAAATCGAGGTCCGTTTATGGTCACGAACAGTACGGCCTCAGTTTGGCGCTGGATGCCGATCAGCGCGATGGCCGCAACGATCGTCGACACACCGCACGCAATGCCGGCCACAATCGTGGCAAGTTCGCTGAAATCCAAATGCGCCCTCTCAATCGCCGCTTAACATGATGACACTGCAATTGCGGCCATAATCGCCGGCCTTCTCGTGCACGGAGCGCCGATGCGAGTGAAGGCGTGTGGATTCGGCATAAGTATCGAGCGGTAGCGTTTCAATTTGCGTGACGCCAGCCGCTTCAAGACGCGAGGCGCAAAAGCCTGGAAGGTCGAAGTGAAAGCGATCGCCGGCGCCGGGGACGAAGAACCGCGCGAAGCTCGGATCAGCGGTAGTGAACTCAGCCTCGAACTCTGGCCCAACCTCGTATGAGCTTTGATGAATTGTCGGGCCGATAGCGGCCGCGACGTTTGCGCGTGAAGCGCCGTGCTTTTCCATCATGCCGACCGTATTTTCGATGACGCCGCCAATCGCGCCGCGCCAACCAGCGTGCGCGGCGCCAATCACCTTCGCGTTGGCGTCAGCGAACAAGATCGGTGTGCAATCGGCGGTAAGAATGGAAATGGCGAGGTTCGGCGTGGTGGTAACAAGCGCATCAGCGCGCGGGCGCTCGCCTTGCCATGGCGCGTCGATGAAGACAGCCGTCGGGGAGTGAACCTGATGTACGCCGCAGAGATGATCGCGATCGACGCTGAATGTTGCCGCGATGCGCGCCCGGTTCTCTAACACGTTGGCCGGGTCATCGTTCGAGCCTGTGCCCGCATTCAGCGATGCATAGATGCCCTTCGAGACGCCGCCTTCGCGCCCGAAGAAACCGTGCTTCACGCTTGCAAGCACGTTGGCGCGCGAGGAGGGCGGCGTGCTCAGAAGCCGGCCGGCGGCGGCAGATTGGGGCTCGATAGACATATCACTTTGAACAATGCGCCCATTTCGTCCGGGTGCGTCAAGCGCCGCACTTCACGCTTTAGGCGTTCCGTATGCGTCGGATTTGCGCGCATCAGTGCATCCGCACGGAATTCGATGCCCAACGCGCGCAAGAACGCGCCCTGTGTAATCGGGCCGTGCACTTGAAGGTTCGCATCGGATGCAAGCTGCGCAATGCGGCTGAAATCGACGTGCGCCGTTAAATCCGCCTCGCCGGGCGCCTCGATCGGATCGACCTTCTTGTGGTTCCGCAACGCCTGCAGCGTGTCCGCGCCCTCGGGTTTGGCGTAGCCGTAGTCGATGATCAGCACGCGGCCCGGCGCATCATGCAACCGCCGCTCGATGTCATAGATGAGGCTCTCCAAGCCTGGCGCGATCTCGCGCACTGTTCCGGGCTCAGTGTCGCTTTCAGGCGCTGGGATCGCCGCACTCAGTCCAAAGGTGAGCTTGTCGGCTTCATTGAGGCCGACGAGCTTTTCGTGCCAGCCGTCTTCGCCGAACACAAATTGGCGGATCGGTAAGCAATCGAAGAATTCGTTGGCGACAATCAAGGATGGGCCAGGCGGCGCATCCTCGATGCGCGGCGCCCATTCGGCCGTTGGCACACGTTGGGCTTGTTCGTCCCGCAGTGGCTCACTGGTTTCCACCAGCACCACGTTTGCCGCATCGTGCATGCCCTCGATGCGCAGCGTAGCGCGCAACGCATCTTGCATCAGCACGCCGCGGCCCGGGCCTAGCTCGATCCAATTGAACGCCGGCTTTCCAAGCGCGTCCCATTCATGCGCGCACCAAAGCCCGATCAGTTCGCCGAACATCTGGCTGGCTTCGGGGGCCGTCAGGAAATCTGCGTTCGCGCCGCCTATGCTCGGCCGCGTGGCGTAATAACCGTCATCCGGATCGTAGAGACACGCACCCATGAACTCCGCGACGGTCAGCGGACCGTTGTCGCGGATATGTTCGACCAGTTTCTCGCTAAGGCTCACGCCGACGCCAGTTTCGGTTGCTTGAGAGCTCGGCGAATGAGCCATGCGCCGCCGAGGATCATCGGGATCGAGAGGATCATCCCCATGGTGATGACGCCGCGCAGCGCCTCCGGCATGTGCGCATCCGGCTCGCGTACGGTTTCCAGAAGCGCACGGAAGAGGCCGTAGCAAACTAGGAAGATGCCGGTGTTCATGCCGGGGCGGCGCAACGTGTCAAAGCGCAAAGTTGCGATGCTTATGATCGTGAACAGCGCAAAGCCTTCCAGCGCCGCCTCGTACAATTGGCTTGGGTGACGCGGGTCTGTGCCGGCCGGGCAATAGCCGCCGCTCTGCTGCATCAGCCGCTCGTTGCAGAACACGATGCCAAGCGGACTGTCCGTCACGCGGCCCCAAAGCTCGCCATTGATGAAGTTGGCGATGCGGCCGAAGAACAAGCCGATCGGCGCTGCCGCCGCTGCAAGATCGCCCAGGCGCAAGAGATCGACGGTGTCGGTCTTGGCCTTTTCGCGGGCCGCTTCCGCTTCCGTTTTCAATACCCATTTGTCTTCGCCAAAGCGCGTGTACTTTCCACCCTCGCCATCCGGTGCTTTCGCAACCGCGTGTTTGGCGACGAGCTTTGCGTATTGGTCTTCGTTCACGTGCTTTTGGCGGGTGAACCACCAGGCAGCCAGCGCAACGCCGATGAGTCCGCCGTGGAAACTCATGCCGCCTTGCCAGATCTGCAGGATCTCAGCCGGGTTATGCCAGATCATGTCCGGCTTGTAGAAAAGCACGTAGCCGATGCGCCCGCCGAGGATGACGCCGAGCGTCGCCCAGAACAGAAAGTCATCGACTTGCGGCACGCTCATCGGCGCGCGGTTGGGGGCCCAGAGCTTGTCGCGCCGGATCAGCCAGACCATCCAGCGCCAGCCGAGGACCAGGCCCACGATGTAGGCAAGCGCATACCAGCGTAGATGGAACGGCCCGAGGCTCAGGCCGCCAACCTCGAAGCCCGGAATGGTGAAGGCCGCCGGGTCGATATTGGGGAATTGGATCGCTTCTAAAATCACCCGCTTCCACCTTTAGCTGATTGGCCGCATTGTCCGGCCCCGCGGCGCTTAATAAGTAGGCCGAAAGGATCGGTCCACATGCAAACGACAAGCTCGGTGTTCGATGATCTGGCCCGTTTGATGACTGGGGCCATGGGCATGGCTCAGGGAGCGCAACTTGAGGCGAAGAGCTTTATGCGCGCCCACGCCGACCGTTTCGTCGCGGAAATGGACCTTGTCAGCCGCGATGAATTCGAGGCCGTGAAGCAACTCGCCTCGGACGCGCGCGCCGAAGCGGACGCTTTGAAGGAGCGAGTCGCCGCGCTCGAGGCCCTGCTCAAGGATCGAGCATAAATTCGCGTAATGCGAAGAAACCGCGACGTTTAGTTTCGAGTAAGATTCTAGGCGCTTACCTAGAGGCGAGGGCTCGATTCGACGCGTCGGCTAAAGATGCGCATCCGAGGTGAAGAGATCGAATTTCGGCCGCTGAGGGGCGGCTAGCGCTCGCGAAGAGGGGACGCTGATGGATCTCTGGATCGACGACGAAGCTGAAACTTCATCTGACCCGATGGATACGGTCGAGGCCGTAATCGGCTCCGACGATCGGTTTCAGTGCGAACGCGCCGAGGACGGCGATGTGCACTTCTCGTTCAAGACGAGCTGGGGTGAGAGCGTAGGCTATTTCTCCTATCGCCACGAATTGCCGGCGCTGCTGTTCACGTTGGGCTTCGAAATTCAGGCGCCGGTCTCGCGGCGGATGGAGGCAACCAAACTTGCTTCGCTGATTAACGAAAATCTTTGGCTCGGCCATTTCGATGTCTGGAGCGACGACGGCACCATCATCTTCCGCCATGCGATGCCGATGATCGGCCGCGATGAGATTTCGATCGGCGAAATCCAAGCAATGCTGGCGGCTGCGATGGACGCGGCTGAACGCTTCAGCCCAGCGTTCCAATACGTCATTCTTGGCAATATGTCGGCGGAGGATTCGTCCGCCGCCGCTCTGTTCGAGACCTGCGGAGAAGCGTGAGCGGCCTAGACGCACCGTCGATTGCTTTAGTCGGTGCGGGCGCTATGGGCGGCGCACTGGTTCGAGGTTGGATCGAAGCTGTCCGCAAGGGCGGCGCGCTAACGCTCAGCATTGTCGATCCAAGCTTTGATCCAGAGCTTGAGCGCGAGTTGGATTCCGTTGGCGCGGTGATAAATCCGCCTGATCCAGGTCCAGTCGATATCGTTGTCCTTGCGGTGAAGCCGCAGACCTTTCCCTCAATCGTCGATGGCGTGAAGCGCTTCATCGGCCCAGACACGCGCGTGATGTCGGTCATGGCCGGCATCCCGATGGAGCTGCTCTCACGTGAGCTTGGTGCGCAACGCATCGTGCGCTGTGTGCCGAATACGCCAGCCCGCATCGGCCGCGGCGTCACCGCCTATGTGGCGTCGCCCGCGTGCACGCCTGAGGATCGCGCGCTCGTCGAACAATTGCTCGAACCTCTAGGCACTGTTGAGCCGATCGCCGCCGAGCGGCTCATGGATGTGGTGACCGCCGTATCCGGCTCTGGTCCCGCCTATGTTTTCCTGCTCGCCGAAGTGCTCGCTGCCGCCGCTGAGCAAGAGGGCCTCGATCGCGACACCGCGATGCGTATCGCCAGCCAAACCGTCGCCGGCGCAGGCGCGCTCATGTTGCAGACTGGCGAACCGCCCGGCGCGCTCCGCAAACAAGTGACCTCGCCAGGCGGCACCACGGAAGCCGCACTCGACGTACTCGGCGCAGGGGACGGTCTCGGGCCATTGCTGCGCCGCGCCGTCAGCGCAGCGGCGGCTAGGTCCCGTCAACTCGGCAAAGGCTGACACTTCTCAGCTTCGCCGCGATTTGGCATGACAATCGCTCATGCTCGTTTTCGATCTCGCCCCCGGACGCAACACGCAGAGCGGGTTTTGGGGGGCGGATTTCCAGCTGGTCGACGGCTACGTGCACGTCAAATCGACGGGCGTGCGCTTCAAGAATGATTGGCAACTCTGGGCCGACATTTGGCGCTGGTTCACGTACTACGCGTTCGTGCGTCTGCACGGATTCTGGACGCGCCTCACCAAAGCGCGTGGCCCGCGCATCTGGTTCGCGCCGTATCGTCCGCGTCCCTGGTACATCATTTGGGCGGCCATGGTGTGGGGCGGATTTGAGTTCGCCTCATCGCCTGAGCGTGCTGATGCTGCGTTTTATTTTGAAGACCAGACTGTCGCCGCACCACCGCCGCCGCAACACGCGAAGGCGTTCAACTTCGGCGTTGGTGATGTCTCAAAAAGCAACGTTGCGCGCGTGATGGAGCGAGCCTTTGGCTATCCGCTGGCGATTGACCCCACAACGTTCGTTGGTGACGCCGTTGAAAAAGGCGAGGGCAATGGTCTTCACGATGGCCGCTTGGTCACATGTCCGCTGCAGCCGCAGCCCGGCAAATCCTATCAACGCGTAATCAAGACTGAAGGCGCCGACGGCTGGGCGCATGATTTGCGCACCGCATGCGTTGGCGCCCGTCCGGTCGTGGTCTTCGTCAAGCGAAAGCCAGCCGCCGCACGCTTCTCAATTCAGAACACAAGCGTCGTCGTGAAATTGCCTGAAGAGGTGTTTTCTTCTGCCGAACTCGATCAGATTTCTAACTTTTGCACCGAGATGAAGCTCGATTGGGGTGGGCTCGATGTCCTGCGCGAACACGAGAGCGGCAGGCTTTACGTCGTTGACGTCAATAAAACCGACACTGGCCCTGCCGTCGTACTCAATTGGAAAGATCGCGCCCGCGCGACTACATTGCTTTCGGCCGCGTTGGCGCGACTGGTGCGCGCCTAGCGCTTGATCGCCACCAACCCAACCACAGCGATGCGCTCCACATCCGCATAGTCTGCGCGTTCCAGCTCCTCGCCGAAAACATCGGGATCGAGCTCACGGTAGGTGACATCGAAGTCGCTGAGCGCTTCGAGCAACGCCTTCTTCAAACGATCCTCGCCATCGACGATTGCGCTGCCGGTGTAGAGCAGCAATGCGCCGCCGGTCACCAGGCGCTCCGCCGCCGCTTTTGCCCAAGCAAGGGAGAGCCGTCCACCGTGTGCGCCTCCGCCGTCGCGATAGGCCCGGTGCGCGCCGTCTGCTATGTAGGGAGGGTTGGCAATGATGCAGTCGATGGCGCCTGGGACGCCGTCGAGCGCGTCTGTCTGAATCGCTTCGACATCCATGCCGTTGAATGCCGCGTTGATCCGCGAGAAGCGAATGGCTTGGGGGTTTATGTCTGTAAGCGTTATTTGTGCGCCGGGTGAGAGTTGCGACGCAACCATACCGCCGACGCCCGCCCCGGCGCCGATATCGACGATGCGCCGACGCGCATTTAGTCGCGGCATCTCGCCTGCGAGAAACGAAGCGAACCTATAAGAATCGGGGCCAAAGAAAACGGAGTCATGGTCGTCGGTCGGGTAGGCGGAATGCAGGAATAGCAGGTCTCCGAGAGACGACACGCGCACCTTGCTCTTGGCGGGGCCGTTTTCTCGTACATCGAGCATATCGGCGGCGCGCAAAAGCGCGACGATATCGGGATCGGCTTGATTCACCGAAAAGTAGCGGCTCCACCCAATGATGTCGCGCGCGTTTGCGGACGACGAACCGCGCATGATCGAGTGCGCGTGTGTCGCAGGTGTTGTCGTGACGAACGAATAGTTTCGGGATTTGAGAAGCTGTAGCAACTGCAAAAGCGCATCGTCTAGTGTCATAGGTGGGGCAGAGCCCCGCCATCGCCACCCCAAAGATGCGAGCGATAGGCCTCGAAGCAATCGGCGCCGCATTGCAGGCGCATCAGCGCGCCTTCGGCGATGTAGGGCGCTGCTTCCGGCGTTTCGGCAACGATCGAACCAAACACTTCGCGGTTCCACGCCTCAGAATGTTTGATGTCCAACACGGCGTGCAGATCGAAATAATGCCGCGCCTTTGCCGATACGCGTAAGCGGCGCAGCGCAAGGCTTACCTGCACGGCGCGTGCGGGTGCGGTAAGTTCAATCACACCCAACGCGCCCAGTGCGTGATACGCATACGCGCGATTGGTCGCCAACGCCGCCATGGTGTTGCCGAGCGCCAGCGATGGCGCGATCGTGGTTTCGATCCGCGGCTTCAAACCAAGCGCGTGAACCAAGGTCTCAAGCATCGGACCGTGCATGCCCTTGGCGTTGCCTCGGCCCATTTCGTCCCAATAATTGCGCGCCAGCTCCAGCTTCGCCTGCGTCGGCATCTTCACTTGCGCCAGCGCAACCAGATCGTCGAAGCCGGCCTCGCCAGCTGCTTCCTGCTCAACGAACCAGCGCATCTCGTCTTGCGAAGCGCGCTCTGCGAGCCATGGGAAGAGTGGATCGCCTTGTCCGGGCCCTGCATCCTTCAGGCTCTCAAACCAATTGACGAACCCGTTCGCATCTCTCGGCGCGGCCTGCGCACGTTCAGATTGCTCGCGGCGCGTGTGCTCGATGAACGTGCGCTCAAGCGAGAGCATCTTGTGCTCACGCTCCAACTCATTTTGCCAATCGCTGGACGGCGTCTGCGGTGAAAGCCGCGCACGATTCCACAGCGCCAATTTCGTCTGCAGCGCCTTGTCCTGATGGGGGTGTGGACGTAGGCGCCCAACTAAAGTCCCATCCGGCATGGTTGCCTCCTCGCGTGCTCACCCTCATCTGGGAAAGCGCCCGCTTGACGGCCAAGTCCAGCCGGGCCTTGATCGAAACGCAACTCAATTCCGCGACGAAGGTTTCATGTCTGTTCTGTTCGACCCCGCTCTCCGGCGTGACCTGGCCCGCGCTGCTCTGTCGCTTGCCGCCGCGACGCCCTGGCGGGAGGTAACGCTGGTGAAATTGGCCGACAGCGCCAACCGTCCGGTGTCGGAGTATTACGGCGCAAGTGTGGGTGAGGCGCTCGATTGCGTCGAAGAGGCGTTTGATCGCTCGATTGGGGATAGCCTCGATAAGCTCGATAACAGCCAAAGCGTCCGTGATCGCTTGTTCGATCTCATCATGCGCCGATTTGAAGCGATGGAGCCGCACCGCGCCGCTGTCTTGGCGATGGAGCAGGGCCAAGATCGCGACCCCACCCTCATCGCCGCGGCGCACCAGCGACACGTTCGTTGCGCGCGCTGGGTGCTGGCGCTCGCCGGCCTCGAAGCCGATGGCATGACCGGTCAGGCGCGCGCCCAAGGGCTTGGCGTTATCATCGGTCAAGCGCGCGCCGCCTGGCGCGGCGATAGCGCCGGCGACTTCGCAAAGACGATGTCTTCGCTCGATAAGAACCTGCGCCGCGCCGAAGAGATGTTTGGCCGCTGGGCCGGCTTCGAAGCAAAGCCGAAAGCTGACGATCCAGCGACGCCATGAGCAAATTCATTGCGATCACAGGCGGCGGGCCGCGCGAAGAAAAAGCGGTCGATGCGGATCGCCTCGTCGAGGGATCGCCGCGCACCGTTTCGACACTCGAATACACGCGTGACGACAAAATCTTTGCCGGCGAGTGGAGCGCAACCGCCGGCGCGTGGCGCGTCAAATACGAAGAATGGGAATTTTGCCACGTGCTCGAAGGCGTGTGCGAACTTGTTCCCGACGATGGCGCGCCGGTGCGCTATGTTGAAGGTGATAGCTTCATCATCGAGCCGGGCTTCAGTGGCGTGTGGCGCGTGATCGAACCGATGCGCAAGCGCTACGTGGTGCAGTTCTTCTAGCTGCAGTTTCACTGCAAAACATGTGTGCGGGACGCTTGTGTTAACCACTCGGTTAGCACTTGTTTACGCTTAGCGCGCAAAGATTGACGCGCATTAGCCAAGAAGGCCACGCTCATGTTCAAGATCGCTTACATTGAACTGAAGCAGAACTTTCGCTCTGCGTTTAACGTGCAGTGGCGCGGGCTTGCGGGCCTTGCCTTCATGGTCATGGCGATGGCGGCCATCCAATATGACGAGCAGGTGGCGCCGGAACTCGCGCGCCTTAACGATGGCTTTAGCCACGTCGCCACCGACTTCTCCAAGAAGCTCGCCAGCTTCACCCTCTAACTAGCCCTCGCGCTTCATCCGCTCCTGGCGCGCAGCTTCCGCGGCGCTCGGATTATCCAGCGCGGTGTCGCCGATCTTGATCTCGCCGTCGCGCTCGTAATGGCCGATCATGATGCCTGTGGATGAAATGCGCGTCCGGGTCAGCTTGTAGCTGTGCGGCGCTGAGCCGTCGGCGAACAGTTTCTTGCCGCCGCCGAGCACCACCGGAACCGTGAAGATCGTCATCGCATCGACAAGGTCGTTCGCGAGAAGGGCCTGCACCAGTTCGGTGCTGCCTTGGGTGAGGAGGTTCGGCCCATCTTCCTGGCGCAACCGCTTCACCTCGGCGATGTCGCCCAGCAGCACGGAACCCGCCCAACTCGTGTCGACTTCGCCAGAGCCGGAAACCACGTACTTTTTGATGGTCTTGAACAGCTTGGCGATGCCGTCGTTCGGGCTGCCTTCGGCGTAGGGCCAGTGCGCGGCGAAAATCTCATAAGTCTTGCGCCCCAGCAGCAGGTCGAACGTCTCGCTGAACAGCCAATCGACCTCCTCGCCGAATTCCTGGTCGAAATAGGGGGTCACCCAGCCGCCGAATTTGAAGCCCTTTGTTGGGTCTTCGGTCGGGCCGCCCGGCGCCTGCATGACGCCGTCCATCGAGACGAAGCTGCCGACGATAATCTTCCGCATGGATCACTCTCCTTGTTGATCCGAGGACGAACGTCCCGGCTCCGGCCCGACACAAGTTCCCACATTAACGTATTGGCGAGCGATGCGGTCCAAGCATCGCCGCCATGGCGCAGCATTATGACCTTATCGTCATTGGCTCAGGCCCGGCCGGGCGTCGGGCGGCGGTGCAAGCGGCCAAACTGAAGAAGAGTGTTTTGGTGATCGAGCGCGGCCGCCGCGTTGGCGGCGTTTGTGTGCATACCGGAACAATCCCATCCAAGACCTTGCGCGAAACCGTGCTCAACCTCTCTGGCTGGCGCGAACGCGGTTTTTACGGCCGCGCCCACCGCAACAAGGCCGACATCACCGCCGAAGATCTGCGCCGCCGGCTTCACATCACTCTCGATCATGAAGTGGAAGTGCTGGAGCATCAGTTCGCCCGCAACAACGTCACCTGGGTTTCCGGCGATGCACGCTTCCTCGGGCCGAACGCCATCGAAGTTATCGCTGATCGCGGCGATGTGCGTCACTTCCACGGCGACCGCATCATTCTCGCCGTAGGCACATCGCCTTATCGGCCATCGCAAATTCCATTCGACGGCGAGAGCGTTGTCGATGCTGACGAAGTCCTCGAACTCCGCCGCTTGCCGCGTTCATTGGCCGTGATAGGCGCTAGCGTTATCGGCATCGAGTACGCGACCATCTTTTCCGCTCTGGACGTCAAAGTTACGGTGATCGAGCCCGGGCCAAGCTTGCTGGGCTTCGTCGATCGCGAACTCGTCGACGAGTTCATCCACGATCTTCGAGATCGCGGTGTCAGCCTTCGCTTCAATAGCAAAGCCGTGAGCGTCGAGAAGATCGGCCCCGCGAGCTGCTTGGTGCAGCTTGAGGATCAGCGCCAGATTTTTGCGGACATGGTTCTCTTTGCCGCCGGCCGCGTCGGCGCAACCGGCTCTCTCAATCTCGCCGCGACGGGCCTCGTCGCTGACGACCGCGGGCGCCTTACCGTCGATAAGGCAACCTTCCGCACAAGCGTTCCGCACATCTACGCCGTCGGTGACGTCATCGGCTTTCCAAGCCTTGCATCGACATCGATGGAGCAGGGCCGCATCGCCGCCTGCCACGCGTTCGGCGCGCAGGCGCACGCGCCGCCGGAGTTTTTTCCATATGGCATCTATTCGGTGCCGGAGATTTCCACGATCGGCATGACCGAAGAGCAGGTGCGCGAAAAGCGTGTCCCCTACGAAACCGGCATAGCCCGCTTCCGCGAGACCTCGCGCGGCCACATCATGGGGCTGAATTCCGGTTTCATGAAGATGATCTTCGATCTGAACACGCGCCGCTTGCTGGGCGTGCACATCGTCGGAGAGGGCGCGACCGAACTCATTCACATCGGCCAGGCGGTGCTCAATCTCGGCGGTGGTTTGGACTATTTCGTCGAGAACACGTTCAATTACCCAACCCTGGCCGAGGCCTATAAAATTGCCGCTCTCGATGCGTTCAATCGCATGCCGGCGCTAGAGCGTCCGGCCGTGCACGATCTTCAAGAGATCGCCGCATTGGCGGTTGCGCGCATCAACCGCGCGTCGAACGGTTAGGTTGCCGGCTTGCGGCGCTGGCGCGCACGCGCCGCAATTGGCGCAAGTGGCTGCGGCGCCTCGTCGATCAGGTCAGCGGCGCTGATCGGCGCTCTGATGCTTGAGAACATCGCCCGCGCCGCGCGGTCGATGGCTTGTTCCCAGCGCTCCGAGTGGCGCACCGGCAAGCCGAACTTCCGGCCCATGGCGAGAAACACCAATTCCGGAACGTCAATCGCACAAGCCTTCTCCAGCCCTTGAAAGCCCGGCGCGGAATTCGCTTCGCAGATACGATAGCCGTCTTTGTCGAGCAGAATATCGATGCCGGCGATGTCGAGCTTTAGCTCTCGCGCAACCTGCACGGCAAGCTCCGCCATTTGCGGTGAGGGCGTGAACGGTTTGGCGTTGCCGCCCAGCGAGATGTTCGACTTGAAGCCTCCATCGGTGGATTGCCGTTCCATCGCGGCCACCACGCGCCCATCGATCACCAGCACGCGCACGTCGCGCCCGTGACTGGCCTTGATGTACTGCTGAAACAGGAAGTCTGAAGCGGCAGTTGCGCCATCAAGCAAAGCCGCGAGATCGTCGAAGTCACCGCGGCTGTTGCAGAGCACGACGCCCGCGCCGCGCGTGCCGCGCAGCTTTTTCACCACGACGGGGAACCCAAGCTCCCGTTGCACCAGATCGACGTCGGCGGGAAACTTGCCGAGAATGGTTTTCGGTATCGGCAGTTTCGCGCCCGCCAGCACTTGCAGTGTGTGCAGCTTGTCCGCGACGGACTCCACCGCAGCCGGGCTATTGGCGATCGCCACACCCTGGCGTTCGAAGTGGCGCAGCACAGCGAGCGTGAAATAGCTCGTCTCGCTACCGCAGCGCGGGATGATCAGATCGGGCTTGTAGAGCTCGCGCCCCTGATAGATCGCCGACCAGCTGTGTTTTGAATCCACGACGAGATCGAACTCGCTTGGCTTCAGAACCAGCAATTCGATGTCGAGAGCCTTCGCCGCTTCTTGGAAGCGCCGCACTTCGTGCGCTTCCGGGACGTCGGGACCCAGGTCCCGGTTGAAAAAGAGCCAGCAGCGCACGGCAATCCCCACAAAAAGCGCGTCGGATATCTACGCGTCAGAGGTGGTTTTGTTCCCGGGCGCGTGGCGGCCCGCGAGATGATAGGGGCCGGACGCAACGCTTGTATGACGGGGGTAGAAACTCGTCGCGTTGGCCCGGCCCGAGGCCCGCTAGCGCGCAGGCCTGTCTTCGCCTCTCACGCTAGCGCGTTCGGGCTCTTGAGTGGCGCAGCAATACGCGCGGCGTTCTCGTGAAACTTGACGGCTGCGCATGGCGGCATCCTCTCATTTGCTCCGAAATCATGTAGGATGAAATCCTCAGCGCCAAGGTGCATCTGGCCTCTCATACGCATAGCTCTGCGCGTTGAGTGGGCGCCTAAGCATTATATGAGTGTCATGCCGAACACTGAATTGCCGATCATCAATGTTACGCCACTGCTCGAAGATGGCGAAACGCACAGCGTCGCGCGCGAGATTCAACGCGCATGCGAAGATCTAGGCTTCTTTTACGCAACGGGGCACGCGATCGGCGCCGAGACTTTAGCAAAACTAAACTCAGTCAGCAGAACGTTCTTCGCGCTCCCTGAGGCGGAGAAGATGAAAATCGCCATGGCGAAAGGCGGGCGCGCGTGGCGGGGCTACTTTCCTGTTGGCGGTGAACTCACCAGCGGCAAACCTGATCGTAAGCAGGGATTATATTTCGGCGAAGAGCTCGGCGTTTCCGATCCGCGCGTCGCGGCCGGCTTGCCGCTGCACGGCGCCAATCAGTTCCCGGAAGCTGTGCCGGAATTGCGCGCCGCGGTTTTGGCCTTCATGGACGAAGCTACACGCTCCGCGCACGCGATCATGCAAGGCATTGCGCTTAGCCTTTGTCTCGAGGCTCAGTATTTCCGGCGCACCTACACCAGCGACCCAACATTGCTCTTTCGCGTGTTCGAGTATCCCGCCGGAGACGACGAAAGCTGGGGCGTCGGCGAACACACCGATTACGGGCTCCTCACTCTCCTTGCGCAAGACGAGAACGGCGGCCTGCAAGTAAAGACTCCCCAAGGCTGGATCGAAGCGCCGCCAATCGAAGGCGCTTTAGTGTGCAACATCGGCGATATGCTCGATCGGCTAACCGGCGGCGCGTATCGCTCGACCCCGCACCGTGTTCGCAACATCAGTGGCAAGAGCCGACTCTCGTTTCCGTTCTTCTTCGATCCAGGTTGGAACGCCGACATCGTGCCGTTGCCTGCCCACGCCGTCGCCCGCGACGATAGCAGTCAGCGCTGGGATCAGGCCAACGTGCACGCCTTCAGCGGCACGTACGGCGAGTATCTGATGAGCAAGGTCTCAAAGGTATTTCCAGATCTGGCGCGCGAGGCGATTTAGACGCCGCGCTTCTGGCCGAACAGATGGATGTGCAGTCGGTCGCTGTAGCTGAACCCATACGCCAGGGTCGCGTCGATCAAGCCGGGCCCGCGTGCATCGAGCGCTTCGGGCGTCGTGCCTTCCGGCATGATATAGACGCGCCCGGCAGGTACGCCAAAGCGCTTCGCAATCGCCGCCGCCGTTTCGATGTCAGTCGAGGTCTTGGCCACAAACTTGAAATAAGCGCTCGGGAGCTGCGCAAAAACCGAGAGCGCACGCTCATTCAGCGCAACACTTGCGTCGTTTCCCGAATGCGCGAGCTTCGGCGAGACCATAAAGAGATCAACGCGTTCGCAAAGCGCACCACTAGGCGCAATCGAACCATTGGTCTCAAACTCGATCAGCAGGTCCGGCGCCCTCGCGCGCAACACATCGATCAACGCAATCAACGCATCTGCCTGCAACGTGGGCTCGCCGCCGGTGATCACCACGCCTTCGCTCGGCAACGCCAAGATCTGCGCCGCCGCATCCGCGACATCGATCTTCACCATCTCCGCGCTGGGATCGAACTTCACGCCGCGCTCGTGCGCGAACGGCGTGCCGTTCCAGTTCCACGTGTAGGCGGTATCGCACCACACGCAGTGGAGATTGCAGCCTGAGAGGCGCACGAACGTGCGCGGCCGCCCGATGGCGCGGCCTTCGCCCTGTATCGAGCGGAAGATTTCCGGCTCGCCCTGATCGTTGCGCGCGAGCTTGAGCGTAGCGCTCATCGCGCCGGCATCATCTCCACCAGCGCGCCGCCGACCGCCATGGCGATCTGCGGGAAGACATCGCGAAGCGTGCTGTCGATGCTGGTGTAGAGTGGGTTGGCTGGCGAAAGCGGCCCAATGCGCAGCGTGATCCCCGGCGCAACGCTGGCGCCGGCGTGCTGCACCAGCGCCGTCAGGAAGGGCAGGTGCGAACCGCCGCCCGCGAGCACGACGTCAATCGTGGTAGCGCCGACGGATTGCGCGTGCTGCGCAACGACCCGAAGGCTCGCAGCGATCGTTTGCGCCAAAGCCTGCTGGTAGGTGCGGAAGTTGGGGTCCTCAGCCAATTCCTTGGCCAGAACGGTGATGATCTTGCGTCCGACGCGCATCGTGCATTTGCCGTGCCGGAAGATGTCTTTCTTCAATTCGCGCGCGGTCAGGCGGGCGGCGCGGAGCGTTCGCATATCGTCCGGATTGTTGCGGTCGAACCCGGCCTTGCGCAGCATCAGCTCAATCAGAATGCGGTCGACTTCATCGCCCGCCAGCGCGCTGCATTGACGCGCTTCCTTGATTTCGCTGAGCGATGGCGGCTCGACGCTTTCGTCGAAATCGAACGCCGCCATGTCGTTGGTGCCGGCGCCGATGTCGAGAACGATGACAAAGCGCGTCGGTTGTGAGGTGAACGCCAGCGCCGCCGCTGCCGCTGCGTGCGGCTCGAAGATGCCGGTTTCGAGATTTGCGTTGCCCGGCGCCTGTGCGGCGCGTTCAAGCGCGTCTTTGCACTGGGCGATGGAAATGCCTTCGCCTTGCAGCAAGAACTGCCGCCCCAGACGCTGCGAGACGGCGGCGGCCTCGTTGAAGATCTGCTCGAACGCCACATCGATGCCGCTACCCGGCCGCCATACTGGGCTGGTGTAGCGCCGCTTCGAATTTACCACGCCGCCCGGCATGTTGGGCGCAAGATCGAGCGCTTCGCGAATGAGTTGATCGAGGTAGGCGATGTAAAGCACCAGCGCGTCGCGATGCTTGAACGTGCCGGTAGGGTCCATCGACGGACGAAGCTTGGTCTGCAGCGCTTCTTGAACGTTGGTGGCGCCGAGAACGGTCTTGAACGAGATCAGCGGATCGCGCGCTGTTTCGACGCCGCGATGAGCGTGTTGCAGCGCTTGGGGGCCAAAATAGACGCGTCCGTCGTCCACGTAGATGACCGACGGCGTGAGCAATGGATGCTCGGCGCCGGAGATGGCGCCGATCGGCAATGGCTTTACGCCAACCTCAAGCGGCAGCATCGGATCAAGGCAGATCGACGCCTTCGACAAAGCTGTGCCGAAGTCGATGCAAATCCTCGCCCGGGAGGTCCAATCACGTTCGCCCGTATCGTCCATGCCATGCCCTATACGATGCCAGGGCGCTTAGCGCCAATGCAGCGCGCGGCGAAAGAACAGAGCGCTCTTGTGGGTGGTTTTATCCACAGGGCCTTAGGCCGGGCGCGGTAGCCGGAGCGCCGCGCGCAATCCGCCTAAGGGGCTCTGGCTCAACGAAATATCCCCGCCATGGCTGCGCGCTACGTCCCGCGCGATCGCAAGCCCGAGGCCGACGCCCTTTTGGTTTCGGGACCGAGTCTCATCCAGCCGCGAGAAGGGGCGGAAGGCCTCCTCGTAGAGCTCTTCAGGAATGCCGGGCCCGTTATCGTCGACGCTGACGGTGATCGCTGTCTCGGTGCTGGAGATCGCGACGCGCACCCGGTCGCCGTGAGCGGCGGCGTTGTCGATGAGGTTTGCAAGGCACCGCTTCAGCGCGCGCGCCCGGCCAGGCGTCGAGATCGAAGCTGCGCCGCTCTCAATCGCTACATCGGCGCCGCCGCGCGCGGTGTCGGCGACAACTTCTTCCACCACCTTGGTGATGTTGACCAATTCCGGCGTCTCGTCGGCCAATCCTTTTGCGAAAGTGAGATACTCGTCGAGCGTCTCTTCCATTTCGGCAAGGTCGCGCTTGATGTCTTCGATCTCGGGAGAGTCCGGCATCATCGCCAGTTGCAGCTTCAGCCGCGTCAGCGGCGTACGCAGATCGTGGCTGACGCCCGCCAAGAGCTGCGAGCGTTGATCGATGTGCTTCTTGATGCGCTGGCGCATGTCCTGAAACGCCAACGTCGCTCCGCGCACTTCGCGCGCGCCGCGTGCGCGGATATAGCCCGTGTCTTCACCGCGCCCAAAACGCTCCATCGCATCGGCGAGATTTTCGATCGGCCGCACTTGATTGCGAATGAAGATCACCGACACGATAATGAGGAAGATCGTCGCGCCCGAAATCCAAGTGACAAACAACGGTCCCGAACGCGCCTGCACGCGGTCACGATACGCTTTGAGCTGCAGCACCCCGTTCTCAATCGGCACGCGAATGAGCACCTGCGGACCGGGGCAGGTGGAATCGTACCAAACCTCACGACTGATATCCGATTGCAGCGCGCGCAGCAGGTACCCGTCGAGCGTCGAACCCCAGCCGCGGCAACGTGGGATCGCAAGCTCGGCGTCGGGTTGCAGCTCGATCTCGAGCCTTAGCGGCCGCATCGCGTATTCGCGCAGCGATTCAAAGTTCTCTTGCGTCGGATTGCGCTCATAAAGCTGAATGATGAGCGCAACGTCCGCCGCCACGCCTTGGCTCATGCGCTTTGACGTCGCCTGCCAGTGATCATCGAGGAATACGAGCGTGATGATCAGCTGGAGCAGCGCCGCCGGCGCGACGATGATCAGCAGCGTGCGCCAATAAAGTCCCTTCGGCAGAATGTCGCGAAAGCGCATGCGTGGCTTCGGTGCGGCGTCCATCAATCCGCCGCCAATCTGTAGCCGACGCCGCGCACCGTTTGCAGAAACACCGGCGCGCGTGGATCAACTTCAACCTTCCGCCTTAGACGCGTGACTTGCACATCGACGGAGCGTTCAAGGCCTGCGCCCGTGCGCTTGGCCAATTCTTCGCGGCTTATCACTTCGCCCGGCCGTAGCGCCAAAATCCGCAACAACGCCACTTCCGCCTCGGTTAAACGAACCGTTGCGCCTTCGCGCGCCAACTCGCCACGCGCGCCGTTGAACGTGAACGGTCCAAAGGTGACGATCTCCGGCGCCTCGCCGCGCGCGGTAACCGTCCGGCGCAAGATCGCGTTGATGCGCAGCGCAAGCTCGGCCGGCTCAAACGGCTTCGGCACATAATCGTCCGCGCCAATCGAAAGCCCGCGTATGCGATCTTCCGCCAGCCCGCGCGCCGTCATGAATACAATCGGCACCTTGGACGTTTTCCGGACGCTTTCCGCCAGCGAGAAGCCGTCTTCGACCGGCATCATCACATCGAGGATAAGCAGGTCGAAATCCATACCGTCGAGAAGCTTCCGGGCCCCCGCCGCGTCGGCCGCCGCAGAGACCCGCGCCCCGGCTTGCGAGAGGTACTTCTTCAGCAATTCGCGGATGCGGTCGTCGTCATCCACCAAGAGCAGGTGGGGCGGCCGGTCGAAGGCGTCGAAGGCTGGCGCGGTTGTCATGTGCCGCGGCCCCCTGAAACCTGGGTCAAAGCAGGTGCAATCCACCCTGATTTGCTCAAATCAAAGGCAAACCATGCCAAGGTCAATGCAAGTTCGTTGACACTCATGCCGCGAGACACACAATACTCTGAAAAACCAACCCTGTTGCGCCGCACAATTCCACCGGCGCAATCGATCGGCAAGGCCCGATCATAGAGGAGGAACGCATGGCGGCGCAGTCTTTCGACGATCGTGAAGGCTGGATTTGGATGGACGGCGAATTCATCGCCCACCGCGATGCTCGCGTCCACGTACTCACGCATGCCATGCACTATGCCTCAGCCGTGTTCGAAGGCGAGCGCGCCTACGACGGCGCCATCTTCAAGAGCCGCGAGCATAGCGAACGTCTCCACACCTCGGCGAAGATTTTGGGCTTCAAGCTTCCCTACAGTGTTGAAGAGATCGATCGCGCCAAAGCCGAACTCGTCGCCCGCCAAGGCACGCCGAACTGCTACATGCGCGCCATTGCTTGGCGCGGGTCAGAACAGATGGGCGTCTCGGCCAAACGCGATGACGTCCACGTCGCCATCTCGTCTTGGATCTGGGGCGATTACTTCGCCGACAAGATGAAGGGCGTGCGCTTGATGATCGCGCCGTGGCGCCGCCCGGCGCCCGACACAGCGCCCGCCAACTCCAAAGCGGCCGGCCTCTACATGATCTGCACGCTCTCGCGTCACGCCGCGACCGACGCCGGCTTCGACGACGCAATGATGTTCGACTGGCGTGGCCAGATCGCCGAAGGCACCGGCGCCAACATCTTCTTCGTGAAGGATGGCGTTCTGCACACCCCGTACCCGGATTGCTTCTTGAACGGCATCACGCGCCAAACCGTCATTGGCATGGCGCGCCAGCGCGGTATCGAAGTTGTCGAGCGTGCAATCTGGCCGAACGAATTGCCGACGTTCAGCGAGTGCTTCCTCACCGGTTCCGCCGCCGAGATTACTCCGGTGCGCGAAATCGCCGGCCTGAACTTCAAGCCGTCGAACATGACCGAGATGCTGCTCAACGACTTCGCCGCGCTCACGCGCCGAAAAAACGCGGCCTGATCAGAGTTCCACGGAACTAACTCCATGGCGCCTCGTTCCCGGCCTGAGATTTTCTCGGCCGGGGACGCGCTATGGTCGCTTACAGATTTGATCGCGACTACACGATCATCGGCGCCATTACGCGCATCCGCTGATCCAATGGTCCACTATTCTCGCCGGCGCAGTCGCCGCGATCGCTGTGGCTTTCTGCTGAACGTGCTTGGCCTCGCCATAGGCGCTTCGGCTTCAACCCCTACGAGATCAATAGCCAGGACGAGACGATCTCGATTGGCGGCGGCCTCTATGTGACGTTCGCGCAGCTCGTAGCGTTCCAAGTCGGCGCCTACATCGCTTCGCACGGTTCACGCTATCTGGATCACTTCGGCGGCTCGCTGACGGGCTTCTTGGTTTGGGCGCTTGCTGTCGCGTTCGCTGTTTCGCTCGCAACGTTAGCAGCTGGCGCGCTTTCAAGCGGCGATGCGCTGACCTCGGGCGTTGCTGAATTCGGCTCTTCCACTTCCGGCGTCATGAAGTGCCCGTGCAGCGCGGCGATTGGCTGCGTACGTTCACCTTGCCAGGCTTCGGCCTGAACGTTCGCGATCCGGCGTCCAATCTTTACAACGCGCGCTCGCGCGTAAGTATCGACGGGCTTGCCAGAGCGCAGATAGTCGATGCTGATATCGACCGTCTTTGGAAATTTGTCGCTCTTCGAGGCAATCGCTAGCTGCGTCAGCGCCGTTACCTCTAATAACGCGCCGACAACGCCGCCATGCAATGCAGGCAACAGCGGATTGCCAACAAGATGATGGCTGAACGGCATGATCAATGTCAGCTCATCGCCTTTGAGCTCAGCGCGAATGCCAAGAAAGCGCGCGTATGGGATGCGCGTGATCGCTGCGGTGACGCGCTGTTGCGGCGTGTCGCTCATTTCTTTTTTCGCAGGTTCGCGCCGAATTTCCGGCCGCCGTTCGAATTGACCATGAACGCCGCCACCACGTGCGCGATCGGATTGTTCGGCGTCTCATCGTAGGCAGTGGCCCGCACGAATGCGACGCTTCTGCCCAGCTTGTAGCAATGCGCTTGCGCCAGCACATCGCGCTGCGGCGTAGCTGGGCGCATGTAGTCGATGCGGAGGTCGATGGTCGCCACCGTGGTCGGCTGCTCCATCGCCGCAACCGCAGCCGTGCCGCAGAGCGTATCCAGGAACGTCGTGATTACACCGCCGGCGATCACGCCGGTTTCCGGATCGCCAATGAGCTCCTCGCGATAGGGCACAAGCCCCCAAACCCGCGCCGGCTCGATCCGACTCACCTGCATGCCCAGCGCCGCCGCTTGTGGCGTAAACTGGATCATGGCGCGGACGCGCTGTAGCGGGTCGTCACTCGACGCATAAGAGGTGGGCTCATCGCTCATCCCACGGTGCTAGCAGTGCTGGGCGCCCGCCGCCATTGTCTCAAATTGACGTTTCGTCACTTTTGTGACGCTATGCATTGCGAACGGGTCATCTGGGGAAAGCGATGAGCGAGACGGCGGACATCGAGCCGATCGGCAAACGCGAGAAGACCAAGGTGGCCAACCGGCAGGCCATCCTTGTGGCTGCGCGCGCCGTCTTCGCTGAGCTCGGCTACGAAGCCGCGACCGTCCGCGACATCATCCGCGGCACAGACCTCGCGAGCGGCACCTTCTACAATTACTTCAAGTCCAAGGAAGAAGTGTTCGATGCGCTGGCCGATGATGGCGCGCGACGCTTCCGGCCGATCCTGCGCATGGCGCGCGAGAACGCCGAAAGCTTCGAAGACTATCTCCACTCCGCTTTCGTCGCGTACTTGCATTTCATCGTGCAGGACAACCAGCTTGAGGGGCGCCCGATCCAAGAGCGCCGCCCGCACATCATCCGCATGGACACGCCCGAGATGGTCGCTGTTTACCAGGAAGTGCGCCAAAGCCTCGAAGACGCGATCGCCCACGGCGATGCGCCGCGCGTAGACGCTGATTATCTGGCTTGCGCCTGCATCGGCATCGCGCAAGAGGTTGGGTCGGCCATGTTGCGCCGTTCGCCGCAGGATATTGACGCTGCGGCAAACTTTGTAACTGGCCTTCTCTTGAAGGGCCTCGAAGGCGCGGCCCAAAAAACTTGATCTAGGAGCACTGATTGTCCTGGCTGCGCAAAGCGCTCGTGCATCTTGCTTTGTCGCGTTCCGACGAAGCGTTGATCAAAGCTTCGGGCGGCGAACCACGCACGGTTCGCGGCATGACGCTCGATCCACGCATGCAATTCCTGGAAGCGCAGTCGCGCCAGCGCGCGGTGCCGTGGGACAAGATGACTGTCGCTATCTTGCGCGCGCAGACCGACGGTGGCGCTGAGATATTCGGCGGCGGTAAAGTTCCGGGCGTCCGCATCGAGAAACTCTACGTCACCGGGCGCAGCCATTCGGTGCCGTGCCGCCTCTATCTGCCGACCGTGCGCGACAATTCCGCGGCGATGATGGTCTATCTGCATTTCGGTGGCGGCGTCATCGGCTCGCTCGAAAGCTGCAATCGTCTGTGTGCGTTGATCGCCAAGGAAGCCGGCGCGCCGGTTATCTCGGTCGATTATCGACTGGCGCCCGAGTTCAAATATCCGATCGGTCTTGAAGACTGCATCGCTGTTTATAATTGGGCCGTCGACAACGCCGCGCGCTATGGCGCGCCGGTCGGCAAAGCTGCCATCGGCGGCGATTCCATGGGCGGTTTGTTTTCGGCGATCATCGCGCAGGAGATGCGCAAGGCGAAGGCGCCAGTGCTGCAGCTGCTCATTTACCCTGGGATCGACTTCGTCTCAGACACGCCTTCAATGCACGAATTCGCTGATGCTTGGCCACTCACTGCCGAGACGCTCGATTTCTTCGTGAAGCAATATCTCCCCGACAATGCCGATCCCAGCGATCCGCGCGTGTCGCCGGGGCGCGCGCAAGATTTGCGCGGCGTTGCGCCGGCTCTGATTTATGGCGCCGGCTTTGATATGCTGCTGGATCAAGGCGTCGCTTATGGCGAACGCCTGACCGAAGCGGGCGTGAAGGTTGCGTACACGCGCTTCGATTCACTGCCGCACGGCTTCGTCGCATTTCCTTCGGCCGCTCCGGCCGCCGAAGCCGCCATCAAGCAGATCGCCCGCGAGACTGCCGCTGCGCTGAAAGGCAATCGCTAAATGACAACTTCTCCCGGCACTGCAACCAACACGTCGGGAGGGGGAGCCGGAAGCAAGATCAGTCGCAGCGCCTGGAG
Organism: Candidatus Viadribacter manganicus; assembly: GCF_001679665.1. Classification (GTDB taxonomy): domain Bacteria; phylum Pseudomonadota; class Alphaproteobacteria; order Caulobacterales; family Aquidulcibacteraceae; genus Vitreimonas; species Vitreimonas manganica. The sequence goes on from NZ_CP013244.1 coordinate 2,954,195, forward strand.
TTGGGCGCTGTTCGAATGGGCGCGCAATCCGTGGGTGTTGCTCGGCACCATCTATGTGTTCGCGCCGTACGTTTCGAACGTCGTCATCGGCGATCCCATTCGCGGCCAGGAACTCATCTCCGGCTGGCACAAGACTGCTGGCATCATCATCGCGCTCACTGCGCCGTTCCTCGGCGCCGCCACCGATCGTATGGGGCGCCGCAAGCCTTTGCTCGCTGCATTCACGCTGGCGCTTGCGCTTGCGATCCTCGTGCAATGGTGGGCTGTGCCGGGTGAGGGCGGCCTGCCGATTTGGGCGCTTGGCCTTGCGGTCACCATCAGCGGCATCGCGTTCGTCTACACCGAGGTGTTGCACAACGCGATGTTGACGCGCGCCACGCCAGCGCCGCTGCTGTCGCAGGTTTCCGGCTGGGGCCTCGCGCTCGGCAATGCCGGCTCGCTGTTTCTGCTCGTGTTCGTCCTCGTCACCATGGCGCTGCCGGGACAGGTCGATCTGCCGTTCCTGCCCGACGCACCATTGTTCGGACTCGATCCAACGAAGTTCGAACCAAGTCGCGTCGTCACATTGCTCTGTGCGGGCTGGCTCATCATCTTCGCCGTTCCGCTATTTCTCTACACGCCTGATCTTGTCACCACCGGCGAACGCTTCGGCGACGCCATGAAAAATGGCGTCGGCAACGTCATCTCCACCATTGGCAAGCTCAGCCACTACCGCAATGTTGCGCTCTTCCTCATCGCCCGGATGCTCTACGCCGATGGCAAGACCGCCGTGCTCATTTTCAGCGGCATCTACGCGGCCGGGACGATGGGTTGGGGGCTTATCGAGATGCTCGCCTACGGCATCATCTTGACGATCTTCGCGGTTCCCGGCGGCATCATCAGTGGCTGGCTCGATCACAGCATCGGTCCAAAGCGCGCTGTCGTGATCGAGATCGGCGTCACATTCATCTGCCTCGTGGCGATGGTGTCGATGACGCCAACATCGATCCTCTTTGTCTTCCCGGTCGATCCCAACGCTGTTTTATCCTCGAGCCCGATGTTCAACACGCTGCCGGAAGTTGCGTACATGGGCTTTGCGATCGTCATCGCCATGTCGATCACCGCTGCCTACGCATCAAGTCGTGCGCTGATGGCGCGCCTCGCGCCCGAAGGCATGGAAGGGGAGGTTTTCGGCCTCTACGCTCTCTCGGGCTCGGCAACGGCTTGGCTCGGCCCGCTTCTAGTTGAGCATTTCACCGCAAGCTACGAGAGCCAGCGCATAGGCTTCGGCTCGATCAGCATCTTGCTCGTTGCGGGGTTCTTGTTGCTTCTCTTCGTGAAGGCGCCGCCTCAGCTCAAGGCTGACGCCGCCGTATAGGCCGCGCCTGCCGTCAAGCTCGACGCCAACGTGCCCCACGCCATATCGACCAAAGTAAGTTTGGTCGACCACGCGCGCATGATCGCGTGATTGCTCAGATCGAATGTCGCGTACGCGACAAAGCCGAACACCGCGCCGTGCGTCATCGCCTTGGCGACACTTGCTTCCGCTAACCCCGGCGCGACCGCAAAGAACATGATCGCGCTCACATATATGAGGTAGAACGCAGCGGCGGCGGTGAGGTTGGGCTGCGGCCGCATGATCGTGCCGATGATCGGCCGGTAAAAGCGCGGCACCATCTGGCTAAACCAAAGTGCGTCCAGGCCAAGGAACGCGCCCGCCGCGACGACCCAGCCAATAAGATAAGCCAACATGCCTTCGATCCTCGCCGCGCCAGCGCGCTCTAGGTCTAAGGATTGGGTACGTGTCTGGGACTGAAGTGGATCAGCCTAGGCGGCGTTGGCTTGCCGAAGCTTCTTGTCGACCATGCGTTTTAGGCTCGATGCTACCTGTTGGCGCTCTTCGCAAAGCGCGTGGGGGAGGTGAGCGATCTGGTGCAGTGCCGACACGTGCGTGCGCACGACTTCTGGATCGAGCCGGTCTGTTGCGCCTTGCGCTTGGAGGTAACGCGCCATCTCCCGCGCGCCGAGCACCAAAGTCGGATCACCGATCTTTTCGCCGACTTCAACGAGATCCTGCACCGCACGATACACAAGCCGCGCCTTGTTGGCGTCACCGGGAATGAGATCCCTTGAAGCTGCTTCAAGCGCTGCGACGCGCGCGCGGGCGAGGTTGGCCTTCAGATCAAGTTCTTCGCTATCGCCTTTGACCAATTGCTCGGGCGCGACGTCATCTAGGCGGCGAAGCGGACCGAGATAGTTGAGATCGGGTCTGCGCCGGCGCCGGCATGGGCCAACATAGCTTGAGGTCACCACGAAGGGCTGCGGGTTGTTGATGACGGTCTTTACCCGCTGCTGTAGCGCGAAAACCGAAACCGGTTTGCGCATATAGCCGTCGATGCCCGCGCGCCGCGCCAGTTCGACATCGGCGGCGGATCCGCGTGTTGTCAACATGAACATGGCCACGGCGCGATTGGGTGTTTCTTCGCTCTTGCGAACGCGCCGCGCGAACTCCAGCCCATCGCCGCCGCCCCCTGTCAGCCAATCCATCAAGATCACATTCGGATTGGAGTGCTTTACCGCTTCCCAGGCTTCCATCGTGTTGGATGCGCCGATCACGCGGCCAAAGCCCATCGCGCGCAATTGGTCGACGGAAATGCCGCGATCGTAGTGATTATCGTCCAGGACGAGCGCAGTGAGGCCGGACGGATCGAAGTGATCTACCCCCTGCATGCGTCGATCTCAGCTCCCTGAACAGCCTAAGACCCTAACGCCGATTATTTGATTTTCGCTGAAGGCGCCCGCGACGTGAAGTTAACGTCGGTTAGCGATTGGCGGCTTAGCGCTCTTCGAGCGCGCCGATAATCGTGATTTTTTGCCAGATCTTGCGGCCGAGGCCCGCCGTCAGGTCCTCGACGTCGTTCACGGCGGCAATGACGACGCTGTCGCGCACGCGATCCGCATAGAGCGCGGCCAGCTTGCCGATCAGCGAAAGCATCTCGGCGCAATAGTCGAGATAACGGGTCAACTCGAACTGCGTCATGGTCCGATCGGGCGAGGCCGCGGTTTTCCGCGGATCGAGGACGACAGTCGGGTCCTTCGTCAGCTGGTGCATGTCGATGACGTGCGCGAGTTGGCGCAGCCGATGCAACGCATCCAGCGCGCGCTCACGCTTCATCCGTTCTTCCAGCGTCAGCAAAAACCACGTCGCGCCGCCGAACAGGATCAGCAGGTTCACCGCCGCCTCTAGTCCTTGCAACATTTCCGGCGCCGTCAGCGTGCTGACTTGAATGTCCAGAAACCGGAACGCCAGCACTTGCGCCGCAACGCCGAGCGCCACGATTGAAATCGCCCCAAGCCGCCACAACGGGCGAGGGCGCGCAAGATCGCGGGCGTCACGGGCGCTAAAGCGCGCGGTATCGATCACATCGGCGCATACGAGCGAAAGCCCAGCCTCCGGAAAGCGGGCGTTGATGCGCGTCTGCAACTGCTCAAGCGTTGCAAGGACCCGATCTGCGCGAAGGTGAGGCTCTGGTGACTTCACGGCGCGCTGAGGTTTTGGGTGCGTTGCACCGAACGTTCATCGAACGCTTGCCCGAACGCATTGCCGCGCACGGTGCTCACGGTCTCAGCGGCGTAACGGCGCCCATTCGGCGCCGCCTGGCACGTAATCACGATGTTGATCGAGTCCACGCGAACCAGCGGAAGCGGGCTGAACGCCGCTGGCGCATAAAGCCGCACGCGCGTGATGTCCGGCGTGTCCTTCAGCAACGTCACTTCGCCGCGCAAATGCTCAGCGAAGCGTTGCGACTGCTCATTACGGATGCTCTCGCGCGTCGGTTGGAACGAGTAGGTGCTGGTGGTCTCATCTTCGCGCACTGGGCGTACGTTGGCGACGCGTCCCATATATTCGCTCGCGCACCAGGAGACGCCGTCGACGTCCTCGGCCATCCGATCGAAAGCGCGACGCTGATCGTTGTCGAGGTCCTCACGGCGCGGCGCCACCAGCCGCAGTTCCGGGCTTGCATTCGGCGTGTAACGCGCGCGCCAATTCATCTTGGGAGAGTCGATCTGCAGATCGAAGGCGTAATCGGTCTTGGCCGCTTGGGTCACGGCGATGGCCTGGGTGAGCAGTGCTGAACCCACGCTCTGGGCGGCTGCTGACGCAGCAAAAACAACAAGGCCGGCGACGACGGCGATACGTGCAATGCGGAACATGGGGCAGACCATGCCATGCCGGCCCGCGACGCTCAACGCCGCAAGGCCTATGGCGCCGCTCAGATTGCGCTACATATCGGGGGTGGACGCCCGCGTACCGATCTTGCCGCCGCCATTCGTCGAATGGTTCGCCGCGCGCGGCTGGGCCCCGCGCGCCCATCAATTGGAATTGGTGTCACGCGCGCGGGCGGGGCTTTCCACATTACTGATCGCCCCGACCGGCGCCGGCAAAACTCTGGCCGGATTTCTGCCAAGCCTCATCGAGCTTGCGCCTCGGAAGGCTGAGGGCGCGCGACGGCCCCACAAATTGCACACGCTTTATGTCTCGCCGCTCAAGGCGCTGACCACCGACGTTGCGCGCAATCTCAGCACGCCCGCCAGTGAAATGCAGCTCGGCGTCCGCATCGAAACTCGCACTGGCGACACGCCTTCGTCGAAGCGTCAACGCCAGCGCGCCCATCCGCCGGACATTCTGCTCACAACGCCCGAGCAACTCTCTCTACTGATCGCCTCCGAACACGCGCGCGTCTTCTTCGAAGACCTGCAAGCCGTCGTCATCGATGAAATCCACGCGCTAGCGCCAACCAAGCGCGGTGATCTATTGGCGCTCGCACTCGCGCGCCTGCAGCGCTGGGCGCCAAGTCATCGCCGCATCGGCCTCAGCGCGACAGTCGCCGATGAGGAGGGCCTCGCTCAATGGCTTCTCGGTGCAAATCGACCAAATAAAGACGTCATCGTTCGCGCGCCGCCCGGGGCAAAGCCCGTCATCGATGTGCTCGATTCCGATGCTCGCATCCCGTGGTCCGGCCACACCGCGCGCCACGCCATCCCTGAAATCTACGAAACCATCAAAAAGACCAAACTCGCGCTCGTCTTCGTGAACACCCGCGCGCAAGCGGAGATGACGTTCCAAGAGCTCTGGCGCGTCAACGAAGATTCGCTGCCGATTGCGTTGCATCACGGCTCTCTCGATGTCGCCCAGCGCCGCAAGGTCGAAGCCGCCATGGCCGAAGGCAAGCTTCGCGCCGTGGTTTGCACCTCAACGCTTGATCTGGGTATCGATTGGGGCGATGTCGATCTCGTCATCCAGATCGGCGCCCCAAAAGGTTGCGCACGCCTTGTGCAACGCATCGGACGCGCCAATCACCGTTACAACGAGCCGTCGCGGGCGCTGCTCGCGCCAAGCAATCGCTTCGAGGTGCTGGAATGCCGCGCCGCGCAGGATGCGGTCGAGGAGGGCGCGCTCGACGGCGAATCCAAACGCATCGGCGGTCTAGATTGCCTAGCCCAGCACATCATGGGCTGCGCGTGCGGCGAACCTTTTGAGGAAAACGCGCTCTACGCAGAGGTCGCCAGCACAGCGCCGTACGCTGATCTCAAGCGCTCCCAGTTTGATCGCACCGTCGATCTGGTCGCGACCGGCGGCTATGCGCTTCGCAGTTATGATCGCTATCGCCGTATCGTGCAGGACCCGCACTCGAACTTATGGCGCGTGCGCAATCCTTCAGTCGCGCAGCAGCACCGGATGAACGTCGGCGCGATTGTCGAATCCGAAATGCTCGACGTACGATTGGCCCATCGCGCAGGCGGCCGTCCCCGTCCTGGCACGCCGCGAAAAAGTGGCGAAGGCTTAGCGCCGCTCGTTGCGGGCAGGCGCCTCGGTCAAATCGAAGAATATTTCATCGAGGGCCTCACTCCCGGCGATACCTTCCTGTTTGCTGGCGAAATTCTGCGCCTTCTCGGCGTGCGCGATACCGAAGCCTTGGTCGTGCGCGCGGGCGATCAAGAGAGCCCCAAGATTCCGTCCTATGCGGGCGGCAAGTTTCCGCTCTCCACCTTCCTCGCAGGCCGCGTGCGGCACATGCTGCACGATGCCAAGCGCCACAAAGCGTTGCCGCCGCAGGTGCGCGAGTGGATCAAGATGCAAAAGCGCCGCTCGGTCGTCCCGGCGCCTGACGAGATACTGGTCGAGACGTTCCCACGCGCCAACAAACATTATCTCGTTTGCTATCCGTTCGAGGGCCGCCTCGCTCAGCAAACGCTCGGCGTCCTGATCACGCGTCGTCTGGAGCGCCTCGGCAAAAACCCGATTGGCTTTCTCGCCAGTGAATACGCCATGGCGGTTTGGGGATTGGAGCCGATGGGCGATGTTGATTTCGCCCAACTCTTCGACGAAGACATGCTCGGCGACGACCTCGAAAGCTGGCTCGGTGAATCCACTCTGATGAAGTCGACCTTCAGCAAGTGCGCCGTCATCGCTGGAATGATCGATCGCAACGTCCCCGGCGCGCAACGCAAAACCGGACGCCAGGTCACGTTCTCATCCGATCTCATCTACGAGGTTCTGAAACAGTACGAGCCCGACCACATCCTGCTTCAAGCCGCATTCGCGGATGCGGGCGAGGGCTATCTCGACATCAAGCGCCTCGGCGATCTGCTGCGCCGGGTCAAAGGCAAGATCGTCCACCGGGACTTGCCGCACGTCTCGCCGTTCGCCGCGCCGGTGATGCTCGAAATGGGAAAAGTCGGCGTGCGCGGCGGCGCTGACGAAGCCGTACTCGAAGACGCCGCCAGTCTTATCGCCGAGGCGATGAGCTAACGCAGCGTAGGCTTGCGCGCCGCGCATCGGCGGCGCAGGTTCTGACAACATACTCCGGGGGAAACGATGCGTTCGATTTGGGCTGCTGTGATCTTTGCGTTCGCGCTGACTGGCGCGGCCAGTGCCCAGGTGAGCGAGGCAACGCGCGCCGCCAACGCCGCTTTCGCGCAAACCCTGCCTTGGGCTGATCGCGAGGACGAAGACTTCGCCAATCGCGGCTTCGTCGTCGCCAATGATGCGCAACAAATCCGCACCGCTGACGGCAACGTCGCCTGGGATTTCTCAGTCTACAATTTCCTCCACGGCGATGCGCCCGACAGCGTCAACCCAAGCCTCTGGCGCCATGCGCAATTGCTCGCCCGCGCAGGCCTCTTCCGCGTCACCGACCGCGTCTACCAAATCCGTGGCTTCGATGTGTCGAACATGACGATCGTCATCGGCGACACCGGCCTTATCATCATCGATCCGCTCTCGAGCTCTGAGACCGCCGCCGCGGGTCTCGCCCTTGCACGCCGTACAATTGGCGATCGGCCCGTTCGCGCCGTCATCTACACCCACTCGCACCTCGATCACTTCGGCGGTGTGCGCGGCGTCGTTCCGGCGGGCGAAGAGGCTGGTGTTGAGATCATCGCACCCGATGGTTTCATGGAGCACGCGGTGACTGAGAACGTCATCGCCGGCAACGCCATGAGCCGTCGCGCACAATATCAATTCGGCGCAGGCCTGGTTCCTGGTCCAGAAGGGCAGATGACCTCCGGCATCGGCATTGCGGTGTCCGCTGGAACTTTCACGCTCATCCCGCCAACCCGCACCATCACCCACACTGGCGAGACGCTCACCATCGACGGCGTTCGCATCGAATTCCAACTGACGCCCGATACCGAAGCACCGGCGGAAATGAACTTCTTCTTTCCCGACCTTGGCGTGCTCTGCATCGCCGAGAACGCCACCGCCTCGATGCACAACATCCTCACACCGCGCGGTGCGTTGGTGCGCGACGCAAAGGCCTGGGCCGACTATCTCACCGAAGCGCTGCGCCTTTACGGCGATCGCACACAGATCATGGTCAACAGTCATGCTTGGCCGCGTTTCGGTGGCGATCGCGTGCGTGACTTCATCGCCAGTCATCGCGACGCTTACAAATATCTCCACGATCAAACCGTGCGCCTGATGAATGCCGGCTACACCGATCGTGAAATTGCCGAACAGGTGCGCCTGCCCGAAGCGCTCTCCGCGCGCTGGTTCAATCACGGCTATTACGGCACGATGATGCACAATTCGCGCGCCGTGTATCAGCGTTACATGGGCTGGTACGACGCCAATCCCGCCAACCTCAATCCGCTTCCGCCCGCCGAAGAGGGCGAACGTTTCGTGCGCGCCATGGGCGGCCCCGATCGTGTTCTAGCCGAAGGTCAGCGCGCGTTCGATGAAGGCGATTATCGCTGGGCCGCGCGCGTCCTGAACCATCTCGTGTTCGCCGCGCCCGACAACACCGCCGCTCGCCAGCTCCTCGCGCGGACGCACCGCCAAATGGCCTACCAGGCCGAGAGCGCGATCTGGCGCAACATGTACCTCGTCGCCGCGCGTGAATTGGAGCAGGGACCTCCCACGCGAAGCCAGCCGACGCAAAGCGCCGATCTCGTCGCGGCGACGCCCACGAGTTACATTCTCGATCTTCTCGCCGTGCGTCTCAATCCTGAGCGCCTAGGGGCGCGTCGCTATGCGTTCAACCTTGTTTTCCCGGAACGCAACGAGCGCTTTGCTGTCACCATCGCCAATGGCGTACTCGTCCATGAGCGCGACCAAACCGTCGCTGCCGCGCCAACCATCACCTCGCCGCGTGCGGTATTCCTGCAAGCGATGGCGACCCAAGGCATGGCCCGCGCTGTGTTGTCCGGACAAATCCGCATACAGGGAAACAGAAGATCCCTTGAAGGTCTGGGCGAGGTGTTCGACAACCCCGAACCGAATTTCCCCATCGTCACGCCCTGACGAATCCGGTTTGATCGTATGTGCAATGCCGCTCCTGTCGCAGCCAGCACCAAAGCCTGAGCCTCCGCGCCGCGCGTCCGCGCGCGCCGCGCCGCCAATGGCGATCGTTGGCGCGACGGTGGAGATGCGACTTGGCGATACGTTGATCGCGGCGCTGCCGGACGGTGCGCTCTGGGTCGCTGAGTCAAAAACCCTGATCGTCTCCGATCTTCATTTGGAGAAAGGCTCATCTTACGCGCTGCGCGGCCAGATGTTGCCCCCGTACGATACGCACGCCGCGCTGATGAAGCTCACAGATATGATGCTGCGCCTGCAGCCTGAGATTATCGTCTCGCTCGGCGATAGCTTTCACGACGGCGGCGGGCCCGCGCGCATGGACGCTCGCGACCGCGAACTCCTGCGCTTGCTGATGTCGCGCTGCGACTGGGTCTGGGTCGAAGGCAATCACGATGGCCGCGCCCCCGAAGCACTCGGCGGCGCAATCCATGACGTGCTGCACTTGGGCTCTCTGGTCCTGCGCCACCACCCAACAGAGTCCGAAGCACCCGGCGAAATTGCAGGCCACTTGCATCCATGCGCGAAGGTCACTGGTCGTGGCCGCAGCGTCCGCCGCCGTTGCTTCGCCACCGACGGCGCACGTTTGGTCATGCCAGCCTTTGGCGCGTTCACCGGCGGGCTCAATGTCTGCGACGAAGCCTTCGCCCACATCTTTCCAAACGGCGCAACTGCGCTCGTCCTCGGCAAAGATCGGGTGCTGCCCGCGCCGAACGAAAGATTGATTGGTGACTAACCTTCCCGGGCGAGCAAAGCGAGGCCCGGGACCTCGGGACCAACACGCTGAGCTTTGCCACTTGCTTGATCCCGGCTCGGGCGCCCAATGCCATCTTCGATGCGATTGAGCTTGGCCAGGAAGCGTGAACCCTAAAACCGGTGCAACGCCGTCGCCAACGGAATGATCATGCAGATGATCATCGCGCCGCCCGTCAGCACTTGCCGCAACACAGGATACCACGCCGGCGCGCCGGCATCGCGCGCGCTGCGATAATCCCACATCGCCTGCAGCGCAAAGAGCCCAGCGAACATCGCCGCCGCGCCCAGCACTGGCGTTATATACACAACCAGGGCCGCAAGCGCCCAACCGGAGAGGGCAGGCAGCGCGCTGAACAACAACCGTAAGCCGTTCGGATTTTCCGGCGCGCGCATGATTTCAAACCCACAGCGCACGCCGCCGAGAAAAGACAGAAGCACCGCTGCGTAAAGTGAGAAGCCGATGGCCCCCAAGCGCGCTGTGCTTGCGTGTTCCGAGAGCGAGATCAGCGCTGAAACGGCGAGCGGTGCGAGGCCTAAAAATCCCAGACGAAGCGCCGCGCGCGGAAGGATAGGTGGTCTGACGCTCACGGACGGCGGAATACCACGGCCGCGCCCCAGCCCGCCAACAGTGCGAGCAGCACCGTCACAATGCCGTAGAGCCAGGACACGTTTGTGGCGAGATCATGGATCGTGCGTTCGACGCCGACGCGTGAAATCACGATCGGAATGCGCTGTCGCGAGATCAAGCGGCCATCGCGAAAAAGATAGGTGTCGGCGTGATATTGCGCGATGGGCGCATTCGCCGGCAAACGCACCACCGCGCGGAAGAGCCCGCCTTGATACGCCGTAAGCCCGCCGCGAACGCCTTCTTGCGGTCGCCGCGAGTACCATTGATAGAGCCCTTGCTCATAGCGCAGCCGCACTAACGCTGCGCGGTAGGCCGAAGGATCGCCGCCTGCAGGCACAGCACTCGCAAGCTGCGCAGAAGCGGCGGGATCGAGCTGATAGCGCCAAATCGATTCAGGGCTTGCAATATCGCGCAGCGGCCGATTGCTCAGCACTGCGAAGAAGGCCGGTGCTTCGCTGAAGCGCACCGGATCGCCGTTTACCCACAATCCAAACGCACGCCGCTTTTGCAGCACCGTCGCCGGCTCATTCGGCCCACGCAGCACGACGACGATGTCCCCGCGTCCGCGCCGATCCGGATTGACGCCGAACACGGTGATGAATGAGCCGCCATACGTGGAGCTCACCGTGATCTGCTCTTCGGCAACGCCGGCTGGCAAATCGTCAGCAACGTCAGAGCCGGGCTGTTGCTGCGCCGAGGCTGGCGCGCCCGCGAACATCACCAAAGCAAGAGTTGCGAGGAGGCGCTTCATCACCACATCCCCGCGCCGAGCACATAAGCTTCTTCCGGTGGGATCACGAGATCGAGCAGGAATTTGATGCTCGCAGCCATTAGGAGCGCCCCCAGAATGCCGCGCACGTACTCGGCCTTCAGGCCCGCGCCCACACGCGCGCCAATCTGAGCCCCAACAACGCCGCCCGCCATCAGCAACAGCGCCAACACCAGATCGACTGTCTGCGTCGCGATCGATTGCAGCACCACGATCAGCGAAGCGATCACCAGCACTTGAAACTGCGACGTCCCGATGACGACGTTGGTCGGCATACGCAGCAGATAGATCATCGCCGGGATCAGGATGAAGCCGCCGCCAATGCCCATGATCGCAGAGAGCGCGCCGATGGCGAACCCGATGCCGAGCGGCGGCAACACGCTGATGTAAAGTCCCGAGCGCGGAAAGCGGATACGAAAGGGCAGGTTGTGCGCGATGCTTTTGACCGGGCGCCGCAACACGGAGACGCTCTTCGTCGGTCTGCCGCGCCAGAATTGATAACTCTCGCGCACCATCAGGAAGCCGACGCCCGAGAGTAGGATCAAGTAGAGCACCGAGACGATGAGATCGAGCTGCCCCAACCGGAGCAGCCGCTCGAACAGCGCCACGCCGCCCGCGCTGCCAACTACGCCGCCAATCGAAAGCAAAAGCCCCATGCGCCAATCGACGGACTTGCGCCGCGTGCGCGTCATGATGCCGGAGAAAGACGTCGCTGCGATCTGGCTCGCGCCTGTCGCAACCGCAACCGGCGCCGGCACGCCCAAGAACAAAAGCGCCGGAGTCATGATGAAGCCGCCGCCGACACCCACCATGCCGGACACAAAGCCAACGGCGCCGCTCACCAACAAGATAAGCAGCACGGCCACCGGCATTTCGGCGATCGGCAGGTAGATCAAAATTCTGCTCTGAACTCAGCGCCGCAGCACTACGCCCGCGGCCCCCTTATGATGAGGGTCGCGCGCGTAGGCAACGCTACTTCGCCGCTAAATTCCGGGACTTGATTAAGTGCTTGGACGCGTGTTCCAGGCGCGCGGGCCGAATTCGCCGTTCGCCACGGCGCTCGCTGCCCGCGGACGGAACGCCTGAGAGCGCGCCCGGGCCTGTTCGATCTGGTTTTGGGCCAGCTGAGCCTCAAGCGCCGTCGCACGTGCGCCTGCGTCCTGATCGCCCTGACGGGCGGCCACAAGGAACCAGAACAAGGCTTCCGACGCGGAAGCGTTCACGCCACGGCCCTGTTGATAGAGGACGCCCAGATTGTACTGGCTGTCCGCAACGCCCAGTTCCGCCGCCTGACGGAACCAGCGGAACGCCGCCGCTTCATCCAGCGGCGCGCCTTCGCCGCGCGCAAAATAGACGCCAAGATCGTGCATGGCGCGGCGATTGCCCGCCGCCGCCGAACGCTCGGTCCATTGGCGCGCGATCGTCAGATCCGCCGGCACGCCTTCGCCGCGCTCATAGAGCTTGGCCAGGCGATATTGCGCCATCGCGAAACCGCGATCGGCGGCGCGGCGCAGCATGGTCACGCCCTCAGCAGCCCGCCCTGAGCTGATACGCTGCAGCGCCAGTTCATATTGCGCCGTGAGATCGCCCGATTGCGCGGCTTGCTCAAGCGAGACGTTGCGCGCCGGCAGCGGACCCGCGACCACCGGCTGTGACGGTGTCGTCGTATTCTGGGCCATCGGCGGTCCAGCAGTTTCCGCCGCAGGCGGCGGCGCAGCGCCCTCAGTGACTGCGCCATCCGGCGCCATGCCTTCGGCTGGCGCTTCCGCGAACGGATCAGCAGGCGGCGGCAGCGTCGGCGCCATGTTGGTCACTGGCGTCGGTTCTGCATCCGGCTGCGGCTCGGCGCTATCGGCGCGGTTCTTCAGATAGTACGCGCCACCAATCAGAGTGGCCGCGACGAGGCTCGCCGCGCCCCACAACACGACACGGCTTGAACCCCGCAGGCTAAGCTTAGGCGCTGCAGCAGCTTGGTCCGGGCGCGTCTTCGGTAGCGACTGCGCCTGCGCTGCTTTGCGCGCATTGGCGAGATAATCGTTCTTCGCCGGCGGTTCTTCTTCTGTCACGATCGGCAGATCGTTGAAGTCCGGCGCATCGAGTGAGAAGGGCGCTTCCTCTTCAACGCCCAATGCCAGCGGCACATCGTTCGCGTGCGGCGCAGGTGGTGCAACCAAACCAGCAACCGCATCTTCAATCGTCGCGGGCGCGAGATCGTCGTCCGGCGTCCAGAACGGATCGTCGTCAAGCGGTGGCGGCGCGACCGATAGTTCCACCTCTTCGTCGATCAGCAGATCGTCGTCCGGAGAAACCTCGATCGGCTTGTATTCCGCGGGCACGAAGGCCTCTTCCGCCGTGTTCTCATCGACCAGCAGATCGTCGATCTGATTGTCTTCGGCGAAATAGATGTCGTGATCGTTCGGCGCTTCCATCGCCGGCTGGCGCGGCGGGAGCGGTCCAGCGCGCATCGGCTGCGCTGCATCGCGCGGCGAAACGTAAGGCTGCGGCTCAGGATTGCTGAGATCGTAGGAGATGTCGTCGTTGAAGGTCGGGAAGTCTTCCATCCGGCGCGACGGCGTCGGGATGGACGGCTCCGCATGTGCGGCTGGCGCTGCCGGCGTACGGCCCGTCTCGAACTCTTCGAGCTTCGAGGCGACATTCGACACAGCCTTTTGCACCGGCGCGATCGCCTCTTGGCTGTGTTCTTCTACTTCAGCCAAACGCTGCATGATCGAGCTGATCGCTTCCGAGACACGCTGGCCCGCGCGCTCTTCGCTGTCGAGCATGCGCTCGCCCAGTTCGCGCGCCATAATGTCTTGGCGTTGGTTGAAGCGTTCGGCCATGCGCGCGACTTGCTCGCCCACATGTTCGATGGCTTGCGCGCTGCGTTGCTCAACCGCGCCTACGCGCTCTTCCAAGCGCTCGGAGAGGCGGCCAACTTCAAGGCCCATGCGATCGAATGCAGCCGCTTCACGGCGCTCGATATCGTCGAAGCGCTGCTCCAGCGTCGTCGCCATGCGCGAAAGCTCTTCACGCACCGCCGAGGCCGCCGCGTCGTCATTGCGTGATTCAACCGTGCGCAGACGCTGATCCACCGTCTCCGACATGCGCTTGATCTCGATCGAGATCGCTTCGATCGTTTGCGCTTGGCGCCGTTCGGCGGCCGCAAGACGGCGGTTCACGTCAGCCAGCGCGCCCTCGACGCCTTCGCCGCCCGCCATAACCGACTGCAGCTCTTGCGTGATCTCTTCGCGCACCGTTTGCGCCATCGTGTCGAGCCGTTGCTCGAGCATAGCGCGCACAGCTTCTGTCTCCATCGCCGCGCCGCCACCGTGCTCGATGCGGGCGCTGAGTGAGGAAACCGTCTCTTCGATGTGACGGATCGCCGTGTTCGCTGTCGATTCGGTTTCTTCCAGCTTGTCGGCTAGGCGCTGCAACGCGCGATCGAGCGAGCTCACCGTCTCGCCGATATGATCGACGTTCGGTGCATTGGCGGTTGCCGCTTCGACGCTGGCGATGCGCGCTTCAAACGCGGCAAGCGCGCCGGTGAGGGGGCTCGCGTCGGTCTTCGTTTCAAGTGATGTCAGCCGCTCGGCGATGTCTTGCTGCGCTTGACGCAAGTCACTGAGATCGATCGTGCCGCCGGATTGGCCAGCGATGTCTTCGACTTGCTTGACGCGCGCCGAGAGCGTGAGTTGCGCATTGCGCAGATCCGCGATCGCCGCACCCGCTGCTTGGCGTAAACCGGCCGTGCTTTCGCGCGCGCCGGCTTCCGCGCGCTCGATCCGCGCGATAAGCGAGGCTTGCTCAGCCTTCAGCGTATCGACGGCGCCGACGCGCTTCGAAATCTCGCTTTCGAGGCGGACGACTTCTTCCAGCAGCGCTTCGCGCGCGCCGCGTGTTTCAGTCGAGGTCTCGGTGCGAACTTCGGCAACCGCCGTTTCGATCGCGCGCCGCGTTGAGGCTTCGCTGTCGATCAGGCGTTCGTTCAGTTCTTCTTGCAGACGGCGCAGTTCGTTCACCGCATCCGCCGAAGCTTCGCTCGCTTGACGCGCAGCTTCTTCGGCAACCGCGCGCGCTTCGCTCAGCGTCTGTGCGATGACGGCGTCGCGGCCGCCCATTTCGGTGGTCAGGAAAGATGCGGCGGCTTCGGCGCGGCGCGCCACTTCTTCGGCAACCGCAACCTGATGCTCAAGACGTTCCTTTACGTCCGAAATTTCCTGCGAGGTTTGCTCGGCGCGCTGCAAGCGGCCGCTCAGCGTGTCGCCCGCATTGCGGAACTGTTCCAGCGCATCGGCAATGCGCTCAGCCGCTTCGCTCGATGCAGCTTCGGCGTCTTCAACGCGTGCAGCGAGCCCCAGCACCGAGCGATCGATCGTTGACACAGCGCGGTCGAGACCGGTCACCGCGAGTTGCGTGCGGCGTTCAATCGATTCAATGCGCTGCGCCAAACGCGTTGGATCGGCCGCACGTGCATCGCCAACGTTCCAATCGTCTTCGCTATCATAGTCGGTGGTCTGCGAACCAAAGCGGGCCCGCGGCGCGCGCGGCGGTTGTTGCAGCGAGTTGTGCGGCGGCGTTTGCGCGCCGCCACCCCCGAGCTGACCTGACGCAAGCGCCTGGTTCAAATATTCGCCAAGGCTCATGCCCTGACGAGCCGCAGCTTCACGCGCCGCCTCTCGCACTTTGGGGTCAATGCCCTTGACGCTCCAGCTTTGCGCACCGCTCATTGTAGCCCTCGCCGCGTTGTGCCGCGCGTCCGCGGCTCACGCCCAACCCCTTGGGGCAGACTCGAAGAATTCGAGAATCGCCCACGACTTTGCAGTGTCGATGAAAGCGGTCGGCGTGTTAATGGCGCGTAAAAAGGTAAACAGGGATTAGCCATGTCTAACACGCCGCGCCAATTCGGACCCGAAACGCAAGGCGGGGTGTATCTGCGCGGACTAAGTGGCGCAAAGCCCGACATCCCAACCAACTTCATCGGACTCGAAGCAGCAGCGCAGAAGAAGATGACGCCGGCGGCGTGGGCGTACACCGCCGGTAGCGCCGGGTTGGAAACGGCGGCGGAAGCAAACCGCGCCGCTTTCGCGCGCTTTCCGATCGCACCGCGCATGCTGGCCGGCGCAGCGACACGTGATCTCGGTAGCGAAATTTTCGCTGCGCGCGTTGCCGCGCCGGTCTTTTCATCGCCGGTAGGCGTGCTCGAGATGATGCATCCCGAGGCCGATCTCGCGGTCGCGCGCGCGATGAAAAACCTCAACCTGCCGATGATCATTTCGTCTCAGGCATCAACGCCGATGGAGAAGATCGCGCAAGCCAACGGCGATGGTCCGCGCTTTTACCAACTCTATTGGGGCAAGTCGGACGCGCTGGCGGAGAGTTTCGTCAAGCGCGCCGAGGCGATCGGCTGCAAAGCCATCTTCATTACGCTCGACACTCTGGTCCTCGGCTGGCGACCGCGTGACCTCGATATCGGCTTCTCGCCGTTCCTGCGCGGGCAGGGTATCGCACAATATACTTCCGACCCCGTGTTTCGGGGGCTGCTCCCGCAGACGCCGGAAGAGAACCCGCTCGCCGCCGCCGTACACTTCACGCAGCTCTTCTCCGATCCGGGCGTCGACTGGAAACGTATCGCGCAAATCAAATCGTGGACGAAACTTCCCGTTGTTCTGAAGGGCATCATGCGTGCTGACGACGCCGAGCGCGCCGTTAAGGAAGGCTATGACGGGGTCATGGTCTCCAATCACGGCGGACGACAGGTCGATGGCGGCATTGGCGCGCTCGACGCGCTGGCGAAGGTGACCGCCGTCATTGGCGGGCGCGTGCCTGTCTTCTTTGACTCCGGCATCCGCTGTGGTGCTGACATCTTCAAAGCCATTGCCCTTGGGGCAACGGCCGCCGGTATTGGTCGTCCTTATGTTTATGGCCTGGCCTTGGCCGGCGAGCAGGGCGTTCAGGCGGTTATGGAATACCTCTTGGCCGAGCTCGACATCACGATGGCGCTCAATGGCTGCCCAACGCCGAAAGACATCACCCGCGATTTGCTTGGCTGAGCATTATTTATGACGGATGCGTCAACTTCAGTTGACCCTACCGTAAACGGAAACTAGCGTGGCCCGGCTGGGTAAACCGGAGGGACCTCCCCATGACTTCCAAAGCTGAGCGCACGTACACAATTTCGCAGCTGGCCCGTGAGTTCGAGGTCACGCCTCGAGCGCTCCGCTTTTACGAGGATAAAGGTCTTCTCACCCCGCGCCGCGACGGCATGAACCGCGTCTACTCCCATCGCGACCGCGCCAAGCTCCAACTCATTTTGCGCGGCAAGCGCGTTGGCCTCTCGCTGATCGAGATCAAGGAAATCCTGGATCTCTACAAAGTCGATCAGCGCGCGCAGGCGCAAACGGCGCTCAAGAAATACAAATCACGCATCGTCGCGCTGGAAGCGCAACGCGAAGATGTCGATGCGGCGATCGAAATCTTGCACGACAGCGTAAAGCAGCTCGAAGAGTTCCTTGCGAAGCCTGCCGCCCCCGCCGCCATGGCCAATGCGCGCGCATTTGAGGCCGAGGCAAAGAAGCGGCTGCAAGACGCGCACTAAGACGCGTATAGACAAGAAAACATAAGGGGACGTGCATGCCGACATACACGGCGCCGCTTCGCGAATATCGCTTTCTCCTCAAGGATGTGCTCGACATTGAGCGCTATTCCAATTTGCCGACTTTTGCGGACGCGCCGATCGATTTGATCGACCAGGTGTTGGAAGAGGGCGCGAAATTCTGTGAAGGCGTGCTCGCGCCTTTGAACAAGGTCGGCGACGAGCACGGCTGTGTGCGGCGCGATGATGGCTCGGTGACGACGCCGCCCGGCTTCAAGGAAGCCTACAAGCAACTCGTCGAGGCCGGCTGGCCGGCGCTCTCCTGCGATCCGAACTATGGCGGCCAAGGTATGCCGCACGTGATCTCTCTGGCGTGGAGCGAGATGGTGTCGTCGTCGAACATGGCGTTCGGCATGTACCCGGGCCTCAGCCACGGCGCCTACGAAGCCATCCACCATCACGGCAGCGATGAGCAAAAGCAGACCTACCTGCCCAAGCTCGTTACCGGCGAATGGACCGGCACCATGAACTTGACGGAGCCGCATTGCGGCACCGATCTTGGCATGCTGCGCACCAAAGCGATCCCGCAAACCGACGGCAGCTATCGCATCACCGGCCAGAAGATTTTCATCTCGGCCGGCGAACACGATCTTGCGTCGAACATCATCCACCTCGTGCTCGCGCGCATCGAAGGCGCGCCTCAGGGCACTAAGGGCATTTCACTTTTCATCGTGCCGAAGTTCGTCCTCGATAAGGACGGCAACCCGGGTAAGCGCAACGGCGTCGTCTGCGGCAAGATCGAAGAGAAGATGGGCATCCACGGCAACTCGACGTGCGTGCTCAATTACGATGACGCGACCGGCTATCTCGTCGGCCAGGAGAACAAAGGTCTCCAGGGCATGTTCGTGATGATGAACGTCGCGCGCCTTGGCGTCGGCCTTCAAGGTCTTTCGCAATCGGAAGTCGCCTATCAAAATGGCGTCGCCTACGCGAAGGATCGCTTGCAGGGCCGTTCGATCACTGGCGCGAAAAACCCGGACGGCCCCGCCGATCCGATCATCGTCCACCCCGACATTCGCCGCATGCTGATGGACGCCAAGGCGTTCAACGAGGGCGCGCGCGCTTTCGCTTTCTGGACCGCCATCTACGGCGATCTCCTGCTTGTCTCACCCGATGAGAAGGTGCGCGAAAAGGCCGAAGATTATATGGGTCTGATGACGCCGGTGCTGAAAAGCTATCTCACCGACAAAGGCTACGCTAACGCCACCAATTGCCAGCAAATCTTCGGCGGCCACGGCTACATCGAAGAGCACGGCATGAGCCAGTTCGTGCGCGATGCTCGCATCGCCATGATCTACGAGGGCGCCAACGGCATCCAGGCGCTCGATCTCGTCGGTCGCAAGCTCGGCGCCAATGGCGGCCGCGCCATCTTCGCCTTCTTCAACGAGATCGACGATTTCGTGCACAACCACGAAGACGACGCCGAACTCAAGGAATTCGTCGAAGCTCTGCAGGGCGCGAAGGCTCAAATGCAGGACGGCGCCATGTGGCTGATGCAGAACGGCATGTCGAACTTCGACAATGCCGGCGCCGCTTCACACGATTTCCTCAATGTCGTCGGTCTCACCGCGCTTACCTACATGTGGACGCTGCAAGCCAAGGCCGCTTACGCCGCCAAGAAAAACGGCGGCGCTGGCGATCCATATTACGACACCAAGATCGCCACCGGCCGCTATTTCATCACCCGCATGCTGCCCGACGCCGCCGCGCATCTCGCCAAGCTGAAGAGCGGCGCCGGCCCGGTCATGGCGCTCACCGCGGAGCAGTTCTGATGGCGACCTACACCGCGACCGTTGTCTGGGCGCGCGGCGATCAGCCGTTTACCGACGGCCAATATTCGCGTGCGCACGAGATTTCGTTCGACGGTGGCACGGTGGTTCCAGGCTCGTCCTCGCCGCACGTGGTGAAGCTGCCGCTCTCGCGCGAGGACGCTGTCGATCCCGAAGAAATGCTCGTGGCCTCGCTCTCGACTTGCCACATGCTTTTCGTTTTGGATTTTGCCCGCCGCGCCGGCTTCGTCGTCGATAGCTACATCGATCAAGCCGAAGGCGTGATGGGCAAGGACGATCGCGGCAAGATCGCCGTCACCCAGGTGAAGCTCAATCCGATCATCGAATGGAGCGGCGATAAGCAGCCGACACCCGAAGAAGTGCGCGAGCTCCATCACAAATCCCACGAAGCCTGCTTCATCGCCAATTCATTCCGCGGCGATGTCGCCATCGCGGAAGGTGAGGCGCACTGATGAGCGACCGTCTCGATCTCGTGACGCGGCTTGAGCAGAAGATCGCTCAGCGCGCGCGGTTGGACGAACGCGTGCGCCAGGAAAGCGCTGCAGAGCCGAACGCGGCGGAAGATCCCGCTGCTCTGAAAGAATTGGACGACGATCTCGATCGCTTGCGCCACCAGATCAGCGTGCTCGATGTCGAGATCGCCGAGCTGGAGCGAGAGATCGCGGACGGCGCCTAAGTTTGCCGCGCTTCGCTCAGCCCGAGCGAAGCGGTCAGCGGAGTAGGTGCTGCAAAGCGCCACGGGACGACTCCGGTCCCACGGAGGGTGGTTTGCTCCCCAGTTTACGGGGGAGCTGTCACGCGAAGCGTGACTGAGGGGGCCGCGTTGCCCCCAACGTCTCGCGCTTCGCGCGATCCACTTCCCCCGCAGGCGGGGGAAGAAAGAGGAGTACGGAAGATGGCTGAGGCCTATATTTATGACGCGGTTCGCACCCCGCGCGGCAAAGGCAAGTCGAACGGCTCGCTGCACGAGCAAACGTCGCTGCAATTGGCGACGCAAGTGCTCGAGGCGATCCGCGATCGCAACAACCTCGACACCTCGAAAGTCGATGACGTTTACATGGGCTGCCTCTCACCGATCGGCGAGCAGGGCGGCAACCTCCCGCGTATCGCCGTGCTCAACGCCGGTTACGCGCAAACCGTCGCTGGCGTGCAGGTCGAGCGCTTCTGCGCATCTGGCCTTGAAGCCTGCAACATCGCCGCCGCGAAAGTGAAATCCGGCGAAGCCGAACTCGCCATCGGCGCCGGCTGCGAAAGCATGAGCCGCGTACCGATGGGCTCGACCGGCGGTTCATGGGCGACTGATCCGTCGATCGCGATGAAATCCTACTTCACGCCGCAAGGCGTCGCCGCCGACGCGATCGCAACCAAGTACGGCTTCTCGCGCACCGATCTTGATAGCTACGCGGTCCAATCCCAGCAGCGCGCCGCGCAAGCCTGGAAGGAAAACCGCTTCAAGAAGTCGATCGTGCCGGTGAAGGATCAACTCGGCGTCACGCTGCTCGCGCACGACGAATTCATGCGCCCGGAAACTACGCTTCAATCGCTCGGCGCGCTTGAGCCCAGTTTCAAGATGCAAGGCGAAGTGATGCCTGGTTTCGATGGCGTCATTCAGCAGCGTTATCCGGAAATCGAAAAGATCGATCACGTCCACCACGCCGGCAACTCGTCCGGCATCGTTGACGGCGCCGCTGGTGTTTTGATCGGCACCAAGGAAATGGGCGAAGCGCTCGGCCTGAAGCCGCGCGCCCGCATCCTCGGCGGCGCTTCGATCGGCTCTGAGCCGTCAATCATGTTGACGGGCCCTGAGCACGTCACGGCGAAGCTGATGAAGAAGCTCGGCCTCACCAAGCAAGACATCGACCTCTGGGAGCTCAACGAAGCTTTCGCGGCGGTCGTGCTGCGCTGGGTCCAAGCGCTCGATCTCGATATGGCCAAGGTCAACGTCAATGGCGGCGCTATCGCGATGGGTCACCCCATTGGCGCAACCGGCGCGATGATCCTCGGCACCATGGTCGATGAACTCGAACGCGCCGACAAAGAACGCGCGCTTATCACGCTCTGCATCGGCGCCGGCATGGGCACCGCAACCGTGATCGAACGGGTGAACTAAGATGAACGGCGGTATCTTCGCGCTCTGCATCGGCATTGGCACAGCAATCGGTGTCAGCGTCGGTGTGGCTACCGGAGATATCGGCCTCTGGCTCAGCCTCGGCGTCGCTATCGGCGCCGGGCTGGGCGCTTCACTCGGCGTGGCGATGGCGCCGAAGGAAGACGACAAGAAAAATCCGCCGCAACGTAAGAACGATGGGAATAGGTAGAGGGTAGGTTCGATGGAAAACTTCAAGATCGACGTCGACAGCGACGGCATCGCGCTCATCACGTTCGACGTGCCGGGCCGCTCCATGAACACCATCACCGGCTCGGTGATGCGTGACCTGATTTCGCTCGTTGAGACGCTAAAGTCCGACGAAAAGATCAAAGGCGCCGTCATCACCTCGGGCAAGGCCTCAGGCTTTTGCGCCGGCGCAGACCTCGGCGAACTCAACCAACGCGGCGCCGCAAAGGAAGAAGCGCCGAAGTCGGAAGAAGAGAAGCTGAAGAAGCAATTCGATCAAAGCTTCACCCTGAACCGTTCGCTTCGCGCGCTCGAAACCTGTGGCAAGCCGGTGGCCGTCGCGCTTGAAGGCCTTGCCCTCGGTGGCGGCCTCGAAATCGCGCTCGCGTGCCATTATCGCGTCGCCGCCGATAACCCGAAGATCAAGTTCGGCCTGCCTGAATCGAAAGTCGGCTTGCTTCCTGGCGCCGGCGGCACCCAACGCCTGCCACGCCTCATCGGCGTGCAGAACGCTGCCATGATGATCCTGCAAGGCGCCGATAAGTCGCCGCAAGACGCCAAGGGCCTTGGCTTCATCAATGAAGTTGTGCCCGCCGGCAAAACCGTCGAAGCCGCGAAGGCTTGGGTGAAGGCGAACCCGAAGGCGATCGCGCCGTGGGACGTCAAAGGCTACAAAGTGAAGGACGGTCCGTTCACGCCGGCTGGCGCGATGGCGGCTGTCGGCGGCAACGCCATGGTCTCCAAACAGACCAACCTCAACTACCCGGCCCAACGCAACATTCTGTCGTGCATCTATGAAGGCATGCAGGTGCCGATCGATGCAGCGCTCCGCATCGAGAGCCGCTACTTCATCAAGACCGCCAACACGCCCCAAGCCAAGGGCATGATCCGCTCGCTGTTCGTGAACATGCAAGCGCTTGGCAAGGGCGGCAATCGCCCCGAAGGCATCCCGACCTACGACATCAAGAAGGTCGCCGTGATCGGCGCTGGCCTGATGGGTGCGGGTATCGCCTACGTGCAGGCCAAAGCCGGTATCGAGACAGTGCTCCTCGATGTCAGCCAAGAGAGCGCCGAGAAGGGCAAAGCCTACTCGCAACGCATCGTTGATAAGGACGTCTCGCGCGGCAAGATCACGAAGGAGAAGGGCGATGCTTTGCTCGCTCTGATCACGCCTTCGACCGATTATTCGCTGATTAAAGGTGCTGACCTCGTCGTCGAAGCCGTCTTCGAAAACGTGCAGCTGAAAGCCGAAGTCACCAAGAAGGCCGAAGCCTTCCTCGGTGAAAACGCCGTCTTCGGCTCCAACACCTCGACGTTGCCGATCACCGGCCTCGCCGAAGCGTCAGCGCGCCCGAAGAACTTCATCGGCATCCACTTCTTTTCGCCGGTCGAGCGCATGGGTCTCGTCGAACTCATCATGGGCAAGGAAACGACGCCGGAAACTCAAGCCAAGGCGATCGACTACGTCATCAAGATCCGCAAGACGCCAATCACCGTGAACGACTTCCGCGGCTTTTACACCTCGCGTTGCTTCGGCACCTATCCGGCCGAAGGCGTCGAGATGCTGATGGAAGGCATTGCGCCCGCCATCATCGAAAATGTCGGCCGCCAATGCGGCATGCCGATGGGGCCGCTCGAAGTCTCCGACTCTGTCGGCCTCGATACCGCGCTGAAGATTGGCAAGACCAACGCCGAACTCAATCAGCAGGATTACAAGAAGGATCCGCGCGCCGGCATGTTGTCATGGCTCGTGGAAGATAAGGGCCGCGTCGGCCGCAAAGGCGGCAAGGGCTATTACGAGTATGGCGAGGATGGAAAGCCCACGCGCATCTGGCCGGGCATTTCCGAGCGCATCGAAGTGAAAACCAAAGAGTGCCCGCCCGAGCTGAAAGTTGAGCTCACCAAGCGCTATCTCTTCCGTCAGTGCATCGAAGTTGCGCGTTGCTTTGAAGAAGGCGTCATCCTTGATCCGCGTGACGCCGATGTCGGCTCGATCCTGGCTTGGGGCTTTGCGCCATATTCAGGCGGCTGCATCAGCTACATCGACTTGTTCTGGGGAACGAAGAAGTTCGTCGAAGAAGCCGATCGTCTCGCCGACACCTATGGCGAGCGCTTCCGCCCGAACAAACTCCTCCGCGACATGGCCGCGAAGGGCGAGACCTTCTACGAACGCTTCGGCGCCAAGCAGAAGGCAGCCGCCTAAGTCTCGATCGTCCTGGAACCCAGGGGCTAACATGTTGCCCCTGGGTTCCAGATCGCGTTTCACGCGGCCGGAATGACGCGTTCGATGCTGTAAGGTCTGAGCAAGTGACGGGAGGCGATGCGATGGATCAGCTTACACTGGCGAACCCGGTTTTCGTTACTTACGCCATCGCCGCTTCGATCATGGTTTTAAAGATCATGTTGCAGGGCTGGATCACGGTCGCGCGCATGATGTCGAACCAGGCAGGCTTCGTCAGCCCAGAAGACGCCAAAGCCGGATTGGCCAATCCAAAACCGCGCGCCGGTCAGCTTGAGATCAACGACGACGTCGAGCGTTCACGCCGCATCCATCGCAACGATCTTGAGAACATTCCCGCTTTTCTCGCGATCGGCCTGTTGTTCGTTTTGGTCGCGCCGCCACTCGCTGCCGCGCAATGGCTGCTCTACGGCTTCGTCGCTGCGCGTCTGGCGCACTTCGCTGCCTACTCAAGCGCCCAGAGCCACGAAGTCCGCGCCAGCTTCTACACGATCGGCTCTCTCATCGTGATTGCCATGGCTGTGTGGGTGCTGGCAGCGGCCATCGCGCACCTCTAACGGCGCAATCTAAAAAGCTGAATTACCCAACGGGAGGGGATGCGCTCGCCGCTTCAGTCCCTATGTTTGCGCCCATGACCGCACTCACCGATCCGCTCAAGTTTAGTTCCGGCGCCACGCTCACGAACCGCTTCGTTCTCTCGCCGCTGACAAATTGCCAAAGCCATCCCGATGGCGTGCTGAGCGATGAAGAGTATCGCTGGCTGACCATGCGCGCTGAAGGCGGTTTCGGTCTGACGATGACATGCGCGGCCTCAGTGCAGGAAGAAGGCGTCGGTTTTCCGGGTCAACTCGGCTTTCACGATGAGAAGCATCTACCAGGCCTCACGCGGCTTGCCGCGAAGATCAACGAAGAGGGCAGCCATTCGGTGGTGCAATTGCACCATGGCGGTCTGCGCTCGCTCGCAAATCCAAAGGCGCCCAGCAGCGACGAAAAGCTCAAAGCCGAGGCGATGACGTTGGATGAAATCCAACACAGCCGCGACAAGTTCATCGAA
Source organism: Candidatus Viadribacter manganicus (assembly GCF_001679665.1). Lineage (GTDB taxonomy): Bacteria > Pseudomonadota > Alphaproteobacteria > Caulobacterales > Aquidulcibacteraceae > Vitreimonas > Vitreimonas manganica. The sequence continues at coordinate 2,979,257 of NZ_CP013244.1, forward strand.
GCTGCGGTGCGCGCCGAACGCGCAGGCTTCCACGGCGCTGAGCTTCACGGCGCGCACGGCTATCTCATCTGCTCGTTCCTCAGTCCCGAACTTAACCGCCGCGACGACGCTTACGGCGGCGACCCCGGGCGCCGCTCGCGTTTCCTCTTCGAACTCATCGATGGCATCCGCGCCGCGACCAAGCCCGGCTTCTCACTCGGCGTCCGCCTTTCTCCAGAGCGCTGGGGCATTCAAACGCTCGAAATTCGCGACGTCGCGCAGCGTCTGATGAGTGACGCGAAAACCGATTACATCGATATGTCGCTCTGGGACGTGAAGAAGGAGCCTTACGACGAAAAGCTCCAAGGCCGCACGCTCGCGTCTTATTTCACGGAGCTAAACCGTAACGGCACGAAGCTCGGCGCCGCCGGCAAGATCATGTCGGCGCAGGATTGCCGCGATCTGATTGAGGCCGGCTTCGATTTCCCGATCCTTGGCCGCGCCGCCATATTGCACCACGATTTCCCGAAGCGCGTTGCCGCCGATCCCAATTTCCAATCGGTCGCGACCCCAGTTAGCGAGCGCTACCTGCACGAGGAGGGCCTCAGCCCCGTCTTCGTGACCTACATGCGCAATTGGGCGGGCTTCGTCGAAGACGCGGCGTAACGATTTTCGTTGGCAACCGGCGCCATCGGCGTATCGTGCCCTCAACAGGCTGCGGGGGTTGCCATGTTCAAACTCGCTTTCGTTGCTTTTGCGATGCTGTCGCTCTGCGCCTGCGCGTCCATTGGGCCGCATCAGATGAGCGCCAATCCGGCCATCCAGGAGAGCTTCGACGCCGCGCCGGTTGAGGTGGCCCTGGTCACCACTTCGGCGCTGCACCGTCGAGCCTTCAGCCCGCCAAGCCAGCGCCAGCCGGAGATGCATGTCATCCTCGCCAGCAGCTTCGATCGAAGCCGCCGCCGGATTGCACGTCTCCGCGCGCGAGCGGCCTAGTCCGCAAGGACCTTTCCCGCGGACCAGTCGTTGAAGTTAAGGCGCGGGGCGTATGATCAGCCATCACAGGACAAATACGCTGCCTGAAGGCGGCGGCGAGATGGGCGAGCGCATTCGCGCGTTCGATTGGTCGCGCCATCCGCTCGGCGCGCCTGAAACGTGGCCCGATGCGCTGCTGCGCCTCTGCCTCAACTCGACATTCCCCACCCGCGATCTATTGGGGCCGAGATCTCCATCTCTTTTACAACGACGCGTGGGCGCCCATTCCTGCTGATCGCCACCCGTGGGCGCTCGGTCAGCGCGCCTAGATGTTTGCAAAGACATCTGGTCCATCGTCGGCCCGCAATTCGAAGGCGTTCTCGACACTGCCAAGGGCTTCGCGGCTTACGATCAAATGCTCCCGATGGAGCGCCATGGCCGCCCGACCGAAACCTATTGGAAACGAGTCCGCGCCGCGTTGGATTCCGATTGGAACGCGCTAAGTACGGTGCATGTCAGATCCCGCACGCCCCACGCAGCTTGAATATTGGAACAGCAAAGTCGGCGAGGAGTGGGCGCGCCAAGCCGATCTCATGGATCGCATGCTGCAGCCTTTGACGCAGCCCGCATTCGATCTGCTCGATCTCAAACCCGGCGAGCGTGTGCTCGACATCGGTTGCGGCGCCGGCGCCACCACGCTCGCCGCCGCCAGCCTCATCAGAGGTGGCCAAGCCGTCGGCGCCGATATCTCGAAGCCGCTGCTTGATCTCGCCCGTGAACGCGCCAACGCGCGCGGCGCCAATGCACACTTCATCGAAGCCGACGTCTCCGCCGCGCCGCTCCCCGATGCGCCGTTCGATGCTGCCTTCTCCCGCTTCGGCGTGATGTTCTTCGATGATACCGCCGCCGCCTTCGCCAAGATCCGCGCCGCGCTTAATCTAGGCGGCCGCATCGTTTTCATCTCGTGGCGCACCTTCGCCGAGAACGGCTGGTCACACGCGCCGCTCGCGGCGCTGAAGCCCATCCTCAAAGAGCCGATCACGCCTGCCGATCCCAACGCGCCTGGTCCGTTTCGCCTGCAGGACCGCGAGACGATCGCAACCATGCTCGCCGCATCCGGCTGGCGCGATGTCTCGATCACGCCGTGGGACGGGGAGGTGCTTGTCGGCGGCGGTGGCGACGCCACAAGCGCCGCGGCCTTCCTCCTAAAGATCGGCCCCTGCGCCCGCGCCATCACCGATCAACAGCTCGATCCGGCGCAAGCCCAACGCCTGTTGGCCGACTTTCTGCGGAAACACGAAACCCCCGCCGGCGTCACGCTTCCGGCCGCCACCTGGATCGTGCGCGCCTTCGCCTAAACCGCGCAGCGCCGCGCAAAATTGGCGTCACGCTGAGCCTGTCGAAGCGCGCGCCGTGCGCGGGACCTGCGCGTTTACCACCACGCAGCCCAGCTATGCCGCCCCCATTATTGACTTCTCAACGCTTTTCACCGATATCCGGGGCCAGCGACCGTTCCTGGCCTAGGCGCCAGCTGAACGCGGTCCCACTGGAACGCCACCATCGACGTTCGGCTTTGAGCCCCCTTTTAGGCATCGGCTCGCCGCCTTTCTTCGCCGTCGCATCGTTCCTGATCTGATGAGCCGCACTGCGATCCGCGGGCGGCCGAAAGTATCATTGTGACCACATTCCAAGATCTCGGCGTGTCTGCGCCGATCCTCAAGGCGCTCGAGTCTGAGGGCTACACCAAGCCGACTCCGATTCAAATCCAAGCGCTTCCCATCGTGCGCAAGGGCGGGGACCTCATTGGTCTTGCCCAAACCGGCACCGGCAAAACCGCCGCCTTCGCGCTGCCGATCCTTGATCGCCTGCATAAGGACCGCAAGTTCGCCGGCGAGAAGTCGTGCCGCACGCTGGTGCTCGCGCCGACGCGCGAACTCGCCGCGCAAATCGGCGATAGCTTCCGCGCTTACGGCAAGTATCTCGGCCTCAGCACCGCCGTCGTGTTCGGCGGCGCCTCGATGCACAAGCAAAAGCAAGCCATGTTCCGCGGCGTCGACATTCTCGTCGCCACGCCCGGCCGTCTGCTTGACCACGTCAGCCAACGCAGCGTGCGTCTCGACAAGGTCGAAATCCTCGTTCTCGACGAAGCCGATCACATGCTCGACATGGGCTTCATCCACGATCTCCGCAAAATCGCGACCATCCTGCCGCGCCAGCGCCAGACGCTGTTCTTCTCGGCCACTATGCCGCCTTCGATCGAAGAGCTCGCCGCGCAATTCCTCGATAAGCCGGATCGCATCGCCGTCACGCCGGTGTCCTCAACCGCAGAGCGCGTTGAGCAAGTCGTCGTGCACGTCGATCAATCCAAAAAGCAGGACCTCCTGCACGCCATGCTCGCCGACAAGTCGATCAAGCGTGCGCTGGTATTCGCCCGCACCAAGCACGGCGCCGATCGCGTTGCGAAGAAGCTCGAAAGCGCCGGCTTCAGCGCCGACGCCATCCACGGCAACAAGAGCCAGGGCCAACGCACCCGTGCGCTGGACGGCTTCAAGAAGGGCCAGACGCGCATCCTCGTCGCCACCGAAGTCGCCGCTCGCGGCATCGACGTCGACGACATCACGCACGTCTTCAACTTCGACTTGCCGAACGTGCCAGAGCAATACGTGCACCGCATCGGCCGCACCGCGCGCGCCGCTCGCACCGGCATCGCCATTTCGTTCTGCGCTCCCGATGAGCGCGCGTATCTGCGCGACATCGAGAAGCTGACCAAGCAGCCCGTCCCGGTTCTCGAGACCGACATGTCGCTCCGCGCCCCGCGCGCTGATGAACGTGTCGTTCGCCCGAAGGGTCCGGCTGGCCGCTCTGGCTCGGTGCATCCGGCCCGCAAGAAGTCGCAGGCCAAGCACCACGCTTCGGAAGCGCACGGCAAAGCCCACGCCAAGCAAGGCCACGGCCCGACGCGTTCGCGCGACGAGGGTGACCGGCGCGACCGCAAGGGCAATGCCGTCTGGTCGAACAACGGCGCACCGCCGAAGTATCGCAAGCCAACGCGCCGCCCGACGAGCGTCTAAGCTGGTTTTCCGTGGCGCTAGACGCATCCAGCGTCTAGCGTGCGCGGGGGATAGATATGGACTTACTCGTTTGGACGCCGGCTGTTGCGGCTGCGGTTCTGATACCGCTCGCGATCTATTTTCTGCCGGCCAAAACCCGCATCGTCATTGATACGCCAACCTCAACCGCGCGCGCCGAAGTGCGCCCGCTCTGGGGCATCGGCGCAGCTTTGATCACGCGTGCGCTGCCGCGAAAATTGCACGGCGCGCCGCTGCCATCGTTCAGCGATGCGCAGCGTGTCGGTCACGCACTGATCACGCCTGGCATTATCGATGTGGCCTACACCGCAGCGAAAAGCCTCGCCGATTTGAAGCCGCGCGTCGCCAAGCTTGAACTGCGCCTCAATCTTGGCGACACCTCACGCACGCGCGTCGTCCAAACCGCCGTGCAAGCTGTCCTGGCTATGGCGCCGGCCGCGTTGCGTCAGAACGTCGTTGTCTCGCAAGCTGAAGAAACTGGCGCCCAGATCACGGGCGAATTTCAGCTGATCGCATCGCCTGCGCAACTTAACGCCATCTACGGCCGTCTCAAAAGTGCGCGCGCCACTCAAGAATTTCGCCGTCGCCTAAACAAGAAAATCAAACCCGACAAGCGCGTCCCTGAAGTGCAAGTGCGCTAGGTTCGCAAGTATCAGCAAAACCGACGGATGAGGGTGGGGCGCGCGCCTCGCGCCTTGCATTACAAGTTCGCGCCGTTCGCGACGAACACAGCGACGGCGACGCCAATCGCCAGCACCAGCGATAACCCGATCCTCAGCCGGCGCTTGGTGCACAAAGCCTGGTAGGCGTCATTGCCCAAATAGTACGAACCAACCGCAGCATCGATCACGGCGTGGTTTCGCCGCGATCGCAATGCGGCCCGTCCCATCAAATTTGGTGCATCGAGTTGAACCGCCGCGTTTGCCGATAGCGCGCCGCGATCTTCGAGGAAGGCGACAATTCACGCTCTTTGCGCAGCCGCACTGCGGCGACAATTGCTCCAGCATTCGACATTGAACATCGCCATACGCCGTCAATGCACCATAGCTCTTCGCGGGCTACAACACGCTATCCCGCCTGTTTGGCGCCTTAGGCCGCCACAACGCGGGGCGTGATGACGAGCCGGCTGTGCGATTATGTGGGACCACCTGAGGGCTGGTGCGCTAACAGCAAGGAAAGATGCGCGGGGAGTGTCGCTATGCAGGTTTTGAATGAGGTGTTTCCATCTGACCCGGAGCAAGTGAAGGGCTTGATGTCGCCAGGGCCTACAGGCCCGATCTTCATGGTCAATCTGCTCAAATTCAAAGATCGCGCCGAATACGAGGATGGCCGCCAAACCGATCTCACGGGCCGTGAAGCTTATATGATTTACGGCGAGGCGGTGAGCCGTTTGTTGGCGAGCTTTGGCGGGCGGGTGATCTTCGTTGCCGATGTGAGCTTTCTTTCGTTGGGCCAGGTTGAAGAGCTCTGGGACGAAGTCGCCATTGGTATGTATCCCGATCGAGCCTCAATGGTGCGCATGTCGATGTCGCCGCAATGGCGCGAAATCGCTGTGCACCGCAGCGCTGGACTCAAAGGTCAGCTCAATATCGAAACGGTACTGCCAGCGAGCGCCTGGAGCGCAGAATGGGCGACTGCGCTGGGACTGAAGCGCGCTTAAAGTTCGCTATCGGGGCGGCGATCCTTGTGGTTCGCGCGGTGCAATTGCATCCTATCCATCGCCGCCCGCGCCGGTACAGCGACCGATTCAGCGTACATGGGGGCGTCGCGCTCGTCTCAAGTCTTCGCGCCATTTTGGGTGTGCGCCTGCGCAAGCATTTCTACGCGCGCGATCCCTTCAGACGCATTGGCTTGCTCACCAACGTGCTGCGCAATCTCGATGCAATGGCGTCGTTGATGGGCGCGCGCCCGCCGCAGACTCTACCGTCTGCTTGCGGGGCGCCAATTCGTCCCCCGCATGATGCCGCGCCGGCGCGCCTGACATGCGACCTCGCCTACGCGGACGCCTCCTAACCTTACTCACATTCCACTTGCTCGCCTTCGTGTGCGCGCCTAAACCGCGCGCCCCATGCGTAAGGATATGAGCAAAGTTATCGTTGAACGGCCCCGCGTTGGCCGGGCGGCGGCGGGTCTCCGCCCCGGCCGCACGCGCATGCTCGTCGATGACGATGGCGAGCCGATCCGCGCCAAGGGCGCCCGCGAACCGCAAAAGCGCGAGCAAAAAACCAAGCACTTCAACGAAACGCTGAATCCGCTGAAGCGCTATCTCGCATCGAATGTCGGCCGTCCGTGGGACAAGGTCTATTCTGAGATCTGCGAGCACTTGAAGCCAAGCTCCACCGTCCAGCAGCACGTGCGCGATCACTTGCAAGATTTCGTAGCGATGAAAACGCGCACCAAGGCTGGCGTCATCATGGCGACGAACCGTTGGGGCGGGGAGCGGCCTCTGGCCGATCACCATTGCCTCTATTACGTTCACCCGCGCACCAAACTGCTGCGCAAGAACGAACACTATCAACGCGCCGGCGCGCGCTGGCGTGCTGCGCGGACCAAGGCTGCCGCCGAAATCGCCAAGCGCCTGCGCGTCGTCGATGAGAAGACCCAGCTCCATCTCTTCGATGGCGCCTGGTGGGAAGTGAAGCTCGCGAAAATCCCGCTGCACGGAACGTACACCGACGTCGTCCATGGCGCGCAGCTCTCGACCTTGCACGGCGAGGCGCTTTACGCGCGCCATGGCGTCTACGCCCGCGACAAACGCCAGCTCTCAAAAGCCGAGATCAAGAAGCTGAAACTACGCGATTAGGCGGCCCTAACGTCATCTTCGCGGATTGCTGCAATCGCCGCTTTGACGCTGCAAGCCTGATCGTCCATCACCTCGGCCATGACCCACGACCGGCTGATCGATTTCGAGCGCGTCCTGAACTTCCGTGATTTTGGCGGCTGGGACACCGTCGATGGCGGCAAAGTCGCGCGCGGTAAGCTCTTCCGCTCCGCCGCCTTCAGTGACGCCAGTGAAGCCGACATCGCGCGTCTCGATGCGATGGGCATGCGCTTCCTCGTCGATCTTCGCCGCCCCGAAGAACGCCGTCACGAACCAAATCGCTGGCCCGGCGAAACCACGCGCGTCTTCATCAATGACCAAGGCGCCGAAGGCGTCGCGCTGCCGCCGCACTTGGCGGCGTTGCTGCAAAGCGATCTCAGCGCGCGATCCGTCTACGATTACATGATGAGCCTCTATCGCGAGATCCCGTTCGATCCGCGTCTGATCAATCTCTATCGCGATTGGTTCCGCGAAATGGGCGAGGGCGGCGCTGGCGTCATTCACTGCGCCGCCGGCAAGGATCGCACCGGCATCGGTTGTGCGTTGACTTTGCTCGCGCTCGGCGTCGAGGAGGAAACCGTCTTCGCCGATTACGAATTCACCAACGCCGCCGTCGATCTCGAAAAGCGCATGCCAAAGATTCAAGCGCGCATGGAAGAACGCCTCGGCCGCAAGCTGGACTCAGCGGCGCTACGCCCGATGCTCGGCGTTGAAGTCGATTATCTTCGTAACGCCCTCGATGCGATCGAGGCGCGTTACGGCTCTGCGTTGGATTACATGGAACGCGAACTCGGAGTGGGCGCGCCGCAACGCGCCGCACTCCGCGACAAGCTCATCGCCTGATTAGCTCGCGGCGGATTTCCGTTTTTCCATCATCTGCTCGAAGTTCGCCCAGACGCCGGAATCGCCGTGCCAATCGCCCTTCGTGGCGGCTTTGGAATATTCCGTCGCCCGCGCTTCGAAGAAGTTGGCGTGCTCCACCCCGTTGAGGATCGCCGTCAGCCACGGGATCGGGTGCTCGGTCACGCCGTAGATCTTGGGCAGGCCAAGCTGACCCAAGCGCCAATCGGCGATGTAGCGGATGTATTGTTTGATGTCCTCGGCCGTCATGCCTTGGACCGGCCCCATCTCGAAGGCAAGATCAATGAAGCGATCTTCGATGCCAACGACGGTGCGGCAGCACTCGACGATGTCATCCTTTACATCATCGGTCAGCGCGCCGGTTTCCTTCGCGAAGGCGTGGAAGAGCTTGATCATGCCTTCGCAGTGCAAGCTCTCGTCGCGCACTGACCAGGTTACAATCTGACCCATGCCCTTCATCTTGTTGAAGCGCGGGAAGTTCATCAGCATTGCGAACGAGGCAAAGAGCTGCAGGCCTTCGGTGAATGCGCCGAACATCGCGACCGTGCGCAGAATGTCAGCGTCCGTTTCGACGCCGAACTTGCCCATGTAGTCGTGCTTATCCCGCAGCGCCTGGTAGTCCATGAACGCCTGGAACTCGGTCTCCGGCATCCCGATAGTTTCGAGCAGCAGCGCGTAGGCGGCGATGTGAACCGTCTCGATGTTCGAGAACGACGCGAGCATCATCTTGATCTCGGTCGGTTTGAACACGCGCGAATAGCGCTCCATGTAATTGTCGTTCACCTCGACATCGGCCTGGGTGAAGAAGCGGAAAATCTGGGTCAGCAGATTGCGTTCGCCGTCATTGAGCTTTGAAGCCCAATCCTTCACGTCCTCGCCGAGCGGCACTTCTTCCGGCACCCAGTGAACCTGCTGCTGGCGACGCCAGAATTCGTACGCCCAGGGGTAGCGGAACGGCTTATAGCCGATCGAAGGAGTGCGGAGGCCTGTCAGCGTTTTGCCCCCGTTATCGCCAGCCATCCGTACACTCCCTTTCGAAGCCAGAACGTAACCCTAGATATAGGGATATCGGGGCCACCCGGCCACCACATCTGGCGTATCTGGGGCTGAGTCTCGTTTAGGAAAGGTTACCAGCCCGGCGGCGGACCATGCAGCGATTCAGGCCGGGGGTAAGCGCCTGTGCGCACCCCGTCTGTGGATAGCTACTGAAGCCGCTGCGCCTCGGCCTGGCATCGATAGGGCAGGCCTGGGTCACGGCAGAAATCCGGCCAATGGCCCGAGAGCCGCCAGTAAGCCAGCAGGCCAAGATCGCGCATCAGCGGCATGAACCGGGCATCGGCGCGCATTGGGCCGGTTGCCGCGCTGAAGAGGACTTCCTCGCCGCCGCGCCGTTCGTCGGCAAAGCGCAGGCGCGCCAGCGCGAACGCCTCATCGAGTTCGCCGATCGCAGAATATTCCATCAGCGCTTGAGCCGTCGGCAGGTCGCCGGTGTTGCTGCAATCGACCACATGCCGGACCGCCTGAGCGCGAGCAGGCGTGCTGGGCGCGGCCCGCATCGCGCCGGCGGCAAAGCGCCAGCACTCGCGCGCCCGCGTCGAGCGGATCTGCGAGGCCGGATTGTCGATCAACGCCAGCGCATCGTCATAGGTCTCGCCCCAAAAGGCGACGCGCAAGCGGAGCAACCAGAGGCCCGGATCGTCCGGCTGGATGTCGCTGAGTTCGTCGGCGATATCGCGCGCGGATTCGATGTCGCCGTTTTGCAGCAGGATGGACGCCACGGCGAGGCGCTTGTTCAGCGACAGCGGCTCCAGCGTGCTGGCGTTGCGGGCATAAGCGAGCGCATCGTCGTAGCGGCCAACCTCGAACAACATGGACGCGTACGCGCTGCTCAGCGCACTGCTGCGTTCGTCCTGCTGCAGACCTTCTTGCAGTGTTCGTTCGCGCGCATCCCAGCGCCGGCGCGGTTCAATGCGTTCGAGCGCAAGGTAAGCTTCGCCAAGACCGCGATCCTGACGGAGTGCTCGTTCGGCGTTGTTATGAATATCTGTGACGAGTTCTTGGCGCTGCGCGTCCGAAGCGGTGTTGAGGAGGGCGGCCGTTTCGGCAGCCAACAACGCCCGCGCTAGCGCTAGCTCTGGCGCTTGTGCGACGGCTTGCGAGAGCGCGTCGCGATTTTGCCCGCGTGCATCGCGATCTTCGCTGCGGGCGCAGGCGCTCAGCAACAATGGATAGACATCGACAGCGGCCGCCGTGCCTGCACGCAGCGCACAGTTCATTGCATTGGCGCTGTGCGCGGCGGCGAGTTGGCGCAAGCTGGCGGCGCTCGCTTCCGGGCCCTCGAAAGTCTCGGACCACAAGGTCGCGCGGTCAGAAGTGCGCGCCACAGAAACCGTAATCCGCAGCGCGCGCTCGACGCGCTCGACGGCGCCTTCAAGCGCGATCGGCGCGCCTGATCCGCGTGCGCGGTCGAGCATTTGTTCGCGAGGGGCGTCGCTGCCGCTCGGGCGCGCCAAGGTATCGACGCCGCGTGCGCGCAGCGCCGCCGTCACATCTTCGGCGACGCCTTCGCCAATGCCTTGCAGTTGCGGTTCACTGGTGGTGAGCGAGAGAATGGCAACGCGCTGTTGTGGTTCGCGGTTGAGGAGCGGCAGCGCCAAAACCACAAGCGCGATCAGCGCGACCAATACGCCGCCGCCAATCAGCATAATTTGCTTGCGTGTAAGCGGCCCCCGGGCGCCTGCAGCGGCATCAACCGGCAGCTCGTAGATGGCGATGCTGTCGTCGAGCTTATCCAGCTTCACGCTGCCTTTGGCGACGAGCTTTTCAACCAAGGATCCGCGCAGGGTTTTGCGGGTGTCTTCAGAGACGACGACGACGCCCGGGCGCGCATAGGCCTGCAGCCGCCCGGCGATGCTGACGCCGCGCCCCAGCAAATCGCCCGTCGGCATCGGCGATACTTCACCTGTGTGGACTGCGATGCGGGCAGGGGGATCGGAAACCGTCGCGAGATCGAGCGCTGCGTGCACGGCGCCAAACGCGCTCGAAAATTCCATCATCACGGCATCGCCGGAGGTATTGAAGATGCGGCCACCGCGCTCGGCGGCGACACTCGCGCAGCGCTCACCCATGCGGGCGACGGCGGCGATCGCTTCTGCCTCGTCGGCCTCGGCCATGGCCGCGAAGCCAACGACGTCCACAACGACAATGGTGGTTAGTTTGCTTGTGCTCACGACCTACCCCTCGAAGCGCGGGGAAGATGCCGGGGTGAGAGGCTCAGGTCTAGCTTTTACCGACTAGGACGCCTGACTGGCGATCGCTGCGGGCTGCGGCGCAGCATTGGCGCGATCGAAGTGCTGAGAGGCGAAGTAGATGCCGACGCCAAGGATCACGCCGATCGAAATTGGCGGCGCCCATGTGCGCAGGTTTCGCAGCGCACGCTTCAACAAGAGTTGCTGGCGGAGTGTCATGTCCTCGTGATTGCAAGGACCGTGCGCGTTTACCGACGCATCGTGACCGTGAGGCCGGTGAAGCTCTCGTTTTGATTGAACGTCTCGCGGCCAATCGTGGTCGATTCTTCGCGCTCGACGTAGGCGAGAGACGCCTGCACGCCGCTGCGCTCATAGGTGACGCCGACAGACATATCGCCAACTTCGACGCGATCTTGCAGTTGAAGTGAGGGGCCTTGACCGCCGAATTCACTGCGCTGGCCCGGTTGCCAGGTCAGAGCTTCGTCATCGGAAGCGACGAACACGTAGGTCGAGGAGCCGCGCGGGGCATTGGTGCTATCTTCGCTGACGAGACCGCGACCGATGCGGACTTCCGAACCGCGCCCGGCGCGGTTGATGTCGCCGTTCTCGCCGCCGAGCGAGGCGCGCTGAGCAAACGACACGTCGAGATCGCCGTCGCCGGCTGCGAACTCAAGTTCGACGCGGCGTGGGCCTTGGGCCTGTTCATTTTCACCTGACGCCGGGCCAAAGCGCTGAGCGACATCGCTGCGCATTGTCACGTTGCGGCGGAGAACGGTTTGGTTGTCGGTGAAGTCGATTTGGTCGACTGATGTCTGGCTGGCCTCGGTGGCCGGGGCGGGGGCTTCTTGGGCGAAGGCGACGGACGCGCCAAACAGAGCCGCCGCGAGCGCACCGCCCGCTAGCAAAGCCGTCCGGTTACTAAACCTACCACCCATCACAGCCTCGTGTGTCTATCCGAAGCAGCAATGCATATTGGCTGCCACAGGTTCCGCGCGCTGTTAAACCTTTGTGGCGCCGGGCGGGTCGGTTTGTCCACGCCCGGCTCCAATTTAATGTCGCATCGTAATGGTTAGGCCGGCGAAACTGTCATCCTGAGTGAAGGATTGGGAGCCGCTGACCACGGTGAATTCACGTTCTACCCAGGCCAAAGAGGCCTGAATGCCATAGCGCTCATAGGTAATGCCCGCCTGCATGTCGCCGATCTCAACGCGATCTTGCAGGGCGAACGAAGCGCCGCCGGAGTTGCCGAAGCCGCTTCTGGCGCCTGGGCGCCAGGTTAGGGCTTCGTCTTCAGAGGCAGCAAAGAAGTACCAAGTTGGCTCGGATGAAGGCCCGTTGCGGGGCATATCCAGGCCGCGACCGAGGCGGAGTTCTGAACCGCGGCTTTGCCGCTCGATGTCGCCATCGTCGTTAAAGCTGAGGCCGCCGCGCTGTGCGAACGATACGTTGAGGCCCGACATGCCGGGCGCAACGAATTCGAACTCGTAGCCGCGTTGACCGCTTGACCCACCCGCGGTGGGCCCAGCCGGCGCCAAACTGGTAAAGCGGCCGCCTGATTGGTCTGTTGAAGTGAGCTGAAAGCGATTGGAAAAGACTTGCGCCGGATCATTCAGATCGACGCCGTCCACGGCGTAAGCAGGTGAATTGGGACCGACCGCATCTTCGGCGGTTGCGATGCCAGCTGCAAGACTTACAAACCCGACCAAACCAACGACCACGAGCTTGCGTAAAAGCATCGCGATCTACCTCCCTGTGAGATGAGGATCACGTAAGTAAGGTTACTGAATCGTTTAGCGTTGTGGGTCGCAAAGAGCAGTTTGCTTGCAGTGTGCGCCTGCGAAGGCGCTGATCGTTAGGATTGCGTTGCTTCGCCGGGTGGTTTCGGGCGTGTCAGTGTGCGCTGCATCACGACAACGTCGAGCAGTTTGCCGAACTTCTCGCCGGCCTCTCTCAATGTACCAACGTGTTCGAAGCCGAGTTTGCGATGTAGGCCGATCGAAGCAGCGTTGTAGCTGTCACCTATAAAGGCGAGTGCTTCGCGCACGCCATCGGTGCGTAGACTATTGAGCACCTCGGCCAGCGCGACGGAGCCTGCACCGCGACGCATCGTGGTTGGTCCTGCATATACAGAGACCTCGAAAGTCTTCGCATAGGCCTCGCGGTCCCGGTATTGGCTGGCATAGGCGAAGGCCAATACGCGGCTGAGGTCTTCCGGCGGCGAAGCGACCATGAACGGCCACCCGCGATCCACTATCCGGGTCCAGCGCTCGGTCATTTCTTCAAGCGACGGCGGGGCGATCTCGAATGAGCCGGCGCCGGTCAGGACGTGATGCGAATAGATCAGCTGCACATATCGCAGGTCCTGCTGGAAGCAGGGGCGGGCGATTAGGGGGGGGTGTTTGCTGGCCACGCTTTTCGGTGGCGCGGTTCTGGGCTCCGGGTCAAGCGCCGATCCTGGTGAAGCACAAGTTACCGCATGCGGCCGTCGGTCCTCTTCACTGGATGCCAACCAGACTGGATTAGGATCGGCTCCGGAATGGCGGGATTCTTCGATACCGGCCCGGCCCGGGCTTTGTGCCTTGGGTTGATGGCGTTGGCTTTGGCCGCGTGCGCGACCACGCCTGCGCCGATTTCGGCTGGTGGCCGCTTTCCGGGAGATTTGCGGGCTCAGAGCCTGCCAGAGCCCCGGGGCGCATTGCCGCAGGTAACCGATTACGCCGCCAACCTGCAATGCGTGCCATTTGCCCGCCAAGTCTCGGGCGTTGACATCTATGGCAACGCCAATACTTGGTGGGCGCAAGCAGCCGGCCGGTATCCACGCTCGAATTCGCCAGCTTACGGCTCAGTATTCGTGATCCATGGCTTCAATACATCGGCGCGAGGCCACGTCTCTGTGGTCACCCACATCGATTCCAGCCGGTTGATCCGCGTCGACCACGCCAACTGGCTAAATGGCGGCGAAATCAGCCGCGGCGTGCCCGTTCTTGATGTGTCGGCGAACAATGATTGGACCGAGGTGCGCGTCTGGCACATCCCTGGAGACCATTGGGGCGGACGTATTTATCGGGCGGATGGCTTCATTCACCCGTTCCAGCTGCACGCTGCGATGAGCTGAAAGTTCCGCCGTTAAGGTTTATTGATGCGGCGGCAAGACTAAAGTTAACGGGAACTCGAGTAACTAGGACCAGATCTAGTCTTCGCCGAGCTCGTTTACCATACGAAGTCTCACCTTTCCATTTCTTCAGCTGGGTGTTTAGGTTTTTCTTAACCCCGCACGGCGTTTCTATGTCCCAGATTGGGGCAGAAGCTCGTCTAGGCTCGTTAAGGGCATGTTTGATTCCCGTGCGCTCCTTGTAGCGGCCGCGACGGTCACTGGCTTTGCCGGCTTTCCGTCAGATGCGGATGCGCTGACGCCGTTGTCGCTCGATCTCGCGATCGACCCGACGGTTACCGAGGGCCCGTCAGAACACGCCATCATGGCGCCGAGCTCGTTCGAGCGCGCGCCGGATGCTGCGTACGAGCCGATCGCTCGCGTTACCAATTATCGCTCGCGCTTGCAGTGCGTGCCGTTTGCGCGTCGTGAGTCAGGCGTTGAGATCTACGGCAACGCCAATACGTGGTGGCGTCAGGCGCAAGGCCGTTACGAAACGGCAGAAGCTCCGAGCGAAGGCGCCGTGATGGTGCTTCACGGCTATAACACCAATGCGCGCGGTCACGTTGCGGTGGTGAAGGAGCAAGTTTCGCCGCGCATGGTTATCGTCGATCACGCCAATTGGCTGAACGGCGGCGAGATCACACGTGACGTTCCGATCATGGATGTGTCGCAAGCTGGTGATTGGTCCGAGGTGCGCGTCTGGAACGTGACCGGCCGCCACTGGGGTGGGCGCACCTATCGCGTGCAGGGCTTCATTTTGAACATGCTGACCGAGCAAGCGCGCGCTGAGCAGATCCAGCAAAGCGCCATGCTGCACGAGACGGCGGGCGAAGCCACGCCGATCGGCTAAGCGCCGTCCTTTTTATCAACGTCGAGTTTGCGGGCGCGCGCATCGGCTTGGTCGGTGCGCTTTTGCGTTGCCGTGCCGTCGGTGACGCCGAAATCTTCCAACTTGTGACCCGCGAGCGCATTGGCGAAGCCTTCCACAGCAAGGCCGCGCCGCAGCTGTTCGCGCACGGGGGCAGCGCGGCTCGGCATCCGCAACTGGAAGCGCCAATCGTCCAGCGCCTTAAGCTCTTCTAGCGTCAGCATAATTTGCAGGCGCTCGCCGCGTGTGAGGTCGTTCATGGCCTCAATCCTGCCGGCTCAAATTCCAATGACAACAATGAGTAGAAGAGCGAAAGCGCCATCATGGGACCTAACAGGCTTATGAGTAGTATTTGGGGAATTTATACTTGAAGTCCAAGATGACGTTTGAGTTATTTTGCAGTAAATTCGTTGCAGTTCGGTCGAAAATGTTGAATTTCGCTTGTGAATAATGCAGCGAAATCTATGATCGTTTCTGTTGCCCTGAACGAGATCGTTTCCCGATTTAAATAGGTGAGTAGCAACGCGTCAGAGGACGCAGAATGATGACGCAAGGACCCAAGAACGGCGGGTGGCTAGCTGGTCTCAATCAGCTCTTCCGATCGCGGGCGCGCCATGTCGCTGACCGGTCCGGCTCTGCGCCGCAGGCCAAACCGAAACCGGAATCGATCCAGAGCATCCTCTCGAACACAGGCCGCCGCGATCCGACAACGCCGGCCGACTAACTCAAGTTCTTGCGTTTCATCGCGCGGTCACCCGCGCTAGCTTTCGCGCTTCGCCGTGCGGACTGCCGGCGGGGAGGGGATGATGGCGAACGCTACAGTGGCCGCTGAAGGGGAACAGAAGCCGGCAAAGCCGAAAGCCAAACGCAAGAAGAGTCGTGGCGGCATTCCGCTGTTTCGATGGCTCACGCGCAATTGGGTTTGGGACGGCTTCATTCTGATTTGCATCATCGCAAACGCCGCGATCCTCGGCATCGATGCGCATTACGGTGAGACCGGCCCCTACCACGCTCAAATCGAGCAGTGGAACATGTACTTCCTTTTCATCTTCACCGGCGAACTCGTGTTCGAGTTCCTGGCGCAAGGTCCGCACAAGTACTTCTCGAACGGGTGGAATGTCTTCGACGTGATCGTTGTTGGCTTGAGCTACATCGCGACGAGCCCGGCGATCTCCGCGTTGCGGACGCTGCGCGTCATTCGCGTGTTTCGTCTCGTCAGCGCTGTGCCGCAGATGCGGCGTGTGGTTGAAGCGCTGTTCGGTGCGATGCCTGGCATTCTTGCGTCGTTCGCCATTCTGGCGGTGGTTTTCTATATCGCCGCCGTTATGGGCACGACGCTCTTCCACAGCGATCCGGGCTTCAGCGATCTTGGGCAATCGATGTTGTCGTTGTTCGCCCTGTCGCAGTTCGACGGTTGGGGCGACACGATCACGCGTCTGCAGGGAGAAAATCCCTATGCTTGGATTTTCGTGCTTGGCTTCACGCTGATCGCTGCGTTCGCAGTGCTGAACCTCTTCATCGGCGTCATCGTCGAGGCGGTGCAAGCTGCGCCGCAGGATGAGATCAAGGAAGAGATCGGGGAAGTCCAGGAGGAAGTCGGCGAGATCCAGGTCGCGCAGGAAGACGCTGCCGTTGTGCAGCAGCGCATCCTTGACGAAGTTCGCGCGCTGCGCGCAGAAATTGCGTCGCTGCGCGCCGGCAGTGCGCCGCCCGCAGCTTAGCGGCTGGCGGCGCTTTCGTTGTGCGCCACGAGAACGGGCGGCGAGAGCACTGAGTTGATGCCTTGGATCACGCCGTTCGAGGCGGCGATGTCCGGCATCACGACAAGTTCGTCGTTTACCCGCAATCCATCGCGGCCATCGACTGTGAGGCGATAGCCATTTGCGGATTCTGGGCGCGTGGTGCGGGCGCCTACGGTGTCGCTCGTCACGCGTTCGGCGACGACGTGATAGGCGAGCAACGCCAAGAGCTCGTCTCGGTTCTGCGGCTGCATAAGGCGATCGACTTCAGTTTGATCCATGCGGCGAAAAGCATCGTCAGTCGGTGCGAAGATCGTGAATGGCCCTTCGCCGCGCAGTGTTTCTTCGTAACCTGCAGCTTCTACCGCCGCGAGAAAGCGCGTGAACTGGCCGGTGGCGGCTGCGACTTCGAGCACGTCGCCATCCGCGTTCGGCGTTTGAACTTCAGCGATCAAGAAGCGATCGGCGCTCCGCGCGATCGCTTCTTGGGGCGTGAGCAAGCAAGCGGCTGCAAGCAATGCGGCGCGAAGGGGGCGGTGGAACATCATGGGCAGACAACACCGCCGGTCGCCTGCGGTTTCATGACCATCGCAACGCACTGGCGCGAAGGCGCTTCCTCGGCGAAAATAAAGTATGTCCGTATGGTCCCGCATTGTTGAAATGGCGGCGCGCGCTTTTGATCCCGAGGCTGAGCCGCCGGAATTCAATGAAGAATGTGCGCCGCGCCCTAATGATGTGGGTTTTACCGCAGCCGTGATCGGCCTTGCCGCAAAGATGGCGAAGGCGGATGGCGAGGCGACGGACGCCGAATTGCGCGCCGCCGCGCAGGTGTTTCGCCCCCCGCTGGGGGAGGAGGAGCACTTCCGGCGCGCCTTCTCCCTGGCGAAGCAAACTGTTTTAGGATTTGATTCCTACGCAAAGCAGATTGGGCGCAAATATCGCGCGCGGCCCTGCCTGCTCGAAGACGTTCTGGACGGGCTGTTTCATATCGCGTTGGCGGACGGCTACGTCGGCGAGGCGGAACTCAAATATCTGGCCGAGGTCGCGCACCATTTCGGGTTCAGCGAAATGGAATTCCGCCGGATCAAGGCCACCAACCTCGGCCCGGACGCCGGCGACCCCTACGCAATTTTGGGCCTGCTGCCGGGCGCCACGATGGAAGAGGTGCGTCACGCTTGGCGGCGTGCGGCAGCTGAGAACCATCCTGACCGCATGACGCAACGCGGCGCGCCGCCGGAATTCGTTGAGATCGCGCGCGAAAAGACTGCCGCCATCAACGCCGCTTACGCCAAAATACGCGAAGAACTCAGCGTCGACGCGAAATGATCGCGGCGCTGTTGAGAAGTGCAACGCGCCGTAAGGGCGCCGCATTGATCGCGGACGCTTCCCCTCCATATTGTTCGAAAGGAGTTGTCCGCCCATGACTGCGAACGTCGCCGACTTTGGATCCGCTGCTTTGAGCGCCTTCGCGCGCGCAGCTGGTCTTTTGGCGCTCGCCGTAGGCGCGGCTCTGGCTTTCGTGTTTGCGTTCGCGGCGGCGCTTGTTGTTGGCGTGATGATCGCCGGCGCTGCCGTCGCAATGCGTATCTGGCCGCGCCGCAAGGCCGCCGTCGCTGCCGGTCCGGTCGTTCTCGATGCGCACCGCACGCCGCAAGGCTGGGTCGTTGAATCCGCAGCCAAGCGGAAATAACGCGCCTATACTTGGCCTGTGACTCGTTACCTTCAAAAGCCATCGCCGAACTTCGACGCGCGCACGCGTCCGATCGATCTTGTCGTGCTCCACTATACGGGCATGCAGGACGCTGAGATCGCGCTGGCGCGTTTAACCGATCCCGCCCCGCTCGCTGGTCACTATCCTGGGCCTTGGCAAAGCGATGACGTGACTGCCGATGCGCCGCTCTCGCGCGTCAGTGCCCACTACGTGGTTGACGAGGCAGGGCAGGTCTATGCGCTGGTGCCCGAAGAGCATCGCGCCTGGCATGCGGGCGTCGCCAGTTGGGAAGATGACGGCGACATCAATGCGCGCGCGATCGGGATCGAGATCGTCAATGGCGGACACGATTTCGACCTGCCGGATTTTCCAGCGGCGCAGATCGACGGCGTGATCGGCTTGCTGAAGGACATCTTCGGGCGCTGGCCGCAGCTCAACGCCAAGCGCGTTGTCGGCCATTCGGATGTCGCGCCGGCGCGCAAAGTCGACCCCGGCGAAAAATTTCCGTGGAAGCGTTTGGCGGAAGCGGGCGTTTCGATATGGCCCGCGCACACGCAAGGCATTGAGCTTGACGCCGATGAGCCGGTGAGCGCCGCGCAGCAATCATTGGCGTTCATCGGCTATGGCGTGCGCCAGACCGATTACATGGACGAAGCGACCAAAACCGCTTTGATCGCGTTTCAACGCCGCTTCAGGCCGTCGGACATTTCAGGCGCGCTCGATGACGAGACGCAGCGTTTGCTGATCGCTGTGGCGCGGCTGGTTCAATAGCGCCGCTGGCGGTTTGTCGCGCGAGCCGTTATGTTGTTCGCGCCAGTCGGCTGGACGGCCGCGGGTGCGCAAGCGCTCGAGGAAAGTCCGGGCTCCACGCGGAAACGGCGGCGGGTAACGCCCGCCGGAAGCAATTCTAGGGATAGCGCCACAGAGAACAGACCGCTTGAGGCTTCGGCCAAGAGTAAGGGTGAAACGGTGGTGTAAGAGACCACCGCGCCGACCGTAAGGAAGGCGGCACGGCAAGCCCCGCCGGGAGCAAGACCGAATAGGGACACACGGGGCGAAAGCCTCACGCGCGTCCGCGCGTCGTGTCCGGGTTGGTCGCGAGAACCATGCGGCGACGTATGGTCCAGAGGAATGGTCGTCACCTGGGCTACGATCCAGGCTACAGAACCCGGCTTATAGGCCGACTGGCATTTTTTATCGGAATGCGCCACGCATGAAGCCTGTCTTCGGAAACGCAGCTGATCCCGCGTTGAGTTCGAGAGGCTGGTTCGTCGGCCATTTCATGCCGGGCGAAGACAATCCGCTCCGCACCCACGATGTTGAGATGAAGTGGTTCGCGCACGCGAAGGGCGAGACGCGCAGCGAATGGTCGCCGCCAAGCCCGGTGCGGACGCTGAACATTCTCGTGCGCGGGCGCTTTGTGTTGTTGTTTCCGGATGAGGAAGTGCTGCTACAGCACGAAGGCGACTACGTGTTCTTTGGGCCCGACATTGCGCACTCCTATCGCTGCGAAGAAGATTCAGTGATCATGACGGTGCGCTGGCCTTCTGGGCCGCGATGATAGATTGGAAGCTACGATGATGTTATTTCGCGCCCTCCTGGTTGTGATCCTCGTGGCGCTATCGGTTTACAGCGCCGTGGTGGTCGCCAATCACGGCCTAAATCTGCTTCCGGTGTTCTTCGGGGACATGGCTGAGATGGCGTGGCCCGGTCAGTTCAATTTCGACTTCATGGGATTTTTGGTTCTATCGGCGGTTTGGACCGCGTGGCGGCATCAATTTTCGCCGCTCGGCCTTGCGCTCGCCGTCGTCGCGTTTTTCGGCGGCATGATGTTTCTAACAATCTACCTCCTGGTAGTGAGCTACCAGGTGAAAGGCGACATCAAAGCATTGCTGCTAGGGCAGGCGCGGGCTTTAGCTTGACGCCACATGCCAGCCACTAACCGGCGGCCCGTCGCGTTAGGCTGACTTCAACATTGGCTATGTCGCGTTCGGCAGCGAGGGTTTTGACGAAGAGCTCGTGGCATTCGCCTTTGGCCTCGGTGAGGGGCGCGGCGAACACGCGTTCGCCGCAGACGTCGCCGTTCGCATCACGCAGGCAGATGGCGATGTTGGGCGTTGCTTTTGGAGCGGCAAGGCGCGTCAGGAAGTTGGCGCTGACTTCGACCGAGCGTTTGTCATCGCTGAGATCGGCGCCGATGTCGGTGAGAGCGAACTCTTCACGTTCGGCGTTGGCGATCGGCTCGGAAGCCAAGAACTCGGCGACGGCGAGCGCGCGCGTCAGTTGATGATAACGCGGCGCGTCCTTTGCGGCGGCGCTGCGTTGGCGGGCGGCGCGCATGAGTTCGCGCCAGCGGCGGGCGTCGCCGGCCATGTAGTTTGAAAGCTCGCCGACATCGGTGAGGCGGGTGAAGAGTTGCTCTGCGAGGCCGTCGAAAAAGGCGAGCACCGAGGAGAGACCACCGCTCGCGGCGGCCGCTTCTCCCGGCTGTACTGTGTAACCGCCCACCAGCACCTGCTCTGCGCCGATGCGGTGTTCCGCGATTTCGAGCCAGGCGCGGTAGATCTCTTCCGGCTTTGCGCCCTTGGCGCGCGTCGATGGTGCGATGATCGCCGCCTGTTGCGTCTCGGTTGAGCCGCTGAGCGGTATTGGTCCTGAACCGCCGAAGCCCGTCATCTGCAAATCCTGTTCATTTCGGATAAGAACTATCTGATTCTTGCGCGGGGAAGCGCGTGAATCGTGGCAAAAGGCGCCATGTCCCACGCGCCCGTTCTCCTTGCCGAAGCGATGGACGCGCTCGCTTTGGCGGATGGCGGCCTCTACGTAGACGCGACCTTCGGCGGGGGCGGTTATAGCCGCGAAATGCTCTCGCGTGCAGATTGCCGCGTGGTCGCCTTCGACCGTGACCCGGACGCCATAGTGCGCGGCGCTGAACTATCAGAGTCAGCCAAAGGTAAATTCACGCTTCATCAAGGCCGCTTTGGCGATCTGTCGCTGGAGCAAGTGGACGGGGTCGTCTTCGATCTTGGGGTTTCGTCCTTTCAACTCGACGAGGCCGAACGCGGCTTCTCGTTTCAGGCCGACGCGGATTTGGACATGCGGATGGAGAAGGATGGCTTGAGCGCCGCGGACGCCGTGAACCGGCTGAGCGAAGGCGCGCTTGCCGATCTCATCTATCGCTATGGCGAGGATGATGACAGCCGCCGGATCGCGCGTGCGATCGTGCAGGCGCGGGCGGCGGCGCCCATCACGCGCACTTTGCACTTTGCCAAGCTGGTGGAAGATTCCGTGGGCGGGCGCAGAGGCGCGCGCACGCATCCGGCGACGAAAACGTTTCAAGCCTTGCGCATGCTCGTGAACGATGAACTCGGCGAATTGGCGCGCGGGCTTTCGGCGGCGGAGCGCGCGCTAAAGCCGGGCGGGCGTTTGGTAGTGGTGTCGTTTCATTCGCTTGAAGATCGCATGGTGAAGCATTTCATCACCGAACGCGCCGATGCGCAGGGACGCGGCTCACGCTATGCGCCAGACCTGCCGCCGGAGCGCACACCGAGTTTTTCAATCGATCGCAAGCGCGCGACGGTTTCGAGTGATGCGGAGACGGCGGCCAATCCGCGTGCGCGTTCTGCAAGTTTGCGTTGGGCGACGCGAACCGATGCACCGGCCTGGGATGAGCTTGAACCGCCGGCGCTGGCGCCGCGGGCGGAGGCGGAATGGCAAAAATTACAGTGAAACGGTGGTTGCAGGTCGCGGCGGCGCTGATCGTCGTTGTGCTTGCCGTTGGCGTCTATCGCGCCAAGAGCGATGCCGCACGCACCGAAGCGGAAGTGCGCCGCTTGAATGGCGAGATCGCCGAGCGGGAAGCTCGCATTCGCGAACTGCGCGCCCACATCGCCGAACAGGAAAGCCCGGCGCGGATCGAGCAATTGAACGAACAGCGGCTGGGGCATGTTGTCGGCAGCGAGAGCGCGGCGCTTCCTGAGGGCGAAATCGCGCGCCGTCTGCCGCCGCCGCAGCCTCAAGAGCAGAAGGCGCGCGAGTGAGGCCGCTGGGCGCAAGCAACGACTACGCACGCGTGAGCATGCAGGCGCCGCTTGAAGCTGCGCCGGCGCGCAATCGCGTGCGTCTGCTTGCGATCAGCATCTTTGCGATCTTGCTTTTGCTGGCTGGGCGGGCGGTGCAGCTGGCGTTTTCCGGGGACCCGCTGGCGCGGCCGAACAATGCACATGCAGCGATTGCGTTGCCACGCGCTGACATCGTCGATCGCAATGGCGTTTTGCTGGCCACCACGGTGCGCGCCTGGGCGCTGACGGCTGAACCTGCCCGCGTGCGCAACGTGGTCGAAACCGCGGACGTGCTGATGCAGCACTTTCCTGGGCTTCAGCGCGAAGCGTTGCTGCGCCGCTTGAACAATACCGCGCAGACGACCGTCTATCTCGATCGTGGCTTGAGCGAAGAGCAGCGCGATCGTGTCGTTGCGCTGCGCTTGCCGGGCATCGGCGCGGAGCTTGAGCATCATCGCGACTACCCCCAAGGTGTGTTGGCTGCGCACGTTGTTGGCTTCACCGGCATCGATCTCAATCCGCAGGCTGGCGTTGAGCTTGGGCTCGATGAGCAGATCCGCGCCGCGGGCGCAGAAGGGCGCCAAGTCCGGCTCTCGCTCGACGTGCGCATGCAGTATGCGCTCGAAGCCGAACTTGACGCAGCCGCGCGCGCTTCGCACGCAACGGGCGGCGCAGCGATCCTGCTTGATGGGCGCACCGGCGAGACTTTGGCGCTGGCCTCTTGGCCGGCATTCAATCCGAACGAAATCCAGCGCTCGTTCGAGAGCGCGCGGCGCGACCGGGTGTCGGGCGATCTCCATGAATTGGGTTCAACGATCAAGCCGTTCACGGTGGCGATGGCGCTGCAGGAGGAAGTGACGACCTCCAGCGAGTTGTTCGATCTCAGCCAGCCGCTCGAACTCGACAACACCATGATCGCCGATCATGAGCCGATCACCGGCTACGCAACGCTTCGGGACATTCTGACGCATTCGTCGAATGTCGGCGCGGCGCGGCTGGCAATTCGCTTGGGCGGTGCGCGCCAGCGCGCCTATCTCGATCGCCTTGGGCTGACGCAACCAACCACGTTGCAGCTTGGTCGTCGCCAAGCGCCGCTCGCACCGCCAGCGCAGACGCGCCGTGACATTGCCGGTTTGGGCTTTGGCTATGGCTTGGCGACGACGCAGGCTTCGCTGGCGAGCGCCTACACGGTGTTCACCAACAATGGCGCGCGCGTTGCGCCGACGATCCTGGCGCAAGCGCCGGATGCGGAGATCGTGCGCACGCCGATATTCACACCCGACGTCACGCGGCAGGTGATGCTCTATCTTCGCGCCGTGGTCACAGAAGGCACCGGGCGCGCCGCCGACGTGCGCGGGCTGGTCATGGCCGGCAAAACCGGCACGGCCGAGAAGCCGGGCGGCGCCCAAGGCTATGATCAAAGCCGCAATTTCTCCTCTTTCGCAGGCGTATTTCCAGCCAATGACCCGCGCTATGTGATTGTGGTCGCGCTTGATGATACAGGCGCGGGCGAAGCAGGTGGCTTGGTCGCCGCGCCGGTGGTGGCGCGGACATTGAGGCGCATCGCTCCCATGCTTGGTTTGCGTGTGGAGCCGGACCGCGCGGCGCGGTAGGGAGAGGCAATGAAGCTCGGCGATCTCTTTGACTACGGCGTCCCTGAGGGCGCCGGGGCGATTGATATTACCGGTCTCA
The DNA here is from genome assembly GCF_001679665.1 of Candidatus Viadribacter manganicus. GTDB lineage: Bacteria > Pseudomonadota > Alphaproteobacteria > Caulobacterales > Aquidulcibacteraceae > Vitreimonas > Vitreimonas manganica. Next base: position 3,003,455 of record NZ_CP013244.1, read on the forward strand.
CCGCGGATTCACGCAAAGTGAAGCCGGGCTTTTTGTTCGCGGCGCTCAAGGGCGTCGCCGCGCACGGTCGCGATTTCGTTGAGCAGGCCAAAGCCAATGGCGCCGTTGCAGTGCTATCGGCGGGCGACCTCGGCTTCGATCCTGGTATCGCGGAAGTTGTCACAAAGGAGCCGCGCCGGGATTTTGCGCTTGCGGCGTCTGCTTTCTATGTGCGCAGGCCCCGGACGATTGTCGCCGTCACGGGCACGAACGGCAAAAGCTCCACTGTCGATTTTCTCCGTCAAATATGGACCCACGCCGGTAAGCGTGCGGCAAGTCTAGGCACTCTTGGGGCCATCGGTCCGAACGGGGTGGTTGATCTTGGCCACACCACGCCTGATCCGGCTGCCATGCACGAGTCGCTGTCGACGCTTTCAGATCAGGGCGTCACGCATGTTGCGATGGAAGCGTCCAGCCACGGGCTGGAGCAGCACCGCGTTGTTGGCGTCACCTTCGCCGCGGGCGCTTTCACCAACTTGACGCAGGATCACCTTGATTATCACTTAGATATGGCCAGCTATCGCGACGCAAAGCTCAAGCTTTGGGAGCTCGTGCGCGTTGGCGGACCAGCGGTGATCAACGCTGACGCGGCCGACGCTGATCTTTTCGAACGAGCTGCCAAGCAGAACGAATTGGATGTCGTGCTCTGCGGCTGGCGTGCGCCGCGCGAACATGCGTTGAAGATCGTGGAGATACTGCCGCGTCCGAATGCTCAGACGATGGTGCTGTTGTGGGATGGCAAAGAGCACAAGGTTGAGTTGCCGCTGATCGGTGAGTTCCAGGCGCTCAACGCTGTTTGTGCAGCGGCGCTAGCCTTGGCTACGGGTGAGGCGCTGGAAGCGGTGCTTGCTGGCATGGCGAAGCTCAAGCCGGTGAAGGGCCGCATGGAGCATATCGGTCAGAGCAAGAGCGGCGGCCACGTATTTGTCGATTACGCGCACACGCCGGATGGCCTTGATGTGCTGTTGCGCGCCGCGCGTCCGCACGCGCCCGGACGGATCATCGCCGTGTTTGGATGCGGCGGTGATCGCGATTCCGATAAACGGCCAAAGATGGGCGCGATTGCCGCGCGTCAGGCCGACATTGTAATTGTCACTGACGACAATCCGCGCAGCGAAGATCCCGCTGCGATCCGCGCGCAGATTTTGAAAGCCGCGCCAAACGCGACCGAGATTGGCGACCGCGCGCAAGCGATCCGCGAGGCTGTTGCGATGCTGAAAGCCGGCGATGCGCTGATGATCGCGGGCAAGGGTCACGAGACTGGACAAATCATCAAGGGCGTCACGCATCCGTTCTCGGATCAGGACATCGCGCGCGCTGCGCTGGAGAGCTGAATATGAGTGAACTCTGGACCGCGGAAGAAGCGCAGGCCGCGACGGGCGGGCGACTTCTCAATGGTGAGTCATGGAGCGTCACCGGCGTTTCGATCGATACGCGCTCGCTTGAGCCGGGCGATTTGTTCGTGGCGCTGAAGGATGTGCGCGACGGTCACGATTTTTTGGCGCAGGCGTTTGTCTCGGGTGCAAGTGCGGCGTTGATTTCGGATGCGCGCAAGATCGAAGGTCTAGGCGCGGCGCTTGCAGTGCATGATGTCCTGGATGGTTTGCGCAAGCTTGGTGAAGCGGCGCGCGACCGTTCGAGCGCCAAGCGCGTTGCGGTGACCGGATCTGTCGGCAAGACCTCGACCAAAGAAGCGCTGGCGATTTGTCTTGCTGCGAGCGGGCCGACGCATCGTTCGGTGAAGAGCTACAATAACCATTGGGGCGTGCCGCTGACACTTTCGCGGATGCCGCGCGAGAGCCAATTCGCGGTGTTCGAGATCGGGATGAACCATCGCGGCGAAATCTTGCCGCTGACGCAATTGGTGAAGCCGCACGCCGCGTTGGTGACGACAATCGCGCCCGCGCACGTTGAAAACCTCGGCTCGCTTGAAACCGTCGCCGACGAGAAGGGCGATATCTACGCCGGGCTCGAGCCCGGTGGGTCAGCGATCATTCCAAACGAAGCGCCGCACGCGGAGCGGCTGATCGCGGCGGCTGAGCGCAATGGCGCGAATATGGTGCGCTTCGGGCGCGATGCGGTTTGCGAGGCGCGCCTCTTGCGCTTCGACATGGACGCAACCGGTTCAAACGCGGAAGCGGAGATCCTCGGGCGCACGATAAAGTATCGCGTTGGTGTTGAAGGCGCGCACTGGGCGCTGAATTCGGTCGCGGCGCTGGCGGCGGCCGATGTTGTCGGCGCTGATCTTGAAGCAGCGGCGCATGCGCTTGAGCACCTCCGGGCTTTTGATGGGCGCGGTGTTGCACAGCAAGTGGCGGCGCCGTTCGGCGCGTTCATGCTTGTGGATGATTCCTACAACGCCAACCCTGCATCAATGGCTGCAGCAATCGCTACACTTGCCGCGCGCCAGCCTGGCCCGGGCGGACGCCGTATCGTCGCGTTTGGGGATATGTTGGAACTCGGGCCGGAAGAGCGCGCCTATCATGCAGGGCTTGCGCAGCCCCTCGAACAAGCGGGCATCGATGCTGTGTTTGCGGCGGGTCCGCGGATGGCGGCGCTCATGGAGGCGCTTCCCGCATCGCGCCGCGGCGGCTATGCCGAAAACTCAGACGCGCTGATTCCGATTATTGCGGGTTCGCTTCGATCGGGCGACATCGTGTTGGTGAAGGGTTCTAACGGCTCGAAGATGAGCCGCGTGGTGGCTGCATTGCAGCGCCTCAATGGGGATAAGAATGCTTGAGCTCTTAGCGCAGTACAGCGACAGCTCGCAGTTCTTCAATCTCTTCAACTACATCACGTTCCGCACCGGCGGTGCGATGTTCACCGGCATGATCATCGCGTTTGCGATCGGCGCGCCGTTCATCAGCTGGTTGCGCAAAAAGCAAGGCAAGGGCCAACCGATCCGTGAGGATGGTCCGGCCGGTCACTTGCTGACGAAGAAGGGCACGCCAACGATGGGCGGGCTCATAATTCTGATCAGTCTCGGCATCTCGTCGCTGCTGTGGGCCGATTTGCAAAATCCCTACGTATGGTCGGTGCTGGTCGTGACGGTCGGTTTCGGGGCGATAGGCTTCGTCGACGACTTCGCAAAGGTGACAAAGCAGCATCACGGCGGGCTTTCCGCAAAGTTGCGGTTGGCGTTTGAGTTCTCGATTGCCGCGGTAGCCGCCATCGCAATGTTGGTTGCGGAGTGGATTGCGACAACGCCAGGCCAAAGCCACGACATTATGGGCTTTTGGAACGCACTCTGGCTCGGCGAGCCGCTGACTGCCGTGGCGCTGCCGTTCATTCAGGGCTGGGGCATTCAATTGCTCGCATTCTATGCGCTGTTCGCGATGATCGTAATCGTCGGCTTCGGCAACGCTGTGAACCTGACGGACGGCCTCGATGGCTTGGCCATCGTGCCGGTGATGATCGCGGCGGGAACGTTCGGCGTGATCTGTTATCTCGTCGGCCGCGTCGACTATTCGGCCTACCTTGGCATTCCGCACGTGGCGGGCGTTGGCGAACTCGCGACGATCCTGGGCGCATTGCTTGGCGCCTCGCTCGGTTTTCTTTGGTACAACGCGCCGCCGGCACGCGTGTTCATGGGCGATACAGGTTCTCTGGCGCTTGGCGGATTGTTGGGCGCCGTCGCCGTGGCGACCAAGCACGAGATCGTGCTTGCCATCGTTGGCGGTCTGTTCGTGCTCGAAACGCTTTCGGTGATGTTGCAGGTCGCGGTATTCAAGCGCACCGGCAAGCGCTTGTTCCTGATGGCGCCGATCCACCACCACTTTGAAAAGCTTGGCTGGCAAGAGCCGACGATCGTGATCCGCTTCTGGATTATCGCGTTTATTTTCGCGCTCGCCGGCCTTGCGACACTGAAGCTGCGTTAAGAGTTGCGTTAACGGCGCGAAGCGGCGCACACCCGCACGCTCACGACGGGTTGGAGGCGATCGGATGATTCCGATCACGGAATTTAAGGGCCGCGACGTCGCGGTGTTCGGATTAGCGCGGACTGGTCTTGCGGCAGCGCGTGCGCTCGCGGCCGGCGGCGCGCGCGTGCATGCGTGGGACGATAACGACGTCACGCGGGCGAAGGCGGAAGCGGCGGGCGTGCCGGTTTCCGACATTAATAGCCGCGATTGGCGCACGTTTGCCGCGCTTGTACTCTCGCCCGGTGTGCCGCTGACATTTCCCGAGCCGCATCGCGTCGTGACGCTCGCCGAAGCGACCGGCGTGCCGATCGTCAGCGACATCGAGCTCTTCGCGCGCGCCGTGAACGCGTTGCCCGTCACGCAACGTCCGAAAGTGATCGGCGTGACCGGCACCAATGGCAAATCGACGACGTCGGCCTTGATCGCGCATATCTTGAAGGAAGCCGGCAAAGACGCGCGCCTTGGCGGCAATATCGGCGATGCGATCCTGGAGCAGGCGCCGCTGCATGCGGGCGCGTTCTATGTGGTCGAGCTCAGCTCGTTCCAGCTTGATCTTACATCGAGCCTCAGGCTCGACGTGGCGGTGTGGCTCAACACGACGCCGGACCATCTGGATCGTCACGGAGACATGACCGCTTATGTGGCGGCCAAGAAGCGCATCTTCCTCAATCAAGGCGCAGCCGATTGGGCCGTGATTGGCGTTGACGATTCCTATTGCGCGATGGCGTGCACGGAGCTGACGCGCGGTGCGGCGCAACACGTTGCGCCGATTTCCTCGGGCCAAGCGCTCGGACGCGGTGTCAGCGCGCTGAATGGCAAGGTGATCGACAGCCTTTCCGGGCGGGCCGAGATTGTTGCAGATCTTTCGGCGGCGCCGGCTCTACAGGGCAAACATAACGCGCAGAACGCAGCAGCAGCTTTTGCGGCGACGAGCGCGCTGGGTGTTGATCATCGCATCATCGCACAAGCGATGACGAGCTTTGCCGGCTTGCCGCATCGCCTGGAGCGCGCCGGCGCGATCGAAGGCGTGCGCTTTGTCAACGACAGCAAGGCGACGAACGCCAACGCAGCTGCGCAGGCGCTCGCGGTTTATCCGCGCGTCTATTGGATTGCGGGCGGCGTCGCCAAAGAGGGCGGCATCGAAGAGCTTGCGCCGTTCTTCCCGCGCATGGCGAAGGCCTATCTGATCGGCCAATCGGCGGGCGATTTCGCCGACGTATTGCGCGGCAAGGTCGCGGTGGCGATGTCGGGCAATCTCGAAGCTGCGGTGAAGATGGCGTTCGCCGACGCGAAAGCTTCGGGCGAGCCGCATCCGGTTGTGCTGCTCTCGCCTGCGTGCGCCTCGTTCGATCAATTCAAGAGCTACGAAGATCGCGGCGATCAGTTCAAGAAATTCGTCGCCGCCTTGAGTGACGGCGCGAGCGGCAAGCGCAACGGAGGCGCGGCTTGAGCGCCGCGATCGCCGAACGCTTTGGCGCGGCGCTGGAGCGGGTGCGGACCTATGACCGGCCGCTTCTGGTCATCGCCGGCATCCTGTTCACGCTCGGTATTTTGTTTTCGATGTCGGCGAGCCCGGCGGCGACGGCGCGCATCCGTATCGAAGAAGCGTTCTACTTTGCTGGACGCCAGGCCGCTTATGCGGCGCTTGGCGTCGTGGCGATGATGGTGGCGGCGTCGCTCGATCCGCGCCAATTGCGCCGCGCCGCGACGATCACGGTTGCGATCTTCCTGCCGCTGGCTTTGCTTGCCTCGTTCTTCGGGCCGGAAATTAAGGGCGCGCAGCGTTGGTTCGATATCGGCTTCTTCTCGCTGCAGCCGTCTGAGATTCTGAAACCGGCGCTCATCATCGTTTGGGCGTGGATGCTCGGCGAAAGCATGAAGCAGCCGGGCTTTCCGGGGCGCACGATTGCGTTGACGCTCTACGGCGTCACGGCCGCAGTCTTGCTTTCGCAGCCGGACATTGGCCAAACGGCTCTTCTGGGCATGTGTCTGGCGCCGTTGTTGATCTTGTCGGGCGTTGCGCTTCGTTATGTATTGGGCGGCGGCGTTTTGGCGGGCTTGAGTGCTTGGGCGATTTACACGTTCTATCCGCACGCGCGCGAGCGGGTGGATGCATTCCTCAATCCTGAAGGCGGCGCTGCCTACCAAGTGAGCCGCGCGCTTGATGCGATTGCGGGGGGGGGCGTCTTCGGGCGCGGACCCGGCGAAGGCGTGATCAAGACGCGCCTGCCGGATGCGCACGCTGATTTTGTGTATGCGGTCGCTGCCGAAGAGTTCGGCCTCATCGCCTCAATCGGGCTCATCGCGGTTTTTGGCGCGCTTGCGTTCCGCGGGCTCTCGCGCGCGAGCAGATTAAATGAGCCGTTCGAACAACTTGCAGCCTCGGGCTTGATTACGTTGCTCGTCGCACAAGCTTCTATCCACATCGCCGTGAACTTGAGTTTGCTGCCAGCGAAGGGCATGACGCTGCCCTTCATCTCTTTCGGCGGCTCCTCGATGATCGGCTCGGCTTTGGCCTTGGGGTGCTGTCTTTCCCTTCTAAGAGATCGCCCCGGCGCATATCTTTATGCGGGACGTAGACGCGATTAGAACATGACAAAAAAAGTCGTCGTCATTGCTGCGGGTGGAACTGGGGGACATTTGTTTCCCGCCGCCGCGTTTGCTGAAGAGATGTTTCGGCGCGGTTGGCGCGTCGTGCTGATGACGGACGCGCGCGGGCGCCGTTACGCGGAAGGATTTCCGGCCGAGCGCATCGAGGATGTGTCGGCGGCGTCGATCTCCGCGAACCCGATTACGGCGATCCCAGCGGCGTTCAAAATTTGGAAGGGCATCAACGAAGCCAAAGCGCGCTTCAAGACGTTGCCGCCTGCCTTGGTTGCGGGCTTTGGCGGTTATCCGTCGTTTCCGGCGTTGATGGCGGCGCGCGCGCACAAGGTGCCGATCCTTATTCACGAACAGAACTCTGTGCTTGGCCGCGTCAATCGTTCGATGGCTGCGAGCGCCTCGATCATCGCGTGCGGCTTTGAGCGCTTGGACCGGCTGCCGGGAGACGCGGCGCCGCGCAAGCATGTCGTCGGCAATCCGGTGCGCTTGCCGATCCTGGCGGTGCGTGAACGGCCTTATCCGGAAGCGCCAGCAGGTGGGCGGCTCAAACTGCTGATCATTGGCGGCAGCCAAGGCGCGCGCGTGTTCGGCGAAGTGATCCCATCTGCGATCTCGCTGCTGGCGCCGGCGCTGCGCGCGCGGCTCGATGTCGTGCATCAAGTGCGCGAAGAGCAGGTCGAGGATGTGAAAAAGACCTATCAGGCGGCGAGTGTGAGCGCGGAGGTCGCGCCGTTCTTCAAGGATATGGGGCAGCGTTTGGGCGCTGCGCATCTGGTGATTTCGCGCGCCGGCGCCTCATCGGTGACGGAACTTCAAGTGGCCGGGCGGCCGGCGATCTTGGTGCCGTTCGCGGCCGCCGCCGACGACCACCAGACCGCTAACGCTGAGGGTCTGACTGCGGTGGGCGCGGCTGATCTTTTCACCGAGCGCGAGTTTAACGCCGGCGCGCTGGCAGCGCTCCTGGAGCGCCGTTTGGCTGACCCGCACGGGCTGGCCGTCTGCGCCGCCGCCGCGCGCGCCGCCGCCAAGCCGGAAGCAGCCAAGACGCTGGCCGATCTGGCCGAGCGCATCTCGCTCTAAATCTCGTAATCCCCCTGCATCCAGGATCGCCCTCGGCGGCGGTAGAGGATCATAAAGCGCCCGAAAGCGGGCGCCAGGGAGGATCCCGAGATGAGTGAGGAATTGTTCCGTGACTTCTGGTGGCTGATGTTTCCGGTGTTCGGGATGGTGATGGCGATTCTCGGCGCGGCCCGGACCGGCGCGTACCAGGATCAAGTCATCCGCGATGCCCGCGAGAAGCTGGAGCGCAAGTGATGAACCTAGAAGAATTGTTTCGCGATTTTTGGTGGCTCCTGTTTCCGATCTTCGGGATGAGCATGGGCCTTTGGGGCATGAGTTCGAGCGAACGCCGTTCGCGCGACGTGATGAATTTGATCAAGTCCTACGTTGATCAAGGCAAGGAACCGCCGCCGGAATTGTTGCGCATGGCGCAGAACGATTGGCAGGCGCCGGGACAGGCCGCGCCGCAACAGTCGAACGGCTGGAACTTCTTCGTGTTCGCCGCGCTCTCAGCCGGGTTCACCGTCGGTTGGTGGTACATCCGCGCTGAGAGCTGGTCGTTCGCGTTCTTGATCGTCGCGGTGACGATGGGCATTCTCGCCATCGGCGCGCTTATTCTCACGCTGACTTCACGACGCCCCTGACCAGGCCATGGAGTCAGGGGAAGAAGCGCGACTCATCGGCCTGGCGCGGGGCGGGGATTTCACCGCCTTCGGCCGTCTCGTCGACGCGCATCAGGGGGCGGTGCGCGCCTTTCTGCGGCGCGTGACCGGCAATTACGCCGACGCGGATGATCTCGCGCAGGAGGCGTTCGCCCGGGCATGGGAAGTACTTCATCGCTTCGACGGCTCGTCGGCCTTGCGGACCTTCATCTGCGGCATCGCGTTTCAATATTGGCGACGTGCGCGCCGTTCGCAGAACCGCCGCGAAATCCGCGAAACCGCCTACGCCGATTTGAGCGACACTGAGACGAATGAAACGCCCGAACGCGCCAGTCAGCGCCTGGCGCTGCGCAAAGCGATGGAAGAATTGCCTGAAGATCAGCGCGCCGCACTTGCGCTCTGTCTCGGTCAGGAATTCACTCATGGCGAGGCCGCAGACATTTTGGGGCTTCCCTTGGGCACGGTGAAATCCCACGTGACCAGAGGCCGGGCGCGCCTGCAGGCCGCGCTCGGGGTCGGAGTTGAGCGATGAGTGACGATCTTGAACTGGCCGCGCTCCTCGGAGAGGCCCCGACGTCGCCGGACCCGGCGTTCCGCTATGATGTGCTTGTGCACACCGGCGAACGCGCACGCCGCCGCCAGGCGCGTCGGAACGCGTTCCGCATCACTAGCGTTTTCGCGATGATCGGCCTCATTTTCCCCTTGGCGCATACATTTGGCCTTGGTCTGACGGAGCTGCAGCCGCTGCTGTTGGTTGCGGGCCTGCTTGCGGTCGCTTATGTGCTGGCGCTCTGGACGCTTGAGGGGCCGCGCGCTGTGTTGGCGCGCTCTCGGGCGATCCTGCGGGTGACCGCTCTGACGCGGACTTGAGAAAGAGGGCGGGATGGCACGCTACCAGATACTTGCGCAGATGATGACGCTGCCGAAGCCGATGCCCATCGGCGAGGCGGACACGCCCGCGGACGCCGTACGCAAGGCGCGTGAGCTCCAGCAAAAAGGTCAGCAGAACCTGCAGATCGCGGACAAGCAGGCCGAGCAGTATTTCCCGGTCGATGCGTTCGCCGCCAAACACGGCATCCGCTAACACGACCTTCGTTACGCCGCCTTTGATGCGCCGTAGAGCCCGCCTATACTAGCGCGGTTAGGGGAAACCATGATCCGCCGCGCTATTCCGTTCGACACCGGTCCAATTCACTTCGTCGGCATCGGCGGCATCGGCATGTCCGGTATCGCGGCGGTGATGAAGAACCTCGGCTACGAGGTGACGGGTTCAGACGCCAAGGACGGCGCCAACATCGAGCGCCTGCGCGCGCAAGGCATTCACGTCACCATTGGCCACAAGGCCGAGGCCGCCGCGAACGCCGGGGTCGTGGTGATTTCATCAGCGATCAAGCACGGCAACGCCGAGGTCGATTCGGCTCGGGCGCGCGGCGTGCCGATCGTACGGCGCGCCGAGATGCTCGCTGAGATCATGCGCCTGAAGTGGACGGTCGCGATCGGCGGCACGCACGGCAAGACGACGACGACTTCAATGATCGCGGCTCTGCTGGACGCGGGCGACAAAGACCCGACCGTCATCAATGGCGGCATCATCAATGCTTACGGCGCCAATTCACGCATGGGCGAAGGCGAGTGGATGGTGGTTGAGGCCGACGAAAGCGATGGCACGTTCACGCGCCTGCGCGCCACCGCCGTCGTCGTCACCAACATGGACCCTGAACACCTTGACCATTACGGCTCGGTCGAAGCCATGAACGCGGCGTACCAGACGTTCGTTGAGAACATTCCGTTCTACGGCTTTGCCGTCATGTGCCTCGATCACCCACAAGTACAGGCGCTGGCCGCGCAGGTGCGCGATCGCCGCATCATTTCGTACGGTTTCAACCCGCAGGCTGATGTGTGCGCCGTCAACGTGCGCCCCTCACGCGATGGCTCGACGTTCGACGTGGTTGCGCGCCGCAAGGGCGAGGGGCCGGGCGTCACCATGCATGATCTTTTCTTGCCGGTGGCGGGCCGTCACAACGTACAGAACGCGGTCGCGGCAATCGCGGTTGCGCGTGAGCTTGGTGTCACCGACGCCGGCATTCGCAATGGTTTGAAGAAATTCGCCGGTGTGAAGCGCCGCTTCACCACGACCGGCTATTGGAATGAAGTCCGTATCGTTGACGATTACGCACACCATCCGGTCGAGATCGCCGCTGTGCTTTCGGCGGCGCGCGAAATGACGGAAGGGCGCGTGCTCGCGGTGGTGCAGCCGCACCGGTTTACGCGTTTGCGCGATCTCTTTCAGGACTTCTCGACCTGCTTCAACGACGCCGACATCGTCGCGGTGGCTGATGTTTACGCCGCCGGTGAAGCGCCGATCGATGGTGTTTGCGCCGATACGCTCGCGGCAAGCTTGAAGAGCCATGGCCATCGCGACGCGCGGCGCTTGGGTAGCCTAGATGATTTGCCTGGGTTCGTGCGCGCGGAAGCCAAGCCGGGCGATATCGTGGTGTGCCTCGGCGCCGGCGATATCACCGCGTATGCCAATGCGCTGCCAGCCAAGCTGGGCGCTGCGGCGGCTTAGGCGCCGCAGCACATGTACTGCGAATCCGGAAGCGTCTAGGTTTCACCGGTGCGCGTTGGTTGCGGCATAGATCCGGCCGCGATCGTCTCCCGGCGGGCAGTTCTCCGGAACACTGACAAGGCAAAGCTCGACGCTGTCGCCCGCTCGCGATGGGGCGATGGCGGGCGCGATATCGTCGGAGACTTGGCTGGCGCCGTTCGCATAGACAACGGTGCTGCTGCTATCATCGACGCCCTCAAGGCGAGGGCAGGTCTCGGCGATTGTTGTTTGTACACACTCGCCGACATTCACTGGCAATGCGGACGCGCTCGCCTCAGCCGGAGCTTGTGCTGGAGCCGGGGCCGTACTTTGCCCGTACGCGGCGAGCGCGTAGGTTTCGGGTGTTACGCATTCGGTGGTCTCCGGGGCCAAGCTAACGCTTATGCCGCCCCACATGGCAAGCGCCGCTTGCGTCCGCGGGCCACGTCTGAGCGCAGCCCGCGGACTTTCGTTTTAGGTGCTCCGGCGGCAGCGGCCGTTGTTGTAGCGGCCAACGGCACGAACCACTTCAGCGCGATCCGGTTCGATGCGGCGGCCCGAGATTTGACCGTTGAGGACGCGCTGGATGCTGCTTTCTAGGCTCGTCACCAGATAGCAATCGACAGCCGGTGGCGCATGTGGATTGCCGATGCCGCTGTCATCGGTGAGGAAGATGTAGCGGGACTGAGTCACTGCAGCCATCGCACGCATCATGTATTCGGCCCCCGGACCGACACCGGACGCGCCCACCGGCACGATCTGAATTCGCTTGGCGCGCGCCACTTCGGCTGAGCGCCAGGTGGTGGCGACATCTTCCGCGTGCGGCGGTGCGTCGGCGACGAACAAGAGCGAGCGCACCGCGTTCTCGCGCCAGTCGAGCGCTACCGCGCGCGCCATCGCTTGCTCGACGGCCTCGGGATAGTCGCCGCCGCCACTCGCACGCTGGCGTGACAGATGACCTCGTATCGTTGAGACGTCACCGTCGAAGCTGAAAGTGCGCGTGATGTACTCGTCCGTCGTGTCGCGATAGGCGACGAGTGCAACGCGTATGTCGACGTTTGGGTGCTCTTCGCGGAGACCTCCCAAGATAGAGTCGAGTTCGACTTTCAGATATTCCAGCTCATCCGACATGCTGCCGGTGGTGTCGACGACAAGCGCCAGATCGAAGTTGCGGATGGGGCTGGCGAGCGATTCTGTGCGCACGGTCTCGATCTGCGCGCGACTGGTGCGGCCGATCACAACTGACCGCGACATCGGCTCGCGACGGCTGCGATAGTCCACGGAAACCGCAACCCGTGCGCCCAGTCGGTCGAGTTCAGGGAAGAATACCGCCGTCCCATCGGCCGTGGTTGCAAGAGTCAGCTGATTGCCGTCGCCGCAGGTCAGTCTCACGTTGGCGAAGGGCAGTGGCCGCCCCGCGCGATCTTCAACCTGGATCGTTAGCACGCGGCGCGTATCGACACGTGGCACGCCATCGAACTCTTCGTTTTCCAGGAAGCTATCGACATAGTTGGCATAAAGCTCTGGATTGAGCAGATCGTCATGATCGCCGGCAGTCAGCAGCCCCGCTTCCGGGCGCGGCTGCGCTCTTTCTGTGCGTCCAAATCCCGAGCTTGCTTCGGTGTCCGGCTCTACTGGGTCCAATAGGCCGTCCGTGGAGAGCGTTGCCGTTAATTCAAGTTCTTCAGCGCCGACCGTTGTCATCGGGCTGATCGCCTCAAAATCTTGGCGCACGATCCGAGCGCCTGTGACGACGATTGCCTCCTCGTCCTCAGCGCTGGCCCCATCGGCAGAAGGCTCAGTGACCGCTGCCGGTGGCGGAGGCGCTCTCGTGCTGGGTTGGATGTTCCGAGCCGCGCGCTCGATCTCTGCGTCCAGCACCAAGGGCGCCGGCGCGCGCCGGCAGAGACCTTCATTGCCTTGCTCAAAGTTTTGTTGCGCCGAGACGCCAGCTGGCGTCCACAAAAGCGAAGCACTGATTGCTGTGAGCGCGACTGCTTTGCGCCAGTTCCTCATGCTCGTCCCCCTCATGAACGCCAGTTGTTGACACACAAAGCATCTCGCACTGCGCGCAGCCCGCTACTCACAAGCTCGGGAGGAGGCGAGCGCGGCGATGACAAGTCTGTGTAGGCGCGCCGCATATAATCGCCTGCGGAACGATTTGACGGAGCGCCCCGACTCCGCGCAGCCCGGATGTCATGGCCGATACCGCCCACCGCAAGCCACGCCGCGAGCCGCTCCGCGCCGCTATTGTCTATGATTTCGATGGCACGCTCGCGCGCGGCAATCTGCAGGAACGCAGTTTCATTCCTGATATCGCCGGCATGAAGCACGCCGACTTCTGGATGGAAGTGAAGCGTCTCGCCAAGCTTGAAGATGCCGACGAGATCCTCGTCTACATGCACCTCATGCTGGATCGCGCGCGCGCTGCGGGTCATCCGGTGACGCGCAAGCAGCTGCAGGAAAACGGCGCCGATCCGGATTTCTTCGATGGGCTCGATCACTGGTTCGACCGTGTCGATGCGTTCGCAGACGATCTCGGCCTGCAGCTCGATCATTACATCGTCTCGTCGGGTATTTACGAGATGATCGAAGGCTGCCCGCTGTTTCCGCGTTTCCGCCAAGTGTTCGCGTCACGCTTTCTCTATGACGCGAAGGGCGAGGCGAAGTGGCCAGGGGTTGCGATCAACTACACAACCAAGACGCAATTTCTCTTCCGTATCAACAAAGGCATCGACAACGTCCACGATACGGAAGCCATCAATCGCTGGATGCACAACGATGCGCGCGAGCTGCCGTTCGAGCGCATGATCTTCATCGGTGATGGCGATACCGATATTCCGTCGATGAAGATGGTCACCAGCCAAGGCGGCTGCGCGATTGCGGTGCTCGATCCCTATCAATGGACCGAGCCGCGTAGTCTCGACAAAGTGGCGCGCCTCATCGCGGAAGATCGCGTGAGTTACGTGGCGCCGGCTGACTATCAGCCGAAGAGCCAGCTTGATGTGATCGTAAAGGGCGCGCTTGGCCGTATCGCGTTGCGCGCCGGACTGCAGGTGAACGCCTAAAGCTTCAGCTGCCCTGATCCGCCGTGGTTGGCGGTACGCGCTCGATGTTCGTCACTTGGAACGGCATCGGCGGATCGCCGCCAAGCAATTGCACGCCGGACGGATCGCCTACGCAGATGAAGTTGGACGATGAACGCACCGAGATCGCGTGCGTCCAATCGAGGTCGCGCGAGTTTTGCGGGATGGTGAGAATGTATTCGCGCGCCGGGCTGATGCGAAGCTTGACGCTGTGATCGTCAACGACGCTGTATCCGCGGACATCGAGCGAGCGGAAGCAATCGCGGCTGGCGCTTTGCGATCTTGTATCAGCGGTGGAGGAGGCGCAGGCGCCGAGGGCGAGCGCGCCGGCCACTAGAGCAAAGCGAAGCATAGAGAACTCCTGTGTGAGTTAGCTGCCTTCGACCGGTTGGTCTTCAGGCGCGCGTATGATTTCGGAAACTGCGTAAGTGCGCTGTGGATCGCCGCCAATGAGGTCGACGCCGAGGCCGTTGCCGGTGCAGATGCGGCCTGTCGCCGAGCGGATCGCGATGGCATGCGACCAGTCGAGGTCGCGTGCATTCCACATCGTGGTGAGGACGTAAGAGCGGTTCGCGCCGACGCGGAGGCTGATGTGGTGGTTGTCCACATAGCTGTAGCCGCTCACCTGTTCGCTGCGGAAGCAGTCCTGGGAGCTTGTGGTTTGCTCGCTGGCTGGGGCGGTGCTGGCGCAAGCGGCCAGCGTCCAGAGGCAGAATATCGCGGTGATAATGCGGATCATGGAGCGCGTCCTTCCTGAGAAGAGTATGGGACGGTCCGTTGCGCTACGCGAGCGGCCGCCGCGTTGACGGGGCTCAAAAGCCTGCGATACCCGTTCAACAATGAGTGAACTCGACCTGCCAACAGTACGCGGCCAGCTTCTGCGCGGCGAAACGCTCGCGCCGTTTACCTGGTTTCGTGTCGGCGGACCGGCGGACGCGCTCTTCCTTCCGGCGGATGAAGACGATCTTGCCGCGTTTCTGACTCAATTGAATCCAGACGCGCCGCTCTTGCCGATCGGTGTCGGCTCAAACCTCATCGTGCGGGATGGCGGCGTGCCTGGTGTTGTGGTGCGCTTGGCGGGGCGTCAATGGGCCCAGATCGAGACGCTCGATGGATCGCGCGTGAAATCCGGCGCTGGTGCGCTCGATGCTATGGTTGCGAAGGCGGCGGCCAAGGCCGGCATTGCGGGTCTCGAATTTTACGCGGGCATTCCCGGCACGATTGGCGGCGCGCTCACCATGAATGCGGGGTGCTACGGCAGCGAGACGAAGGACGTGCTCATCGAAGCGGTGGCGATGGATCGCCAAGGCAAACGCGTGACGCTGACGAACAAGGATTTTGGATTCACCTATCGCCACAACGCGCTGCCGGGTGGGCTCATCTTTTTGAGCGCCACTTACCAAGGCGCGCCGGACGATCCAGCCGCGGTTACCGCGCGCATGGCTGAGATCACCTCAAGGCGCGAAGCTTCGCAGCCGATCCGAGAGAAGACTGGCGGCTCAACATTCAAAAACCCAATCGGACCCGATGGCGAGAAGCTCTCGGCCTGGAAGCTGAATGACGAAGCGGGAATGCGCGGCCATCGGCGCGGCGGCGCGCAAGTCAGTGAGCTGCACGCCAACTTCCTGATCAATACCGGCGAAGCGACTGCCGCCGACATCGAGGGCCTGGGCGAAGAGGTCCGCTCGGCGGTGAAAGCCAAGCACGGCATTCAACTTGAGTGGGAAATCAAGCGGATCGGGCGCGGCTGAGGCGATTTTGGCGCTGCATGGCAGGGAGCCACCGGGCCGGTGTGGCTTTTCGGGCCGCGCCGCTCTAAACCCCGGCCAAACAAAATTTCCCAGGATTCCGCCTTATGCGTCTGAAGCCCAATATCCTTGCCGCGATCGGCAACACGCCGCTCGTGAAGCTCAACAAGGTCGTGCCCGAAGGCGCGGCGGAAGTTTGGGTGAAGTGCGAATACCTGAACCCGGCCGGATCGATCAAAGACCGGATGGCGAACTACATCATCGAGCAGGCTGAGAAGACTGGCGTCCTCAAGCCCGGGGGACTTATCGTCGAGAACACCTCCGGCAATACCGGTCAGGGCCTCGCGATGGCGGCGGCGATCAAAGGCTATCGCTGCATCTTCACGATGCCGGACAAGATGTCGAAGGAAAAGCAGGACTCGCTGAAGGCCTACGGCGCTGAAGTGATCATCACGCCGACCGACGTTCCCGGTGACTCACCGGAGCACTACGTCAACGTCGCCAAGAAGATCGCCGAAGACACGCCGGGCGCCTTCTACGTCGATCAGTATCATTCCTCCTGGAACATCGACGCGCACTATCATTCGACCGGCAAGGAAATCTTCGAAGACACCGATGGCGGCAAGTTCGACGCGTTCGTCGGCGGCACCGGTACGGGCGGCACGGTTTCGGGCGTTGGTCGCTACCTTAAAGAGCACGCGCCGAACGTGAAGATCATCGGCGCCGACCCGCTGGGCTCGGTGCACTATCATCTCTTCCACACCAAGACGCTGCCGACAGCGCACGTCTATATGGTTGAGGGCATCGGCGAGGACATCGAATGCCGTGCGATGGATTTCTCCGTCGTTGACGACATGCGCCAGGTGAATGATCGCGACAGCTTCGTGATGGCCCGCCGCCTCGTGCGCGAAGAGGGGCTCTTCTGCGGCGGCTCTTCAGGCTCGAACGTCCACGTCGCCGTCGAGATCGCCAAGGAGCTCGGGCCGGGCAAGGTGGTGCTGACGGTGCTGCCCGATCATGGCAACCGCTACGTGTCGAAGTTCTTGAATGATGGCTGGATGAAGGAGCACGGCTTCACCGAAACCGAACGCGAGCTGGGCTTCGTCGAGGACATGCTGAAGAACTTGAAGACGAAGCCGATCACGGCCGACGCCGACTCTTCGATTAAGTCAGTCGTCGATCTGATGCGCGAGAATGGCGTCAGCCAAATTCCGCTCATCGAGCGCGGTAAGCTGAACGCCATCGTCCACGAGAGCGACATTCTCTCAAAGATGCAAAAGCGCGTGTTTGATCTCAACGCGCCTGCCAAAACCGTCGCCACGCCGATTGGCGGCCTGATCTACCCGAAGGCGCGCATCGAAGAGCTCTTTCACATTTTCGCCGGCGATAACGTCGCCGTCGTTGTGGATTCCTCGAATGTCGTTGGCGTCATCTCCAAGATCGACCTGATTGAATATCTGTCCGGGAAGCGATGATCGTCCGTCATCTGGGCGCGCCAAGCGTGACCGGAATGACGAATGCGGCCTGCGGCACCGAACCCCAGTAAGGACTAGCGACCATGCACGACGACAATAAGCGCTTTGGCACGCGTTGCATTCATGCCGGCCAGGAGCCTGATCCGAGCACGGGCGCGATCATGACGCCGGTCTATCAAACGTCGACATTCGTGCAGCAAAGCCCGGGCGTGATCATCGAAGATTACGATTATGCGCGCTCGGCGAACCCGACGCGCAAGGCGCTGGAGCGAAATCTGGCTTCGCTCGAAGGCGGCCGGCACGGTTTTAACTTCGCGTCGGGCCTCGCGGCGCAGGCGGCGTGCATTCACCTGCTGGCTTCGGGCGATCACGTCGTTCTGTCGGATGATGTGTATGGCGGCACCTATCGTCAGTTCGACAAGGTGTTCAAGCAATTCGGCATCACCTACACGCGCGCCGATCTAACCGACCTCAACGCGGCCGAAGCGGCGTTCAAGTCGAATACGAAGATGGTTTGGCTGGAAACGCCGACCAATCCGCTGCTGAAAGTCATCGACATCGCCGCCATCGCGCGCCTTGCAAAGTCGAAGGGTGTTGTCACGGTGGTGGACAACACGTTTGCTACGCCGGTGCTGACCAATCCGCTGGCGCTTGGCGCCGATATCGTCAGCCATTCGTGTACGAAGTACATTGGCGGCCACTCGGACGTGATCGGCGGCGCGCTGATCTGCACGGATGATGCGTTGGCCGACCGGCTTCGTTTTACGCAGAATGCTGTCGGCGGCATCGCCGCGCCGTGGGACAGCTTCTTGCTGTTGCGTTCGACGAAGACGTTGCATGTCCGCGTGCAGCGTCATTGCGAGAACGCCGCGAAGATTGCGGATTTTCTGGCGGATCAAAAGCAGATCGAGCGTGTGGTCTATCCGGGCCGCACCGATCACCCGCAGCACGAGATCGCCAAGCGGCAAATGACCGGCGGCTTCGGCGGGATGATCACGGCGTACTTCAAAGGCGGCCTCGAACCAGCGCGAACCTTCCTCGAGCGTGTAAAGCTCTTCTCGCTGGCAGAATCGCTCGGCGGCGTCGAGAGCCTGATCGAACACCCGGCGATCATGACACACGCCTCCGTCGACAAGCACCTGCGTGAGCAAATCGGCCTCACCGATGGCCTCGTGCGCTTCTCCGTCGGTATCGAAGACGTCGAAGACCTAATCGCCGACATTCAAGAAGCGTTGGGTTAGGGCGCGAGCGCGGCGATCTCGCTGGCTTTTGTATACGCCGCCGACGCCGCTTGATCGATCGGCGCGGCGAAAGCGGGGTAGCGTCCGTAGGCGTAGCCCGCGCCTGTTGCAGCAAGAAGCGTGATTGTGAGCGCGATCGCGAACAATCGACTGTTCTTTTCCTTCACTTGCATTTTCTTCTCCACCACCGGTTTTGGCGCAGCGCCGGTCCGGCGCGCGCGCTTGGTCGAGCGCGTGGCGGGCGGTGCGGATGTGCGCGCGGGCGTCGCGCGCGGTGAGCTGCTGAGCGCGCGTCGCCAAGCGGTGCGTTGCGAGCCGTTGCGCTTTAGCGGCAGGAGATGCGCCCCCTCCACGGGCGGCGGCGCAGCATCCAGCCGTACGCAAACGAGAGACCCCGTTGCGTGCGCCTTTCGCGCCGCCGCCCGGAGCGCGGGCGTCCCCCACGCTGCGCGCGACCACAACAAAACGACCTTATGTGCGCCCGCGCGCTGCGCTTGGGGCGTGTAGCTTCGAACCTCGTAGCCAAGCGCCTTGAGTTCAGCGGCTACGCCGCGAGCGTGGTTTTCGGCGCCGCGCGGGTGCGCAAGGAAGATCGGTGTCGGCATGCGCAGATTTTGTGCTGCGCCGAATTGCGAGGCGGCAAGGTTTGGGTTCCCGGCGGCGGGGGATAGTGGGCAAGGCGCCTAAAATGGAGGCCGTGCGCCTAAACAAAAAGCGCGCCGCTGAGGGCGCGCTTTCGGCTTGACGTGGGGCGCGCCGTTTTACGCGGCGAGCGCGCTTTCGGCGCGCAGCACGGCGGCGCCGGCGCTGACCACAGCGGCGATGCGCAGCGCTTGCTGGATTTGGGCCGCGGTGAATTCGCGTTTGCGCAGCTCGGCCTCGTGCGCGTCGAGGCACATACCGCAGCCGTTCACGGCAGAAACCGCGAGCGCCCACAATTCGAAGTCGCCCTTATCGACGCCCGGATTGGCGATGATGTTCATGCGCAGGCCGGTGCGAAGCGTCCGGTACTCTTCGTTCGAGAGCAGGTGCACCGAGCGATAATAGACATTGTTCATGCCCATGATCGCCGCGGCCGCTTTCGCTGCTGTTTTGGCTTCCGGCGAGAGTTTATTGGCGGTTTCAGCTTCGAGCGCGCGAATGAGTTCCCCCACGCCCGCTGCGTGCGCACAGGCGAGAAACGCGCCCCACTTTTGTTGCTCGTTCAATGTCTGATCGTTGGCGAGAGAGCCGAGGTTCAGTTTGATGTCTTTCGCGTAGTCGGGAAGCGTGTCCCGCAGAGCATCGAACGCCATGATCTTCGTCCTTTGATTGAAATAAGCGCCGGCGCGACGTTTGAGCCCGAACGCCGCGCCGGTTCATCCCGCGCGCTCACGGGGGGGGGGAGGGTGGAGCGCGCAGTGTTCGCTTAGGCTGCCTTCAGCACATCGCCGCCGACTGGGCGGTTGCATGGGCAGAGTTCGTCGGTTTGCAGCGCATCGAGCACGCGCAGCGTGTCCGACGGATTGCGGCCGACATTGAGGTTGGTGACGTAGACGTGCTGGATCACGTTGTGCGGATCGACGACGAACGTCGCGCGCAGCGCAACGCCATCGGTCGAACGCACGCCGAGGCCGTCAACGAGCGAGCCGTTGGTGTCGGCGAACTGCCATTGCGGCAGTTTGGCTAGATCCTTGTGATCGCGGCGCCAAGCGAGCTTGCAGAATTCGTTGTCCGTAGAGCCGCCGAGGACGACAGCGTCGCGATCTTCAAACTCTTTGTTAAGGCGCGCGAACTCAGCGATCTCAGTCGGGCAAACGAAGGTGAAATCCTTCGGGTAGAAGTAGATGACCTTCCACTTGCCCTCGAAGCTCTTTTCGGTGAGCTCCTCAAAAGCGGACCTGCCGCCTTCCTCATGCTGCATGAAGCCGGGCTTTACGCCGGTGACTTTGAATGAGGGAAGCGTCTCGCCGATGCCGCGCATCTCGATCTCCTAGTGGTGAGTCCATGAATGGATGTGGGAGGTGTAATGCTGCGAGCGCGAAGTGCAAATTGATCTTGCTCGTTAGAGACATAGAAAAAGTCTATTGAATAGAATTGCTTAAATGGCGGTCAGACTTGCTCTCGCGCGATGGTGCGGCGCGCAAGTCTGAACGGCGCTGGACGCTCTTGGATACCGTCAATGTGGCCTGTCGCGAGCCAACGTGGTTAAGCGCCATCAACGCCGATGAATCGAAATTTACTATAAAAAACAGTCACTAAGAGCGCCGCCCACACCTTGCCTTAACCCTGAGGTGTTTCGTTATGACACTCCCGGAATGAGCGCACAAAAGGCGGTCAGCTGGGGCGGTGGTTGGTTGGTGTTGTGAGGCAAGCGCATGGCCCGAGTGGCGGTGCTACTAGGGGGATTAAGCCCCGAGAGGCCAGTGAGCCTCAGTTCCGGCAAGGGCTGCGCTGACGCGCTGCGCCGGCTTGGTCACGACGTGATCGAGATCGACCCTCAAAATCCGAATTGGATCTCCGAGTTGGCCGACGCCGCGCCGGACGCGGTGTTCAACGCCCTCCACGGTGAGTGGGGTGAGGACGGCCGCACCCAAGGCGTGCTCGACTATCTGAAGCTTCCTTACACGCATTCGGGCGTGCTCGCGTCGGCGCTGGCGATGGACAAGGATAAGTCCAAGGCGGTGTTTGCGCAGGCCGGGCTGCCGCTCGCCAATGGTAAGCTGATGCATCGCCTGGAGGCCGCGAAGGGCCACCCGATGCCCGCGCCTTATGTTGTGAAGCCGAACGCGCAGGGCTCGTCGGTCGGCATCTTTATCGTGCGTGAGGGCGCTAATCGTCCGCCCGAACAATTGCTCGATCCTGATTGGACCTTTGGCGAGGAGGTGCTCGTCGAGGAATTCATCGACGGCAAAGAGCTCACCGTTGCGGTCATGCATGATCGCGGCGCGTTGGCGGTCACTGAAATCTTCGTCACCAGCGATGGTGATTGGTACGATTTTGACGCCAAGTATTCGAGCGGTGGTTCAAGGCACGTGGTGCCTGCCAACATTCCACAATCGGTCGCGGATCAGTGCATGCGCGCCGCTGAAGCCGCGCACCATGCGCTTGGCTGTCGCGGCGTCTCGCGCAGCGACTTCCGCTACGATCCGAAGACCGATCGTTTGGCGCTGCTTGAAGTGAACACCCAGCCCGGCATGACGCCGACGTCGTTGACGCCGGAACAAGCCGCTCACGTTGGTCTCTCTTACGACCAGCTCGTCCAGTGGATACTGGAGGATGCATCATGGCCGCGGTGAGAGCGCGCCGCTCAGGCGGCGGTGGCAAAGGTGGTGGACGCGGCTATGACGAGCCGCCGCGCGGCAAACGCCGCCGTCCTCAACCTGTGCCCGCATATGAATCCATGCCGCGCATCGCGCGCATTAAGCTGTCAGGCGGCTTGAGCGGCGATGACATGCAAGTCAGCGGCAAGAGCCTCGCGCTGGCGCTGACCGGCGGCGTTATGTTTATCGGCATCGCCATTGCCGGCGCCGCCTGGCTGGGTTCGTCTCTGTTTGATGCGCGCGAAGCTTTTGCGCGCTCGGCTGACGCGACCGTCGCCAATGCCGGCTTTGAGATCGCTGAGATCCGCGTTGCGCGTCTGCCGGATGCGCCCGAGATCAGCGAAGCGCGCGAACAGGAAGTGCGCTCGCTCATCGTGCCGGAAGGGCGCCATTCCATTCTGGCGCTCGATCCCCAGGAAGTTCAGGCGCGTGTCGAAAGTCTCGATTGGGTCGCCAATGCGCGCGTGCGCCGTCTTTGGCCATCGACGTTGATGGTGGAAGTGGAGCGCCGCCGTGAGTTCGCGGTCTGGGAAGACGAGAACCATCAGTCGGCTGTGATCGACGCCAATGGCGAGCGCCTTCTGACTGAGCGTGTCGAAGACAATGCCGGTTTGCTGCGCGTTGTCGGACGCGGCGCCGGTCCGGCCGCGCCACCGATCTTGGCTGCGCTCGAAACCATGCCGGAAATTCGCGACCGCACGGTGCAGCTGACACGCGTAGGCGATCGCCGCTGGGATATTGAGTTGAAGTCCGGCGCCATCGTCGCGCTGCCGGAAGAGGGGCAGATCGAAGCGCTCGAGCAATTGCAGCGCCTTCACCAGCAATATGCTTTGCTCGATCGCGCGGTGACGCGCTTTGATTTGCGCGCGCCGGGCCGTCTCGCCGTTCGCATTCATCCCGAACTAGCCGGCGCGCCTCTGATGGGAGGCGCATAATGTCCGCTTCTGTCAAGCATCGCGATGAAGCTCAATTCGAAGACCAGCGCTTGGCGCCGCTCGTCGCCTCGATCGACGTTGGCGTGTCGAAGACCGTTTGTCTGACCTCGCGCCGTGATCCGGTGCTCGATATGCATCCGGAGCGTCCGCTGCGCGTGCTCGGCATCGGCCAGCAAACCGCGCCTGCGATTGCCAGCGGCAAGCCGGCGGATTTTGACGCCTGCGCGCGCGCCATCGAAGTCGCCATTCAAGAAGCCGCCGCCATGGCCGGCGCGCCCGTTCAACGCGTCGTCGCGTCGTATTCTGGTCCTGGGCTCAACTCGCAGATCGTTCGCGGCGCTGCCCGCGTCAAAGGCGCCGTCATTTCGCATCGCGATATCGAGAACGCGATCGACGAGGCGATGAAGGCGGCCCCCGCGCCGCAACGCTCATTCGTGCACGTTGAGCCGCTGCGTTACACGATCGATGACGGTGAAGGCATTCCTGATCCGCTGGGGCATCCAGGCAAGATGCTGGCGGTAGAGGCTTGCGTCGTCACTGCGCCGACCGAAGCG